>JAFQRI010000004.1 GCA_017410185.1 Oscillibacter sp. | reverse complement strand
GGTGCGATCGCTCCGAAAAAGAAAAATCCCCTGCCGATGTGGAAGATCGACAGGGGATAGTGACAGAGCGGTATGACCCGAGCTCTATTTTTACTATATCACATCTTCAGACAGATTTCAATAGAGGAAGGAGGTAATGGAGACGATGGAAGGTCAGGTGAGTAGCATCCTGGAGATGGCCCAGGGTGCAATCAAGGAACGTGTGGACTATGAGATGGATCGTATCATCGATAATATCCTGGATCCGAATACCAAGGCTACCGCAAAGCGGAAAATGACCTTAACGATCGAGCTTACACCGGATGATACCCGCTGCAAGATCAGCGCATCGATTGTGGCAAAAAGCACGCTTGCAACTGCCAATCCCGTACAAACTTCGCTGTGCGTTACCAGTGGCGGAGATGACGGCCAGATGGTTGTAGCGGAGCTGGTTCCCCATATTCCCGGTCAGTTATTTATGAACGGCAAAGAGCAGGAAAAACCCAAGATCCTTAATATTGCCGGAATGAGATAAGAAAGGATGAAGAATCATGTTAGCCAAGTTTGTTGAAAAGATCACTTCCCTTCGTGAGATTAAAACTTTCGAAATCAACGGAGATACCTACGCAACAGAGCATTTGCACAGGGTCATCCCTCATGTGGATCGTCCAAATTGTATTCGGGTTTCCGGCCTGAACAGCATCTGCAAGCTGATCCGGGAAGAACTGGACATTATGGCATCGACACTCTTTATTGAGGTCGATGACTACGAGACAGTGAATGTGTTCACCTCGCTGCTGGATGATCTTTCCAGAGACAAGCTCTATACCGCAAAGGCTGATGTCCCCGGTTTTGCCGGAGGTTTCCGAGAGGCGGAGAAAATGCTTATCCAACTCCGCAGTTTGTTCATCCCCAATGACGACACAGCCTATCTGCTTGATCTGCTTAGCCGCATCAATATGGAGAGCGGGGTCAAGTCGATGGACAACGGCGTGACTCAGACGGTTACTGCCAAGAAGGGTGTCTCTCTGAATGAGACGGTACAGCTGAAACCCCGTGTGAAGCTGCAGCCCTTCCGGAGCTTTCTGGAAGTTGCACAGCCGGAAAGCGAGTTTTTGCTGCGTGTCCGTGATGATGGTCAGATCGGCCTTTTTGAGGCGGACGGTGGCGTATGGAAACTGGAAGCCAAGCGCAATATCGCAGCTTACTTTGAGCATGAGCCGAAAGACCTGGTGGACACCAAACGTGTGATCGTCATGTACTGATGTGATGCCTTCGGGCTTACATACCAAACCCGCTTCTGTACATTGTCTCAGACGAATAACAGAGGGCTGTTCTATAGGGACAGATATATCTGAGAGAAAACAATGTGCAGTTGGAAATGACACCGATAAAAGTACATAAAAAGGGAATTCGGTTGACAGCCGGGAACAGACCGGCAGAAAAAACCGCCTGCCGAGAGGGAAGCTCGACAAGCGGAAGTAGATAGGTTTCTCACCTGTCTCCATTATAAATCAATTTATGGGAGAATGCAAGATGAAAAGTATTGTGATTGAAAAGCTGACTATGGAAAATTTTAAGTGCCACCGGCATTTTGTGCTGGAGCTGGGCGGGCGCTCGGCGGCTCTGTTTGGGGACAATGCTACGGGCAAGTCCTCGGTGTATGATGCGCTGACCTGGCTGCTCTTCGGCAAGGATAGCAAGGGGAACGGCGAGAAGAATATTGACATTAAGCCTCTGGATCAGGAAGGGAATGTGAAGGATCACGAGGCGGTGACAGCGGTGGAGGCGGTTTTCTCCTGCGATGGGGAACAGCTGAGCCTGAAGCGCACCCTCCGGGAGGTATGGGCCACCAAGCGGGGCAGCAGCACTTTGAGCTTTGAGGGAAACACCTCTGACTACTATGTGAATCGCGTTCCCTGCAAGAAGTACGAATTTGAGCGGCGGATCGCTCAGCTCTTCGGGGATTCCGAAAAGGCCTGGCGGGTACTGACCTCTGTGGGCTATTTTGCCTCGGAGATGGAGTGGAAAGAACGGCGCCGGATGCTCTTTGACCTGGCGGGTATCCGCTCGGATAAGGACATTATGGAGACGGACAAGCGCTTTGTCCCTCTGATGGAGGCTATGGGCAAGCTCACCGTGGACGACTACCGCAAGGTGCTGAACAGCCAGCGCAAGGGCCTGCAGGATGTGCGCCGGGAGAATCCCGCCAAGCTGGAGGCCCTGGGCGAAGTGGAGCGGGAGCTGCAGCAGGCAGACTTGGATGCTGCCAGGGTGCAGCAGGATCAGCTGAATGCTGCAAAAGAGACGGTACACCGTCAGCTTGCTGCCCTTGGCCAGGAGGGTAGCAGCGATAAGCAGGAGAAAGAGATCCTGCAGCTGATGCTGGAGCTTTCCGAGCTGGAATCTGAGAACCGGGCTTACCGGGAGGAGCAGCTGCGGAAGATGCCCGATGTGAGTGCCCAGAAGCGGAGCCTGGTGAAGCTGGATCTCTCCAGGAAACGGAGCGTGGATCGGCTGAACCGCCTGGAGGCCGATGTGCGACGCCTGGATGCAGGCATTGCCGCTGCCAGGGATCGCTGGATTGGCGTGAACGGAGAGATCTTCCAGGGTGGCGATTGCCCTGTCTGCGGTCAGACCTTGCCTATGGAGCAGCTGATGGCCGCAAAACAGCGCTTTGAAGCACAGAAGCAGAGACAGCTGGACGAGATCCAGCGAAGTGCAGAGGCGCAAAAAGAGGCGCAGGCACAGCAACAGGAGGAGATCCGACAGCTGAAAGAGAGCCTGGAGGAGGAGCAGCGCTCTATGGAGCTGCTGACCGCCGAGATCCAGGCGGCGGAAATGGCACAATTTACGCCCAAGGATCTGCCGGATTATGCAGCGAAGAAAGCGGACATCAACGGCCGTATCGCTGCGCTGGAGGCCGAAAAACAGCGCCTGAAAGAGGGGATCGCACAGGCTGATGAGGAACTGCGCAGCAAGCTGCGGACGATTAACCAGGATCTGAAGACCGTTCAGGAGGAGCTGGCAAAGGAGCAGACCCTGCGCTCTGTGCGGGAGAAAATGGAGCTGCTGCGGCAGGAGAGCAGAAAGGCGGCTGCCGAGATGGAGCGGCTGGATGGGCTGATGTTCCTGATGGATGAGTTTCTGCGCTACAAGGTGGGCTTTGTGGAGGATACGGTGAACGACCTCTTCAAGCTGGCGAAGTTCCGGCTGTTTAGGGAACAGGCCAACGGCGGCGTGGAAGAGCGCTGCGATGTAACCCTGAACGGTGTACCCTATGAAAGCCTGAATTCCGGGGCAAAGATCAATGTGGGCATTGATCTGATCAACACCCTGTCGGAGTTCTTCGGGCTGCAGGTACCCCTGTTTATCGACAATGCGGAAAGCGTTACCTCCCTGGAGAAGCTGGAGGCACAGCGGATCCGGCTGGTGGTTTCTGAAAAAGACAAGGAATTGAGGTGCGAATATGAAAATTAAGAGCGGCGTAAAGCCCAGTCTGCCTCCGGTGCCCGGCGGTACATATTTGGCGGTGTGTGTATATTCCATCGCTGTTGGAGAGCAGCTTTGCGAATTTAAGGATAAGGGCAAGACCTACAACAACCAGGTGATGCTGGGCTTCGAGCTAAGCGGTGTTGACATTGAGATCGATGGCAAAAAGGAAGCCCGTACTCTGGGGCGTACCTTCAACATTGCCAAGAGCAAGAACTCTGCCCTGCGGAAGTTCGTGGGGGCCTGGCAGGCAAGGGAATTTACCGATGAGGAATTCCTGGAGCTGGACACCAACGATCTGGTGGGGAAGACTGCCATGCTGAATGTGGTGCTCAATGAGTCGGGGGAGTATGCCAACATCGAGGGCTGCTTTCAGATCCCGGCGGGATTCCCTCAGCCGGTGCCTACGCTTCCCCTGATCCGCTTTGATATGGAGCCGTGGGATCAGGCGGCTTTTGAGGCGCTGCCGGAATGGGCCCAGGCCAGGGTGAAGAAGTCTACCGAATGGCAGAAGGAACACGCTCCTACGGATGCGATCGTGGCGCCGGGGGCGGCTCCCGGTATGCCCTTGCAGGGCGTAGTGAATGGGGGGCGGATTGCCACGGCACCGCCTTTGGCGGTACCTCGCAATGACGGTTCTTTGGTTTGGGGTGCGGCGGTAGTCGGTGGTGCGGTTGGCAACCCCCCTGTGTCCCCCCTTCAAAGGGGGGAGGGGTCTGTCGGTAGTGCGGTTGGCGGGACGGGGGGCAACCCCCAGTCGGCTGTGCCGACAGCCCCCTTCCAAGGGGGCGGAATCCCCCAGTCAGCTCCGCTGACAGC
>JAFQRI010000021.1 GCA_017410185.1 Oscillibacter sp. | reverse complement strand
TTCTTCTGTTCGCACAGTTTTCGTAGAATTACTCCGATATCCTTTCGGATATCTCCGTATATTGCCTGCCATCGGTATTTCGGTGCAAATACAATATGGTACTTGCATCTCCACTTCGAGTGAGATAAACTATTGATGTCAGTCATTTGACTGCCTCCTTTAGTTTTAGTGCGGTTGGCGAACCGGCTCTATTTTACTATCGGAGGCATTTCTTTTTCCACCTATAAGGTTTTAATACCCCCGGCAGAGCCGGGGGTTGCTTGTCTCTAAAGAGCCAAAACAAACACGCCTGCCAGAGGCAGACGTGTTCTAAATTTTAGTGGCTGAGGATGTAGACTTCCAGCTCTTTCAGATCCTGCACCATGGCAACCGCACCGGCGTCCTCCAGCTCTCCCTCTTCTGCATAGCCAAAGAGCTTCAAGCCCACGCAGGCGATGCCGCATTCGGCTGCGCCCAGCACATCGTACTTCCGGTCGCCCACCATTAGGATCTCTGCTGCATCCCCGGCAGTCAGCCCAAGGCGGGCCATAGCAGCGCGGATCACGTCGGCTTTGGTATAATCTCCGTGGAGGGGGCTGCCGCTGATCACATCCAGATGAGGGGTAAACCCAAAGTGGGTACAAACCGTTTCGCACATCACTTCCGGCTTGGAGGATGCCAGCGCGGTCTGATAGCCCTTCTCCCGCAGCCGCGCAAGCAGTTCTGCCGCGCCCGGTGCAGGAGCGTTCTCAAAAAGCCCGATGGGCACATACCGCTCCCGATAAAGCTCCACCGCCCGCTCTGCCTGCTCCCGGGTGAAGCCGCAGTGCTCCATGAAGGAATCCACCAGCGGCGGGCCAACAAATTTCAGCATCGTAGCTTCATCCGGCTGGGGATATCCCATTTTTTCAATGGCATAGCGGGCGCTGAGGATCACGCCCTCCTTGGAATCCGTCAGTGTTCCGTCAAGATCGAAGAAAATATAGCGGTACATAGCTTCGTTCCTCCTGCTGAAAATATCACATTATTTTAATTATAAAAGGAGCTGCCGAAAACGGCAACTCCTTTTCCTGATTTTGCGCAAAATTTACTTTTCTCAGCCCAGAAGCAGCTTGTCGCTGGCTTCATCGCTGCCGCTGACCTTGCTGAACAGTTCCAGCAGCTGAGGGACGGTGAGCTTTTTCTTCTCCTCACCGGCAACATCAATGACGATATGGCCGTTGTACATCATGATCAGGCGGTTGCCGTAGGCAATGGCGTCTTTCATGTTGTGGGTGATCATCAAAGTGGTAAGGTCATCCCGGGCAACGATCTTTTCCGTGGCATCCAGCACTTTGGCGGCAGTCTTGGGATCGAGGGCGGCGGTATGCTCGTCCAGCAGCAGCAGCTTGGGCTTTTGCAAGGACGCCATCAGCAGCGTCAGCGCCTGACGCTGACCGCCGGAGAGCAGGCCCACCTTGCTGGTCAGGCGCTCCTCAAGGCCCAGATCCAAAATCTTCAGCCGCTCGATATACTCCTCCCGGTCCGCCTTGGTGATACCGGGCCGCAGCGTGCGGGCCTTTCCGCGGCGGGCGGCAAGGGCCAGATTCTCTTCGATCTGCATGGTGGCGGCAGTGCCCATCATGGGGTCCTGAAACACGCGGCCGATGTACTTTGCCCGCTTATGTTCGGGCATGTGGGTAAGATCCACTCCGTCAATGGAGATACTGCCGGAGTCCACCTTCCAAACGCCGGCCACAGCGTTCAGAAGGGTGGATTTGCCTGCGCCGTTGCCGCCGATGACGGTAACAAAATCGCCGGGGGCCAGGTGAAGGGACACACCGTTGAGGGCCGTCTTCTGATTGACGGTGCCGGGATTGAAGGTCTTGTAGATATTCTTAATATCAAGCATGGTGGTCACCTCCGATCTTCACGCTCTTGGAGAAATACTGGGCCTTCCAGTAAGGAATGGTGAGGAACACCGCAACGATCAGAGCGGTGATGAGCTTCATATCGTCGCCGCTCATGCCAAGGGCGATGACCACCTGATACACCACAAAATAGATGATGGAGCCCAGAACCACACTCAAAAGCTTGAGGGCAAAGTTTCGGAAGACCTTACCGAAGACCACCTGACCGATGATCACGGCGGCAAGGCCGATGACGATGGCGCCGCGGCCCATATTCACGTCCGCAAAGCCCTGATACTGGGCCAGCAGCGCGGAGGAAAGGGCCACGAGGCCGTTGGCCAGCATCAGGCCCAGCACCTTGGTGAAGTTGGTGTTGATACCCTGGGCCCGGGCCATATTGGCGTTGGAGCCGGTAGCCCGCAGAGAGCTGCCAAGCTCCGTACCGAAGAACCAGTAAAGAACGGCGATGGTCAGCACCACGAACACACCCACCACGAAGATGGGGTTTTCAGGGCTGAGGACCTTGACATTGCGAGAGGAGATCAGCAGATCATAATTGTTGGCATTGATGGGCTGGTTGGCCTTTCCCATGATGCGAAGGTTCACGGAATACAGCGCCAACTGGGTCAAAATACCGGCAAGGATGGCCGGGATACCGCAGGCCACATGGAGAAGGCCGGTCACAAGACCTGCCGCAAGACCGGCCAAAAATGCCAGCAGCAGCGCCATGGGGATCTGGAATCCCGCCATGGTGGCCATGATAAAGGTAGCGCCGCCGGTGCAGAGGGTGCCGTCCACCGTAAGGTCGGAGACATCCAGAACTTTATAGGTGATGAAAACGCCAATGGCCATAATTCCCCAGATCAGGCCCTGAGAAATGGCGCCGGGCATGGCATTGAGCAATGCAACAGGATTCATATTCGTATCTCCTTCAGGAATGGTGTTTCTCTTATTCGCTCAGAGCCGTGTAGCCCTGGGGCGCCGTCAGGCCAAGCCGCTCGCAGATGGCGGGATTGTAGACCTTTTCCGCCTCGGCGTACTCCACAGGAAGAGCAGAGATCTCTGCCTCACCGGTGAGGATGCGTGCCGCCATTTTCCCGGTGGCAACGCCCAGATCGTAATAGCTGATGGAGAGGGCTGCCACGCCGCAGCTTGCGCAGATGCCCCGGTCTCCGCCCATGACAGGCACACCGGCAACAAAGCACACATTATCAATAATGGCGGCGTTAGAGGCGATGGTATTATCCGTGGGGACATAGATCACATCGGAATTAGCAGCGGCACCCTCCGTCACAGCAGAGAGGTCATTAGAGTCGGTAAAGGGATACTCGGTGCAGGTGCAGCCCAGCTTTTCAAGCTCTTCCCGGATGTGGTCCACCTGATAGCGGCTGTTGGCCTCGGAGGAGCAATACAAAAGGCCGATCTTCTTTGCTTGCGGAAACCACTCCAGGATCATGGCAGCCTGCTGATCCAGCGGAGCCAGATCCGATGTTCCGGAGACATTGCCGCCCACCAGACCGTCAAAATCCTCAATACCCATGGCCACGCCATACTCCGTAACGGAGGTGCTGAGAATGGGGATGTCCACCGTGGCGGCAGAGGCCACCTGCAGGGCGGGGGTAGCGTTGGCAAGGATGAGATCCACCTCGGCGGCCACGAACTGATTCACAATGCCGGAACAGGCGGCAAGCTCATTGGAGGCGTTCTCAAGGTCGAAGCTCACCTGCCCGGGCAGAGCTTCGTTCAGCGCGTCCACAAAGCCCTCCGTTGCCAGATCCAGCGCTTCATGCTGGGCCAGCTGGCAGATGCCCACGGCATAAACACTCTCTTTTTCCTCCGCAGCTCCGCAGGCAGCCAGTGTCAGCATCAACGCCACGGCAGCAAAAAGATACAGTTTCTTTTTCATCCTCTCCCCCACTTTCTTTTCAGCGTGTGATCACCATTTTCTTTGAAAAGGAGGGAAAGGGCGAGCCTTTCCCTCTTTGATGTTCGTTTTTTCTCAGCCGATGGCCTCGTAGCCCTCCAGCGGAGTGATGTTCAGGGACTTGCAGATGTCAGCGTTGTACTTGGGAGTGACGGTGGCGGCATAGCCCACAGGCATGGTGGAGATGTCGGCCTCACCGGTGAGGATCTGCGCAGCCATCTTGCCGGTGGCAACGCCCAGATCATAGTAGCTGATGGAGAGGGTGGCAACGCCGCAGCCGGCGCAGATGCCTTCCTCGCCTGCGATGACAGGGACACCTGCGGGACGGCAGATGTTGTCGATGATGCCGGTGTTGGCGGCGACGGTATTATCGGTAGGAACGTAGATCACGTCGGAGGAGGCAGCGGCGTTTTCCACAACACCAGCAATGTCGTTGGAGTCAGAGAAGGAATAGAGGGTAGCGGTGAGACCGGCCTTTTCCAGCTCAGCCTTCACAACGTCCACCTGATACTGGCTGTTGGCCTCGGCAGAGCAATAGACCAGGCCCACGTTCTTGGCCTCAGGGAACCACTCCATGAGCATGGCTGCCTGCTGATCCAGAGGAGCCAGGTCGGAAGTGCCGGAGACGTTGCCGCCAACGGTACCGGAGAAATCGCTGATGCCCATGGCCACGCCGTACTCCGTGACGGAGGTGCCCAGAATGGGGATCTCAATGGTGGCGGCGGAAGCGGCCTGCAGGGCGGGAGTAGCGTTTGCCAAAATCAGATCCACATCCTCAGCCACGAACTGGTTGACGATGGTGGAGCACATGGGGATATCGTTGGAAGCGTTCTGGTTCTTGAATTCCACCTGACCGGGCAGAGCCTCGTTCAGGGCATCGATGAAGCCCTGGGTGGCGGCGTCCAGTGCAACGTGCTGCACCAGCTGGCAGATACCCACAGTGTAGGTCTCGGCAGCGGGAGCGCTGGCGGCGGGAGCAGATGCGGCAGGGGCGGATGCTGCGGGAGCAGCCTCTTCCTTGGCGCCGCAGGCGGCAAGGCTCAGAGCCATCACACCGGAAAGTACGAGAGCAAGCAACTTCTTCATAATAGGATCTCCTTTTCGTCAAAAATCAGACGCGGCGGGAAGGGTGGCGCCGAGCTGCTGCCGCTCCTCTTATCGTGTCCTGTTACTTTAAGACTATATAGCTTTAAAGGGTTAAAGTCAATGGTCATACCAAACAAAAGTATTACCTCTTTTTTGCCCTTTCCGTTCACTTTTGCTATAACTCTACGCGATAACGTCTCCTCTTCCGGCCCTCTGAAACGCATAATTCTTGACGCTGACCCGCACCATAGGATAAAATAAGGTATCAAAACCACCCGAGAGGAAGGAGCTTTGCCATGCATTATTCCGGCGCCGTTTACCGTCCCCCCAGCGAGGCCTACAGTCTCATCGTTCAGGTGACTGTGGGCTGCAGCCACAATAAATGTGCCTTCTGCAACATGTATAAGGACAAAAAGTTCGCCATCACCCCCATTGAGCAGGTGATGGAGGATCTTGCGTGGGCCCGCAGCAAATACAGCCGCATCGAGCGTATTTTCCTTGCCGACGGTGACGCCCTGATCCTCCCCACGGAGCACCTGATGCAGATTTTGGATTATATCCGCGTCCACTTCCCCGAGTGTGAGCGTGTTTCCACCTACGCAAGTCCCCGCAGCATTCTGGGTAAAACTCCCGAAGACCTCAAGCGGCTTCGTGAAGCCGGCCTTGCCATGGCCTATCTGGGCCTTGAGACCGGCAATGAGGCACTGCTCAAAAAGATCAACAAGGGCGTTACCGTTGCCCAGCAGGTGGAGTGCGGCCGCAAGCTGAAAGAGGCGGGCATGATCCTTTCCGTCACCGCCATCAACGGCCTTGCCGGTTCCAACGGTGACTGGCAGTCTCACGCCATTGACACCGCCCATGCCTTGAGTGCCATGCGCCCCGACTATATCGCCCTGCTGACACTGCGCATCTACACCGGCACCCCCATGCACAGCTGGATCGAAAGCGGTGAACTGGTGATGCCCCAGCCCATGGAGCTGATTCGGGAGACCCGTCTCTTCCTCAGCGAGATCGACTGTCCCGGCGCTGTGTTCCGCTCCAACCACGCCAGCAACTATCTGGTGCTCAAGGGCAATCTCAATGAGGACCGGGATGCCATGATCGCCCAGTGCGACGCCGCGCTGCGGGGCGAAGCTCAGCTGAGAAAGTATGTGGAGCTGGGCCGCTAAGCCTTTGCCTCCACACGAAAGGAACTGTCTATGGACCACTTTTCCAAAATCGCCGCGGCCCTTGGCGAGCAGGGGCTGGACGCCATGCTGCTTACCGGTGAGGCCAACCGTTTTTACGCCTGCGGCTTCCACTCCCCCTCTACCGATGGCGTCGCACTGGTAACGCAGCGGGGCAATTATTACTTTACCGACTCCCGCTATACCGAAGCCGCCCAGCGCCATATCGAAAATGCCGCCATCTCCCAAGTTTCCCGGGACCGGGGCTACACTGCCCTCATCAATGAGGTTATTGAGATGGAGCACATCGGCAAGCTGGGCTTTGAGGACGCCTGCATGACCGTGCAGGACTATCGGGTCTATCAGGAAAAGCTTCACTGTGAGCTGATCCCCGCCTCCTCCCTTTTGGAGCAGCTGCGCAGGGTCAAGGACGAGGAGGAGCTTGCCTCCATGATCGCCGCCCAGCGCATCGCCGAGCGGGCCTTTGACAACATTCTCACCGAGCTCCGCCCCGGTGTGACGGAAAAGGAGATCGCCGCGCGGCTGCAGTATCTGATGCTGCACTACGGCGCCAGCGACATGAGCTTTGACCCCATCGTGGTCTCCGGCCCCAACGGCAGCCTCCCTCACGGCGTCCCCAGTGAGAAGGTCATTGAGGCAGGAGAGCTTGTGACCATGGATTTCGGCTGCATTTACGGCGGCTACTGCTCCGATATGACCCGCACCGTGGCGGTGGGAGAGCCTTCTTCCCGGCAAAGACAGGTCTATGAAACGGTGCTTGCCGCCCAAGAAACCGCCATTGCCGCCGCCAAAGCCGGCATGACCGGCGCGGAGGTGGACGGTGTTGCCCGCAAGGTGATCGAGCAGGCTGGCTTTGGCCCCTATTTCACCCACAGCTTCGGCCACGGCGTAGGCGTGGAGATCCACGAAAGCCCCAACGCCTCTCCCGCCAACCATCACCCTCTCCCTCCCGGTGCGGTGATCTCCGCCGAACCCGGCATCTATATTCCCGGTGAGCTGGGCGTGCGCATTGAGGATGTGATCCGTCTGACAGAGGAGGGCTGTGAAAATCTCACCCGCGCCCCCAAGGAGCTGATCATTCTCTGATCCTTCGCAAAAAGTTTTAAATTTTTTCAACTTCGGCGCGGAGGCAAACGTTTCCGCACCGTATTTTGCTTTTTCCGGCTGTTGACAAAGGTCATTTTCACTTGCATAATAGATTGTCAACCATTTTCAACCCGTTCCATCAAGGAGGAATTCCCATGGATACCATCTATATTACCGGCCACCGCAATCCGGACACGGACTCCATCGTGTCCGCCATGGCCTACGCCGCGCTGAAAAACGCCCTGGGCCAGCGGCAATATCGCGCCGCCCGCCTTGGCGCCGTGAGCGATGAGACCAAGATCGTGCTGGATCGTTTCGGCTTTGAGCCCCCCATGCTGGTGAACAACGTCCGTACCCAGGTCAAGGATCTGGATTTCGATACCCCTCCCATGCTCTCCTCTTCTGCCACCATCTCCCGCGCATGGCAGACCATGCAGAAGCATAAAATCTCCACTATGCCTGTCATCAATGAAGACGGCACGCTTTACGGCATGCTCTCCGCCGGTGACGTTGCCACCTATGACATGACCTCTGTCCGCAACCCCCGGATGAAGAACATCCCCGTTTTCAACCTTCTCTCCGTTCTGGAGGGTGAGATCCTCAATGAGGATACCTCCCTGTGGGACACGGTTTCCGGTGAGGTCACCGTGGCCCTTCCCGCCAGCCGGGAAAACCTGATCTTCAACTCGAAGGACACCATCGTCATCTGCGGCGACCAGCCGGATATGATCCGCCGGGCCGTGGAGCTCAAGGCTGAGTGTGTCATCGTCTGTCAGGCTGAGGTGGAGCAGAGCCTTCTCTCCGCCGCAACGGATACCTGTATCATCTCCACTCCCTATGACGCTTACCGCGCCGTGCGTCTCATCTGCCACGCCATGCCCATCAGCTCCATCTGCAAGACCGGCCCCCTGGTATGCTTCCGTCTGGACGATTATATTGACGACGTGCGCAACACCGTGCTGGAAAGCCGCTTCCGTGCCTACCCCATTCTGGATGAGGACAGCCGTGTTGTGGGTACTCTGTCCCGTTTCCACCTGCTGCGTCCCCGGCGCAAGCAGGTCATTCTGATGGACCATAATGAAAAGGCCCAGTCCGTTCCCGGTCTGGATCAAGCGGATATTCTGGAGATCGTGGACCACCACCGTCTTGCGGATATTCAGACCACCAACCCCATCTCTGTCCGGAACGAGCCTGTGGGTTCCACGGCCACCATCGTTGCCTCCATGTATCAGGAAAAGGGCCTCATGCCCACGGCCAAAATGGCGGGCCTTATCGCCGCCGCCATCGTTTCTGACACCGTTATGTTCAAGTCCCCCACCTGCACCCAGAAGGATATCGACATGGCGCGGCGCATGGCCCGCATCGCCAACGAGGATCTGGACGAGCTGGGCCGGGCCATTTTCTCTGCCACCTGCGGCGATGATAAGAGCGTTGCGGATATTCTGGGTACTGACTATAAGGAATTTAATATCGCCGGTCATGATCTGGCTGTCAGCCAGATCACCTGCATGGACTCTGACCGCGTTCTCAAGCGCAAGGAGGAGTTCCTCTCCCTCATGGAGGAGATCCGCGTCAAACGGGGCTTTGACACCGTGGTGCTCATGATCACCGACGTGCTGCTGGAAGGCACACAGCTGCTCTTCGTGGGCGACGACGAGACCATCGGCGAGGCCTTCAGCATCAAAAATCCCGAGGAACACTGCGCCTTTCTCCCCAAGATCATGAGCCGGAAAAAGCAGGTCATCCCCATGCTCTCCGCATTCTGGGGGTAAGAATATACAGATGCATCTTTCACCGCTGCCGCGGTAAAACATTACAGAGTTGAAAGGACGGCCGGAATCGGCCGTCCTTTTTGCGCTCTGCCCTATAGCGCCGGGAGGCTTTTTGTTCAAAATGTCCTTTGAAGCCCTTCCCAAAAATCTGATATAATGGTTTTGCAAAAAATACTGTATACGGGGTGATTTGCATGGAACAGGCCTATCAAAAGGGTGATTATGTGCGTTACGGCACCAACGGCGTATGTGTGATCGCAGATGTGGAGCCCATTCCATCCGCCGACCGGCGCAGCATCACCACCTACTATGTGCTCCACCCGGTAGCGGAGAGCGGTACGCGGATCTTCGTCCCGCTGGACAATCCCACACTGCTGGGGAAAATGCGTGCTGTGCTCACAAGGAGCGAGATCGACCATGCCATCCGGGAAAGCGCATGCACGCCGCTGGAATGGCTGCCCGACCGCAACCGCCGGACCGAAGCCTTCAAGACCATCATCAAAAATGCTCAGCCCCTTCCCCTGCTGCAGCTTTGCTCCTGCATCCACGCCCGCCGCAGCACTCTGGCTCTGGAGGGCAAGCGGCTCTCCGGCAGTGACGAGGCTTTTTTGAAGCAGGCGGAAAAATTAGTGGAAAACGAGTTTTCCTTTTCTTTGGGCCTGCCCCGTCAGGATGTGTCAGCCTATATCCACTCCCTTTGGGAGGAAACCACAAATCAGTGACCGTTCCCCCGATGGAAAGTGCACCAGCACTTCCCACCGGGGTTTTCCCTGTTTTCCTTGACTTTATGATATATTGCTTCTAAAATCGTAAAAAGAGTGCCTCTGGGCCTCTGATCTCCTTTTGAAAGAAGAATACCATGGAATTTGATTTGCTCCGATCCCCCGTCGAAGAGCAGGTGGACGCCGTTGTTCCCGCTATGCCCCAGCCGGTGAAACGATGGGAAAGAATCTGGCATTTTCTCACCTGCAGCGAGAATGTGCATTTCTTTCTCTTCCTCCTGGGCCCTTGGCTTGCCTTTTTGATGGTGGAGATCTTAAACAAGAACGATCCCTTTACCGCTCTGAACGCCACGCAGGTAACACTGAATATGCTCTGGTACTATGCTATTTTCTGGCTTATGCGGCTCCTTACGGGACGGCACCTGTCTGCCGCTTTTTTCGGCTCGGCGCTGTGCTTTCTGATCGGCCTTTTGAACCACTATGTGCTGTCTTTCCGGGGCCGCATCATTTTCCCCTGCGATGTGCTGGGCTTTCAGGCAGCGGTCAATGTAGCGGCAAACTATGACTACACCCCCACCAAGCCGGTGCTGATCGCATCTGCCATTCTGGTCCTGTATGCTCTGATCCTGCTGCTGGCAAAGCTTCACTTTCCTCTGAAGGGACGGCGGAAGCTCCATTGGGCGCCGACGACCGTCTCTCTCGTCTCCATCGCCCTGTATGCTTACGTATTCCTGTTCACTGCCCTCCTCCCCTCCATCGGCATTTACGCCCAGCAATGGAAGACTCAGGCCAACGGCTTTCTTTTGAATTTTATGACCGCCCTTCGCTATAGCTTTGTTTCCGCTCCCGAGGGCTACTCTTCTCAGGAAGCACAGCGCATCGCCGCGGAGTACCCCGCCCGGGAAGGGGCAGAGGGCATCATGCCGGAAAATCTCATCATTATTATGAACGAGGCCTTTGCAGATCTGGAAGCCTCCTTCCCCACGCTGGAGCTCTCCTCCGACCCGCTGGAGTTTTATCACTCCATGGCGGAAAACACCATCAAGGGCATGGTGGTCTCTCCCGTCACCGGCGGCGGCACTGCCAACGCGGAATTTGAAGCCCTCACCGGCGCTTCCCTCGCGTTTCTGCCCACCAATACCGTGGCCTACCAGCTCTATCTCTATGATGGCGTCCCCTCCATCGTTTCTGAAGCCGCAGGTCTGGGGTATAAGACCATTGCCTTCCACCCCTATCTTTCCTCCGGCTGGAACCGCACCAGCGTTTATCCCTGGATGGGCTTTGAGACCCAGTATTATGAGGAAGATGTGGTGAACCGGAAAAACATCCGACAGTATGTCAGCGACTCCTGTGACTATGAACAACTTTACCGCTGGACGGAGGAATCGGAGGAGCCCACCTTCATCTTTAACGTCACCATGCAAAACCACAGCGGCTACACCCAGGGCTGGACAAATCTGGAGCGGTCCGTGGAGGTGGTGGGGCAGGAAAAGGGCGTTAAGAGCGCCACCACCCAGTTTTTCTCTTTGATGCGGGAGAGCGATCAGGCCATTGAAGAGCTTATCAACCACTACTCTGCATGTAATGAGAACACTATGATCGTCTTTTTCGGCGACCACCAACCCTCCCTCGGCAACGATTTCTACGAGGAGCTTTACGGCAAAAGTCTGGATGCACGCACCACCCAGGAGGTGCTGCAGCAGTATGAGACCCCCTTCTTCATCTGGGCCAACTATGATATTCCTGAAGCAGAGGGCGTGCGCATTTCCTGCAACTATCTCAGCACCCTCACCCGCCACGCGGCGAACCTCCCTCTCTCCGGCTTCGACGTGCTGATCTCTGAGATGATGGAAAAGCTCCCCGTAGCCACCACTGTTGGCTTTGTCTCCGCCGACGGTACGGTGTACGAACGGTCAGACGACCTCCCGGAAGATCTGCGTGCCCTTTATGAGAATTACCGTTACATGTGCTATAACTACCTTTTTGACAAGGGTAATCATCCCGAAAGCTTCTTTTCCCCCAGTGCATAAAAAAATCTCCCTGATTTCTCAGGGAGATTTTTTATGTACTTGGAATCAGAACTCCAGGTTAGCAGTGGTCTCCTTGTTGAAGACGTGGCAGACATCGCCGCCGAAGGTGAACTCCAGAGCGCTGCCGTAGGAGTAGGAAGCGCCGCCCAGATCCATGGTGGGAACGATGATGACGACGTCCTTGCCGTTGGCATTGACGTGCAGGTGGACCTCGGAGCCCATCATCTCGGACACGTCGACAGTGGCCTTGATGGCGTTGGCGCCGCCGTTGGCCAGAGCGATGTGGGGAGGACGCACGCCCAGAGTGATGGCCTGAGCGGCAACACCCTTCTTGGTCAGGTTGGCCTGCTTCTCAGCAGACAGCTCGATCTTGGCGCCGCCGACGGAGACAAAGTACTTGCCGCCCTCCAGCAGGAGCTCGGCGTCGAAGAAGTTCATCTGAGGCATGCCGATGAAGCCGGCGACGAACAGGTTGGCGGGATGATCGAAGACCTCCTGAGGAGTGCCGATCTGCTGGATGACGCCGTCCTTCATGATGACGATACGGTCGCCCAGGGTCATAGCCTCAGTCTGGTCGTGGGTAACATAAACGAAGGTGGTGTTGATGCGCTGGCGGAGCTTGATGATCTCAGCACGCATCTGGTTACGCAGCTTGGCGTCCAGGTTGGACAGGGGCTCATCCATCAGGAAGACCTTGGGGCTGCGGACGATGGCGCGGCCGATGGCAACACGCTGACGCTGGCCGCCGGACAGAGCCTTGGGCTTACGGTCGAGGTACTGGGTGATATCCAGGATCTCAGCGGCCTCACGAACGGCCTTGTCGATGGTCTCCTTGTCGACCTTCTTGAGCTTCAGGGAGAATGCCATGTTCTCATAGACGGTCATGTGGGGATACAGAGCGTAGTTCTGGAAGACCATGGCGATGTCACGGTCCTTGGGAGCCACGTCGTTGACGCGCTTACCGTCGATGATCAGGTCGCCGCCGGAGATCTCTTCGAGACCGGCGATCATGCGCAGAGTGGTGGACTTACCGCAGCCGGAAGGACCGACCAGAACGATAAACTCCTTGTCGGCGATCTCCAGGCAGAAGTTATCAACTGCCAGGACACCGTCTTCGGTGACGCGCAGGTTGGTCTTCTTCTCGGGCTCGCCCTTCTTAGCCTTCTTTTTCTTCTCTGCGTTGGGGTAGATCTTCATGATGCCTTTCAGGGATACAGCTGCCATAATGCATTCACTTGAAACACGATGCCTCCGCAAGCGTGTTCTCGCGGCCACGCAAAGGTGCGCCGCTTTACGACAGGTCTCCACACTGCCGCACCGGAAGTGAGCCGGAATTCCTCCTTATTTTTCGTCCGTACGCGACAGTGTAGGTGGAGTGCCGCGTCAGATCGGAATTAAGAACATGATAGCAGAAAAAGTTCCCGTTGTAAATATATTTTGCAAGATTTCACAATTTTGCACAGGCAAAAGTAATCGTTTTCTTTTGAAATTGACCCACACTTGTTTCCTTTTCCCTTTCCTGCTACAATAAAATCACGCAAAACCAACCCTTCTTCCCTCTGCTAACCGCCGGTTGACAAAAAGAAAGGCGGCAGTTGGTGGCTTTTTACGGTGCTTTTCCCTTATAATGGCCTTGAAAAGACCGGGGGGCACACTGCTCCCTCTAATCTCTTTTGGAAAGGAGCATCCCTTATGACCACAGGACAGCGCATCGCACTCAAACGTAAAGAGCTTGGTCTTTCTCAGGAAGCCCTCGGTGAGAAGCTGGGAGTTTCCCGGCAGGCCATCTATAAATGGGAGTCTGACACCGCCCTCCCCGAAATCGAAAAGCTCATCGCCCTCTCCCGTCTGTTCGGCATCTCTATCGGAGCACTGCTGGGAGTGGAGGAAGAGAGCACCTGTGAAACTGCTTCCGCTGATGAACTGACGGAAGCCCAGCTCAAAATGGTGGAGGAGATCACACAGCGCTACATCGACGCCATCCCCAAAACTGCCGCGCCCAAACGGCATCCCGTTCTTCGTTTTCTCCTCGCCGCCGCCATTCTCTTTGCGGGGTGGAAGCTCTACGAAAAGCTGGACAACGTGGAGCAGCAGTACCGGAACCTGAGCAATCAGGTGCAGTATGTCCAGCGGGATGTGGAAAACAGCATCTCCGGCATTACCTCTCGCGTGGAGAACATTCTGGAAGCTCAGAATTCCCTCACCGCCGACCGGGACACCGCCATTGTTTCCACTGACCTCAGAAATGACGGTATCACGTTTTCTTTCCGGGCTGTTCCCAAGACCTTCACTGCCGATACCATAGCCTACATCGAAGTCAACAACCTCGGCGTCATCGAGACCTTCGGCCCCTTCTCCCCCGAAGGAAATCAGACCTTCACCGGAGAGGTCACCACCACCCTCAGCGACCACATCATTCTCTCCGTGGTGTTTGAGGATAATGGCGTCCGCCAGACCCAGATCCTGAAGGAATATACAGACTTGCGCTTCTCCTCTCTTCCCACCCTTTGGGTGCGGGATGATTTCTGGCACATGGATCTGAATGAGCCTTATGTGCTGGAATTCCCCTCCAAGTTCAACGAGGGGCAGATCGTTAACCTGAACCCCTCTATGCTGGATGTCGGCAAGCAGCTTGCCGAGAACGAACCTTCCGCCGAAATCAAAGAGATGAGAGTGGGCCTGTTCCTGAACAAAAAGCTGGTGGCGTGGGCAGATCCCATCCCCGTGCCGGAAAACTACATCGGCTTTGACGATCATCTCTTCTTCCGCTTCCCCGACCTGCGGCTGGAACTGAAAGAAGATGACATTCTCTGCACCGGTGTTCTGGCAACAGACACCTACGGCCGCATTCTTTTCGACCAGTCCACCCCTGTGTACCCGGCAGAAGAGGGCGCCATTCTGCTCCATCCCGAGAGCTACCAGCAGGATAACGATCCCGCCAACTACACCTTCAACTGAAAGGAGTCCCCATGACCACTGGACAGCGCATCGCACTCAAACGTAAAGAGCTTGGTCTTTCTCAGGAGGCTCTGGGCGAAAAGCTGGGGGTTTCCCGGCAGGCCATCTATAAATGGGAGTCAGACAGCGCCCTCCCCGAGATCGAAAAGCTCATTTCCCTCTCCCGCCTGTTCGGCATTTCCGTTGGGGCGCTGCTGGGCGTGGAAGAGGAAGCCGCTGCCTCCACAGAAGCCTCCTCCGAGCTGACGGAGGCCCAGCTCAAAATGGTGGAGGAGATCTCCCGCCGCTACGTGGAAGCTCCACACAAACCGCCCAGGCGGTGGCTGCTGCCTCTGCTGGGGCTGCTGCTGGCAGTCATCGCCCTGCTCATGGCCCTCATTTCTGTTACCCGCCGCCTTGACCGGATGGACAGTCAATACCGGAACCTGCAAAGCTCTATTCAATCCGTCAGCGGCACGGTGAACGGGCAGATGGCCTCCATCACCTCTCAGGTAGAGGAGCTGCTGAAAGAGCAGAATTCCCTCACCAGCGATTATGCCGCGCAGGTGGTGGAGGTGGACAAGGCCAAAAACACGGTAATCTTTTCCTTCCGGGCCACCCCCAAAATCTTTACGGAAGGGACTGTCGCCTACATTGAAGCCGAAAGCGAAACGAATACCCAAACCTTTGGCCCTTTCCTGCCCATTGATGACAAAACCTTCATCGGAGAGGTGGAGACTGTTCTCTCAGATAACATTCGCCTTTCCGTCATCTTTGAAACGGAGGGTGTCCGCTTCACCCAGCTTTTGGGTGAGTTTCCCGGCCTTTGGAGCGAGAGTTGTCCCCATATCGAAGCGGAATATTTAGGCGGCATCCTTGTCTACCGCGCCGGCATGGAGCCAAACCACTGCTTTCTGGAGCACGCCTACACTTACCTGACAGAGCCCTTGCCGGAAGAGGCGGCAGAGTGCCGCTTCGGTGTCTTTTTGAACCGGCAGCTTCTCGCCTGGGCGGGGAGCACACCCATTGAAGCGCCGGAGGATTACGTGGGCAGCGGCACGGAATTTACCAACTATGCCTTCTACCCCATTCCCCATTTGACCATCCCCTATGAATGGGGGGATGAGCTGTGTATCGCCGCCCTCATCACTGACTGTTACGGCCGCCAAAGCATCCAGATCATAGAAAGCTGGGAGCTGCAGACCAACGAGAGAGGCCACTGCGAACCCCGAACCATCGCCATCGCCGGTTGGAACCACCTCGCCCCCGAAGACTGGGTACTGGAATAAGAAAAACGCAGAGGACTTCTCGTCCTCTGCGTCATTTTTCACTTCTTGCCGAACAGTCCACCCAGAGCGCCCAGTGCGTCGCCCACCTTGTCCATACCGATTCTGGCCTTCACCAGATCCACGATCTTCTCGATCTGGTCGTTGGGCAGGTCAATGCCGAGCAGCTGCTCCACAGCAGACACGGGGTCCTTTTGGAACTTGGCCTGGAGCACCTTATCATTCTGGATCTTCTCCACCAGCTCTTCCACTTTTGCCTTGATATCCATGGGATCTCCTCCTGAAGCATTTTGATGACATGATTGTATCAAAGAAGTATCATCTGCGCAAGGCGGAAATCTCTCCTGCCATATGGCTTTCCCCTATCCTGTATGCTATAATGCCCCTATATGACACATTTTTGAAAGGCGGCGGTTTCCATGTTGTATCTGGCGGTGTGTCTTGCCTCCCTCGCAGGCGGAGCAGTACAGACGGTGACAGGCTTTGGCGCAGGCGTGGTCCTCGTTATGATCCTCTCCCGCTTTTTCGATATGACTGCCGCCTCATCTCTCAATACGGCGGTGTGCGTCGCCCTATCTGCCTCTCTTGCATGGCAGTTCCGCCGGGAGATCAGCTGGACGCTGCTGATCCCTCCTGCCATCCCCTATATCATTACCAGCGTGCTGGCCATCCGCCTTATCTCCTCCATGGATATGACAGCGCTGGCCGTGATCTTTGCTTTGTTCCTCATGGTGCTGTCAATATTCTTTCTGTTTTTTGAAAAGCGGGTCCACCTCTCCGGCAGCTATCCTACCGCCATCGTCTGCGGCGGCATCTCCGGTATCTTCGCAGGGCTTTTCGGTGTGGGCGGCCCCCTGATGGCCCTTTATTTCCTCACTGTGACCAGCCACCGCGCCACGTATGTGGGCACCATTCAGTTCTTTTTCCTCCTCACGAACCTCATCTCCCTTGCCACCCGTTTCACCGAGGGCCTTTACGGCGCATCCCTGTTCCCTGCCACAGTGATCGGCATCGCAGGCATTATAGCCGGCAAGTGGCTGGGTCTTCGCATTGCGGAAAAGATGGACGGCGAAAAGCTCAAAAAAATCATTTATATTTTCGTGGGCATTTCCGGTGCCGTCACACTGATCCAGCAAATTTTCTGACCTTATATGCAGCAAAAGAGGAGAAGCTAAATCCGCTTCTCCTCTCAGTTTTTCATATCACTGCTGGCGCACAAAATCCTCCGCGCCATGCTTGCACCAGGGGCAGATAAAGTCTTCCGGCAGGGGATCACCCTCGTAGACATAGCCGCAGACGGTGCATACCCAGCCCTTTTTCTTCTCTTCCTTCTTTTGGGGCTTGATATCGCTCTGATAATAGGCATAGGTGCAGGAGGGATCCTCACTGAGGATCTTGGCGTCGGTGACCTCCGCAACAAAGAGGGTGTGGCTTCCAAGGTCCATGCTGTCCACCACCTTGGCGGACATGACCATGTTGGCGCCCTTGGTCAGATAATAAAGACCGTTGCTGAAGCGCTCCACCGCCTCAAAGCCCGCGAACTTATCGGTGTCCCGGCCAGACTGCATGCCAAAGCGCTGGAAGAGGGCAAAATCCGCCGCAGTGGAAATGCTGCTGACGGTGAAGCTGCCGGTGCGCAATACCATGTCATGGGTGTGGTTGCCCTTGAGAACCGCGATGGAAATGCGGGCGGGATCGTTTGCCACCTGAATGGCGGTGTTGATGATGCAGCCATTGTCCTTCTCCCCCTCCCGGGCAGTGAGGAGAAAGAGGCCGTATGTGAGCTTATAGAATGCTTTCTTATCCATAAATATCCTCCTGTTTCGTGTTAAAACAGTTTGTCCAAACAAATCTTTCCTTATGCAGAAATAAGCGGCAGACCGGGTCTGCCGCTTATTTTCTGAGAGAGAAAGGATATGTGCACTGCGCTTCTTACAGCGTCAGGCTGGGTGCGGTGTAAACTCTTGCGGCATACTCCTGATCCAGCAGGTACAAACCTCGGGGATCACCGCCGAAGAGCTTGTAGCGACTGACCATGGAGTCGGCATTGTCCTCTTCCTCCCGCTGCTCATCCACGAACCAGTCCAGGAACTTCAGCGTGCGGTAATCCCGGGCCTCATGGCACTCGTGATAGATGGCGTTGATGAGGGCGGAGACATAGCGCTCGTGCTCGGCGGCAGCCTCCAGAGGATCCAGAACGGTGGTGAAGGTCTTGTCGGGCTTGTCGATGGCGTCCAGCGTGACCTTCAGGCCAATGCTCTGCATATACTTCATGAAGAGCAGCGCATGGTCACGCTCTTCCTGGGCCTGGATCATATAGTAGTTGGAATAGCCGTCCAGATCCATCTCGTCATAGAAATTTGCCATATCCAGATAGAGATATGCGCTGTAGAATTCCTTGTTGATCTGCTGGTTCAGCAGGAAAGCGATCTTATCGTTCATGAGCTGCGCTCCTTTCCGTATTTTAGAAAGACCGCCGGTCCCCGGTGCGGAGACCGGCGGCTTTGATATCGTCAGAAATATTAGCCGAAGTAGCGCTTCAGCAGGCCTTCCAGAGCCTTGCCGTGACGGGCTTCGTCGCGGGCCATCTCATGGACGGTGTCGTGGATGGCGTCCAGGTTGTTCATCTTGGCGACCTTGGCCAGATCGAACTTGCCGGCAGTTGCGCCGTACTCGCAGTCCACACGCCACTTGAGGTTATCCTTGGTGGTGGCCTTCATCATGGGCTCCAGATCCTCGCCCAGGAGCTCAGCAAACTTTGCAGCGTGCTCAGCCTCCTCCCAGGCGGCCTTCTCCCAGTACAGGCCGATCTCGGGATAGCCCTCGCGGTGGGCAATGCG
>JAFQRI010000020.1 GCA_017410185.1 Oscillibacter sp. | reverse complement strand
CCTTCCGGCGTCTCAATGGGGCACATGCGGCCATAGTGGCTGTAGTGAACGTCGCGGACCTCCATGTTGGCCCGCTCCCGGGAAAGGCCGCCGGGGCCCAGAGCAGACAGACGGCGCTTGTGGGTCAGCTCTGCCAGGGGGTTGGTCTGGTCCATGAACTGGCTGAGGGGGCTGGAGCCGAAGAACTCCTTGATGGCGGCGGTGACGGGGCGGATGTTGATGAGGCTCTGGGGAGTGACGATGTCCAGATCCTGAATGGTCATGCGCTCGCGGATCACGCGCTCCATACGGGAAAAGCCGATGCGGAACTGGTTCTGCAGCAGCTCGCCCACGCAGCGCAGGCGGCGGTTGCCCAGATGGTCGATATCATCCTTTTCGGAGATACCGCGGGCAAGGCCGTTCATATAGTTGATGGAGGTGATGATATCATCGATGATGATGTGCTTGGGCACCAGATCGTCCTTACGGAGCTTGATCTGGGCAATGAGCTCCTCGCCGGAATACTGGCTCAGCAGCTCCTGCAGCACGTCGAAGCGCACGCGCTCCTTGATGCCGCACTCCACAAAGGGATCAAAGTCCACATAGTGGCCAAGGTCGCACATCTTGTTGGACAGGACCCGCAGGGGAGCGCCGTCCACCTCAATGGTGACCTCGCCCACGCCCACGGTATCCAGCAGCCGGGCCTCCTCCTTGGTCAGGACGTGACCGTCCTCAAAGAGGATCTCGCCGGTGGCGGGGTCTGCCACGGGATAAACCAGCTTGTAACCGGTGACGCGCTGCCACAAAGACAGCTTCTTATTGAACTTGTAACGGCCCACGACGGACAGATCGTAGCGCCGGGCGTCGAAGAAGAGGTTGTTGATGAGGGTCTCGGCAGCCTCCACGGTGGCGGGCTCGCCGGGACGGAGCTTGCGGTAGATCTCCTGCATGGCCTCCTCATAGGTCTTGCAGGGGTCCTTCTCCATGGTAGCCATGATGCGGGGATCGTCGCCAAAGAGATCGGTGATCTCAGCGTCGGTCTTGATGCCCAGAGCGCGGATCAGGCAGGTAATGGGGATCTTGCGGTTCTTATCGATGCGGACCCAGAAGGACTCGTTGGCGTCAGTCTCATACTCCAGCCATGCGCCGCGGTAGGGGATGACCGTGGAGGTGAGGATGGGGAGGTCGGTCTTGATGTCGATCTCCTTGCCGTAGTACACGCCGGGAGAGCGGACGATCTGAGAAACGACAACACGCTCTGCGCCGTTGATGACGAAGGTGCCGGAGGGGGTCATCAGGGGGAAGTCGCCCATGAAGATCTCCTGCTCCTTGATATCGCCGGGGCTATCATCGTTCTCGCCCTTCTGGCGCAGACGGGCCACCACCTTCAGGGGGGCGGCATACGTGGCGTCACGGGCCTTGCACTCCTCAATGCTGTACTTGGGCTTGTCGTCCATCCGGTAGTCGATGAAGGTCAGCTCCAGGGTGTTCTGGTAGTCCGTGATGGGGCCCACGTCGTTAAAGACCTCGCGCAGGCCGTCTTCCAGGAATTCCTTGTAAGACTTCTTCTGGATCTCCAGCAGGGTCGGCATGGGGACGACTTCCTCATACCGGGCAAAGTTCTTACGAGGCGTCTTTCCGTAATATTTTACTTTGGCCATCTTCATTCACCTTTCTTTTGCCTTTTTCCGCCCTGTCCGGCAGAAAAGGCAGCGTATTCTGCTCGTTTTCCGATTTGACACACGCGGCACTGTTGCTTAAAACTTTCGCACCGCTCTTGCATTGTACCGGGAACTGTGGTATCTTGTAGGAAAGTAAGGTGGGAGGCCATGGGGCTTCCCTCCCACTATATAAGCGCTTCATTCTACCACAAATTCATGGCACTGTCAATAGATTTTCCTGCAGTCGGTTGAAAAACCGACTGTTTTTTTGCGTTTTTTCCGGTCTTTTCCCTGCAAAAAGGTACGACCTGCAAAAAACCGCCGTCCCTGCGGACAGCGGTTTTTGAGACTGTGATCTTATTCGTAGAGCTCCTCATCAGCGTAATCAGCGGCCTCAGCGGGGCTGAGCTTGCCCTTCACGCTCTTGATGCGCTGCTTCACGCAGCCGGCGCCGCTCATCAGCTCGTTCCAGCAGCCGATGATCAGGCAAACCACGGCGGCCAGAGCCAGACTTGCGCCCACGATCTTCATCACAAGGCTTGCAGTTCTGTTCATAGGAAGATCCTCCTTAATTTCATTCTTTACAGGAGTATCATACACCATTTCACAGATATTTACAACCTTTTTTACGCATCTGAGCCGAGGGCGGCAAGGATCTGCCGCTTATAGGCAAGAAACTCCTCCGTAAGGGTGAAGTCCCGGCTGCGCGGACGGGGCGCGTTGATAACGATCTCCTCCGTCACTCTTCCGGGCTGCCCGGTGAGGAGGTAGATGCGGTCAGAGAGCAAGATCGCCTCGTCGATATCGTGGGTGATAAACAGGGTGGAGAGGCGGATGCGCTCCATTACCTCCAGATACCAGTCGTGGATGCCGGACTTGGTGAGGGTATCCAGCGCGGAGAAGGGCTCGTCCAGCAGGGCAACATCATGGGAAAAGAGGTACGTCCGCAACAGCGCCGCCCTTTGGCGCATGCCGCCGGAGAGCTGGCGGGGCCAGAGCTTTTCCGTGCCCGCAAGGCCGAAATCAGCAAAGAGAGCACGGGCCTGCTCCCTCGCCGCCTCCTTCTTCTCTCCCCTAAGGATCAGGGGCAGGGCCACATTATCCTCCACGGTACGATGGGGCAGCAGCAGATCCTTTTGCAGCATATAGCTCACATGCCCCGGCTTTCCGGTGATGTTCTCACCGTTCAATACCACCTCGCCGTCATCCGGCTCCACAAGGCCCGCGATGATGTTAAAGAGGGTGGTCTTGCCGCCGCCGCTCACGCCCAGCAGGCTCACCAGCTCCCCCTCTTTCAGGGTGATGGAAACATCCCGCAGGACCTCTTTTCCGTCAAAGGTCTTGGAGACTTCTCTTACGGTCAGCTTTTCCATGTCAGGCAGGGAGATAGTCGTTGGTAAAGCCGGCTCCGGCAGGGATATCGGCTTCCATCAGGTCATTTTCGTTGAGCCAGCCGTAGAAGGCGTCCCACCGCGCGGGGTCGATCTCGCCCCAGCGGGACGCGTCGGCCACATACTGGTCGGCAAGGTATTTCTGGCTTTCCACCACCAGCCGCTCATTGCTCTTGAGCTCGGGAGCAGCCTCCAGCAAAATGGCGGCGGCCTCTTCGGGATGCTCCGCTGCAAATTCATATCCCTTGGCGAGGGCGGCAACAAAGGCCTTTGCCGCCTCAGGCTTCTCTTTCAGATAGTCTTCGTTGGCGATGACCACAGGAGAGTAGAAATCAAAGACGGGGTCGATGTCGGCAAAGGCGAAATAATCCGTCTCAAGGCCCGCCACCTCGCAGGCGATGCCCGCCCAGCCGTAATAGATCCAGATGGCGTCCACGCTGCCGCTGCGAAGAGCCGAGACCTCGTCCGTCACCGTGGAGGGGATAAGCTCCACCCTGGAAAAGTCCCCGCCGTCGGCCTCGATCACATGGGCCATGGTAGCCTTTTCCACGGGAAGATCCCACGTGGCGTATTTCTTTCCCTCAAGACCGGCAGGGGTATCCATCCCCTCCCCCTTGCGGGAGACGATGCCGGAGGTGTTATGCTGCATGATGGCGGCGACTGCCGTGATGGGCAGCGGCGCGTCACCGATCAGCGCGGGGGCGATATAGTCCTGAAAGCTCACGCCGAACTGGGCGCGGCCGGAGCCCACCAGCACCTCTGCGCCGTCCTCGGGGGGCTGCACCACCTCCACGGAAAGGCCGCCCTCGGCAAAATAGCCCTTAGCCATGGCCACATACAATCCGGTGTGGTTGGTATTGGGGGTCCAGTCCAGCACGAAGGTGATCTTTTCCGTACCGGCGGCCTCTTCCTGCTTTGCACCGCAGGCGGTCAGAGAAAGCATCAGCGTCAGTGCGCAGACAACTGCAAAAAAGCGTTTCATTTTTTGTCCTCCTTGTAAGGCATACAGCGTTTCTCCGCCCAGTCCACCAGAGCCATGAGCCCCAGTGAAATGGCAGAAATGAGGAAAATGACTGCAAACATCTTGTCAAAGGCAAAGGCCTGCTTCACCCGCGTCATGTAGACCCCAAGGCCGCCAAAGCCTCCCAGCCACTCGCTGATCACCGCACCCACCACGGCGTAGGCCGCGGCGATGCGAAGGCCGGAGAAGAACTGGGGCAGGGCCGAGGGAAGCTTGAGATAGCGGAAGATCTGCCAGCGGGAGGCCCCCATGGAACGCAGCAGGTTCACCGCGTCGGCGTCCGTGCTGCGAAAGCCCTCCAGCAGCCCCACCGTCACAGGGAAGAAGGTGACAATGACGATCAAGATCACCTTGGGAGCCATCTCATAGCCGAACCACAGCACCAGCAGCGGCGCGATGGCTACTGTGGGCACCGTCTGGGTGATGACCAGAATGGGATAGAACGCCCGATAT
>JAFQRI010000019.1 GCA_017410185.1 Oscillibacter sp. | reverse complement strand
GCCTCCTTTAGTTTTAGTGCGGTTGGCGAACCGGCTCTATTTTACTATCGGAGGCATTTCTTTTTCCACCTATAAGGTTTTAATACCCCCGGCAGAGCCGGGGGTTGCTTGTCTCTAAAGAGCCAATGCGGAAGGGCCGGCCCGAAGGCCGGCCCTGAATGGGTCAATAGGAAACGGTGCAGTCTTTTTCCGCCGTTTTGTTGAAGTTTTTGAGGAAGACACGAAGATCCTGCATGTTCACCTTGCTGTCAGCGTTCACGTCGGTGAGGGGTTCCCCGATCTTCTCCCCCGTTTTGTTGAAGTTCTGGAGGAACACCCGCAGATCCTGCATGTTGATCCTCTCGTCTGCGTTCATGTCGCCGGAAAGCAATGTGATCTCACCGAGATCCACCTCTCTTTCCCCAACAGGAACCCCGGTGACAGTGTGGGTCAGACAGCCCGCCTTGGAGATGGATACATCGCAGCTTCCCTGCTGGCTCTCAAGGGTAAATGCGCCGTTTTCGCTCTCAGTGGAGGAAACTTCCGCCTTGTCCTTCTTCAGCGTCACTTTGGCATTGCCGCCGTCCGTAGTCTTGACCCTGCCCGTGACCTTTCCGGTCCTCACGACTGCCTCACGCTGCTCTCCGCAGATGTTGCAGTCCGCATCGTATCTGTCATCGTAAGTATGACCCACAGCAGGGATCACCTGCTGAGAAACCAACACCTCACCGCAAAGGTCGCAGTGCTTACCTTCCGTAAGGCCGCCCTCCGTACAGGTAGCGGCAACGGCCTTGTCAACGACCTCGGTGTGCCCCTTGGCGGTGATGATCTGCTGGGCAATCAGCACCTCGCCGCAGATACCGCACTTGCTGCCTGTGGTCAAACCGTTTTCCGTGCAGGTGGCTTCTTTACCGGGAACGGCTTCTTCCTGATGTGCCGTGCAGAGCTTCGCGGCGCAGACGTCGCAGATATAGTTGCCATCATCGTCTTTGTGACCAACAGCGGGAATCGTTTCCGTCCGCGTGTGGTTTGCGTCATTTCCGCAGGTATAGGTCTTCACGCCGCTTTCGGTGCAGGTGGCAGCCTTGGTCACAACACCGTCATTCCAACCGTGGCCTGTTGCGGAGATCACCTGCTGGGCAACCAGCACTTCACCACACACGCTGCAGTGCTTGCCTTCCGTAAGGCCGCTTTCGGTACAGGTAGCGGCAACGGCCTTGTCGATCACTTCGCTATGACCCTTGGCAGGCACATAGTCATCCACATAGTCTTCCCCGCAGAGGGTACAGGTGTGGGTGGTATAGCCCTGATCGGTGCAGGTAGGCGGGGTAACAGCAGATGCATAGCTATGGCCAGTGGCAGGAAGCCTGTTATCCAGATATGTGCCCTTGCAATAGAAGTCACCGAAGGAGCTTTCATAACCGCTGTGATTCCTGGAATACCAGGTGGAGCGGATATACACCGCATTTTCGGGTACTTCGATGTTGTGCACCATCACTCCGTACTCGCTGCCCACGCCGTCGGTATGCTTGATTCCGCTGATGTAATTGTGCTCCGTATCATAGAACGCAAGGCCAATAGTTGTAGTAACGGTGATGGTATCTGCAGTGAGGATCTCAAGAGATTCGTAGGTGGAAATATCCACATAGTCACTGGCCATCCAATTGCCGTCCTGGATCGGATTCCCCGATGTCGCTTGAATCATTTTGCCATCTGTCCAGCGGAATATCTCTGTGATATCCTTTGTGACACACTCATTGAGCACCTCGCCGCAGCGGGTGCATATCACGTTGAACGTGCCGTCCTCGGTACAGGTAGGCTCCACCACCACCGTTTCAGGCGTATGACCCAAGGCGGGCGCATCTGCCTCCATATAGCTGTCACAGCAGACGGCACATGTGTAGACCGTGCCGCCGGATTCCGTACAGGTAGGCGCGGTGACTACAGACTCATACTTGTGCTCATGGAGATGCGGCACGGCGATCTCAAACTGGTTCTTCTCACGATACAGTGCGTCATACCGGACGGAATACCAGTTCACGTCCACAGTGTTGCTGTCCTCATGGAATGTCAGCAGAGCCTCCATGGCATATCGGTTTTGAGCATCATCATTTTGGCGGTCCAGAAGCATGGAGGTTACATCCATCCCCGCTCCGTTTTGATCCACATAAGTAACGATGTCAGGGCTGTGGATATGACCGCCCATGGCAAGGACCACATTTTCATAATCCTTGAATATCTCCCAAACATCATCGCCATTGGGATAACCGGGCAAATAAGAGGAAACGCAATGTGCATCGCCTTCGCTCAGCAACGTACCGTCTTTGTTTATATAAGCATGGCAAGCCAGGATCACATTCTTGTCCGGATGGGCCTCCACGATACCCTGCGCCCATTCCAGCACATCCCAGCTGGGCGCCCAGCCAAGAGAGAGAATCAGATACTCCCGCTCTCCTGCGGTGACGAACCAATAGGTGTGATCCAGCTTGCCCTCTTCATAGGAGCCGCCGAACCATTCCTGTCCGCTGCCGTAGGTTTCATAATCATAATAGCGGTTGAACCACGCGGAATCATCGTGGTTGCCCCGCATGGGCATCCACGGGATCCCTGCGGCGTTGATCATATCGGTACCCGCTTCACAAGCTGTCCATTCCGTGTCATTGTTGTTATTCACCATGTCGCCCATGTGAAGAACAGCCTGAATATTCAGCGTGTCCTTATTTTCCGCGATCCAGCGGGTAAGATCATAATAGGTCTCCGGCCAGTAATTGATCAGGATCTGTGTGTCCGGCAAAACCGCCATGGTATAATCACCCTCGGCAAAATTGGGTGCAAGCCAGTCTTCTCCCAGCTTTCTTCTGCCACACCAGATACATACACCATCATCATAGGTGTGCTCACCAGTGGCATCCACATAGTCATCCACATAGCTGTCCCCGCAGGTGGAGCAGGTATAGGTGGTATACCCCTGCTCCGTGCAGGTTGACGGAGTAAGCACAGTTTCATATGCATGCTCTGCTGTCAGGATATACAGCTCGTTGCTCTCATCCTTTGTCCACATGGGAACATTCACCGCAACCGTCCCTTCCGGCGCGGTAAGGTATCCCTTCTCAGAAAACTCCCCGTAGGTCTCTGTGGTAGACAGGCTCTTGATAACACCATTTTCCCCAAAGAAGGTGCAGCGGATACCGTCATAGGAGGGACTTCCGTTTTCCCCCGCTTTGCGGAAAGAGGTGGCATAGATCCTGTCTCCCGCACTGACGGGAATGGTCACGGAATAGACGCTTCCGGAGCCGTGGATCTCCCACTTGGCGTTGCTGCCAAAATAATACTTGTCATGCTCCAGCACCGTCCAAAGGTTGGTCCCCGCGCAAAACTCCTCCGGCAGGGGCTGCAGGTGTCCATCCGCGGTAAATGCCGCCTGAGCAGTGATGACAAGATCCCCGGTGACAGACTCGATATGGATCCTGCCGTTCCCATAACAAGCGGCTGTCACATCCGCACCGCCCATGGTAACACGGACTTCCAGATCCTCTCCGGTAAGGGTCTCGGTGAAACTTTTTCCTGCCGTCACACCCTTATAATAGGAAAGGGACGCCTGCGCCGAAGTAAGCTCATGTCTGACAGAATATACCACGTTTTCTCCGTCCTCTGCTTCACATTCTGTAAGCAGCTTTTCCAAAACCGCGTTGGTAATATGGTCCATACCGGCAGCATCAGGGTGGATGCCGTCGGGCAGGTCGGAAGTAGTAATGCCGCAGTAGCGCAGATCCACATAGGCCACGCCGTAGTGCTCGCAGATAGAGCGCAGCAGTGCATTGCCCTGTGCCAACTTTTCATTGGAATAGTAGCTTGTAGTGTAGGTGGGAAACAGGCAGAGGATCTCCGCATCGGGGTAGAAATGTCGCAGCCGCAGGAGGGTATGGGCATAGCCGTCTGCCATATTGTCCCATTTCAGAGTGGTCAGATCCACTTCCGCAGGGGCTGCAGCGGGATCGAAGCTGCCCAGCTTGGGGGTGTGGGCCAGATCATTGGTTCCGCCGTAGAACAAAATCACATCAGGCGTACCATTGCTGCCAAGGTTTTGGATCTGTGTCAGATTGCTCATGGCAGCCAGATACCCTTCTACACCGGTGGTAACGCTGGGATAACCGCTGACCGTAGAGCCCCGCCAGCTATCATTGACACCAAGCTTTGCGCCCAGTTCGTGGATCACCTGCATCCACCACGTTTCATTCACATCAGTCAGGAGATTATCCTGGGGATAGCGGGCCAGATGCTCCAGGTTGAAACCGTCAGCGGTGGGGATATATCCAGCAAAGGTAGAAATGCTGTCGCCAAGGATGGAAATGACCTTGCCGCTGAAATCGGCAGCTTCAAGATACCTTTCACCGCAGATGGTGCAGCTGATACCGGAATAATTATGCTCCTCGTTCAGGATATAAAGCTCATTGGCATCGCCGTTGTTCCACATGGCAACATTGATGGCCACACTGCCCTCCGGGGCCACCAGACAGCCGCCGTTTGCTGCAAATTCAGCATAAGTCTCGGCGGGAGAAAGGGTTTTTACTACGCCGTAAGCATCAAAGAAGGTGGTGCGGATACCGTTGCTGGACGCATGGCCGTTCTCCCCCGCCTTTCCAAAAGACGTTGCAAAGATCCTGTCACCGGGCTTCACAGGGATGGTCACAGACCAGACATTTCCAGAGCTGTGGCTGCCCCACGAGCTGCCGCTGGCATAGTAGATATTTTCATGCTCGATCTCATTCCAGAGGTTGGTGCCCCGACAGAACTCATCAGGCATTTTCTGCATATGGTCTGCCAGTGCACACGTTTGCCAAACGCCTTCTACCTGCCGTATCTCAGTTTCACCGCAGACGCAGCTCCGCCGTTCAATACCCATTGTGTCCATAGCAGGAGCAGAAACAGTCTCCCAGTCAGACCAGTTATGGATATGACTGTCCTTTCCGCAAACAGAGCAAAGGGAATCGGCAGTGTCGTGGGGGCGATTCAGAATATATAGTTCGTTTTCCTCTCCATTCGTCCACATAGGCACATTGACCGCCACTGCACCTTCGGGGACCACGAGATACCCTTCATTGGCTGTAAATTCCGCGTATGTATCCGCAGGAGCCAGCGTCTTGACAACGTCATAATCACCGAAGAAGGTGACCCGGATACCGTTGCTGGACGCATGACCATTTTCTCCGCCCTTTCCGAAAGAAGTGGCAAAGATCTGATCACCGGGCTCCACGGGAATCGTCACAGAGTACACCGTACCAGAACTGTGAACAGCCCAATGGGTCCCGCTGGAATAGAAATACTTGTCGTGCTCCAGCGCCGACCACAGATCCACGCCGCGGCAAAGGGCATCGGGAAGCTGTCGCAGATGATCCGCAAAGTATGCACCGGGGTCCTGCTTCACAACGGAAATCCCCGCAGCATTTGCACCCATAGCAGCCAGGCTCCCCGTCGTTTGGGCGTTGTTTGCCAGAAGGTCATAGTATTCGTAGCGCAGTCCCTCAGTGACGGCATAGGTAACTTCCTTTGCCTTGTGCACGGGGCTTACCGTAGGCACCACCAGCGTGCCGCTGGCGCCGGAAATTGCTGCGGCGATCTCCGTAACTTCCGTAAAACCGTCCCAGGAGACAAATTTTACCGTGGTCTCCACCGTAGGGGCTTCTGTCTCCCCAAGCATAATGAGGGCATTGCGAACAGATTCCCGGCCAACCTCATTGTAGCCGATTTGGTTGTAGTGGATGCTGTCATGGACGGCGGCAGGGGTAGTGGGTGTATACCAGCTTTCCTTCTGTGCCACCTGCGGCTCATAATCCACAGTGCCGTTTTGGTAGTGTTTGTTGAAGTAAGCACTCACGCCATTGGTCCCGTCAGGCATCCAGACCCAGTCTTCGCCAATGGTGCAAACATTCCAGATATCCGGCAGATCGGGATTATTTCCCATCCAATATTGGGCCACGCGGGGACCTGTCATTCGCAAATCCTTGAAGGATTCATGATACTTCGCGGTGGTCGTGTCCTTGTACGTGCCAAGGCGATAGCACCCGCTGCTTTCATTTCCCGCGCGGACAGGAATGATGCCGGCAAATTCAAAAGCCTTGTCAGCAGTGGATGAGTTACTGTCATGGTCGAAAGCCAGTTCGCTCATGAAGTTTTCGTGCATGGCCAGATACTTATTCACATACCACTGCGCAGACTGCGCCGCATCCGAGCAGCCCTGGCACCAGAAATAGCCCATATGACTGAGGATGTAATGCCCCGCGGCGATCTCCTTGCGGAGGGTCTCCTGACAGGCGGAGAAGAGGGCGATACACTCCTCATATTGCGTTGTTCCCTTTTGCCAGACATTGATGCTGGTGCCGCCGTGAGCCGCGTTGACGACCCAGACCTTCTCTCCGGTCTGGCGCACCCATTCGTAGGCAAAGCCGCTGTCAGGTCCGGGCTTACCTGCGCCTGCTTCATTCAGAGAATAAACAGGATAGCCGCTCAGGCAGTCCGTAGTGCCGTTTACATTGATGGCACTGTATTCGCTGGTCAGGGCGCTGGCGGCATAGTTAGTGGCGTTGTCGATGGTCATGTTGTAGCGGTCACCGTAGGTTGCATAGACCTGTCCCTCAGGACAGATGATGGACTGATTCGCATCACCCTCGCTGCCCTGCATATTGCTCTGACCTGCCAGAAGCAGCAGAGAAATGGGGGCAGGTTCCACCGTGACGGCATATTCCGTGCCGTCAATGCGCACTTTCGCCGTGCCGATACCGGTGGCCACAAGGGTGTCCCCCTCCAGCGTTACAACCGCGGTGTCGCGGAGGGTATTCTCTTCCACTCCGTATCCCACCTGATACGATGTAGGTGATCCTGCGTCAATGATCTCCACAGTCTTGCCAGATACGTCCAGATGATCATCATAATAGCGCAGGCCTTCCAGCTCTGCGGCTGCGGCGCCCGTCATCAGCGCCGCAATTGTCATAGCCAACAAAACCAGTTGTTTCAGCAGCTTTTTCACATCATTTCCCCTCCAAAGGGCACATTTTCCCTTATCATACACCCTTTTACTCCTTCGCGCAATTTCTCCGGGTCATAATTGACAACGCTGCAGCTTTTGCGTAAAATGTCCTTATTCAATTAGTTCGATAAAGGAGCGGATGGAATATGGATTATGCAAAGGAATCCCTGCGGCTGCACGGTGAGTGGCGCGGCAAGCTGGAGGTTACTCCCAGAGCCGCTGTGAATGATAAGGAGTCTCTCTCCCTTGCCTATACACCGGGCGTTGCCCAGCCCTGCCTTGAAATTCAAAAGGATATCAACAAAAGCTATGAACTGACCCGCCGCTGGAACACGGTGGCTGTAGTCACGGACGGCACCGCCGTTCTGGGTCTTGGCGACATCGGCCCTGAAGCCGGTATGCCGGTGATGGAGGGCAAATGCGTTCTCTTCAAGGCCTTCGGCGATGTGGACGCCATCCCCCTTTGTGTGCGCAGCAAGGAAGTGGATGATATCGTCAACACCGTGGCCCTTCTTGCCGGCAGCTTTGGCGGCGTGAATCTGGAGGATATCTCCGCCCCCCGCTGCTTTGAGATCGAGCGGCAGCTGAAAGAGCGCTGCGACATCCCCATTTTCCACGATGACCAGCACGGCACCGCCGTGATCACCCTTGCCGGCCTTACCAACGCCCTGAAGGTGGTGGACAAAAGAATAGAGGATGTGCGCATCGTGGTCAATGGTGCCGGCGCCGCCGCTGTTTCCATCACAAAGCTCCTCCTCTCCGCCGGAGCGAAGGACATCACCCTTTGTGACCGCAGGGGTGCGATCTACAAAGGCCGTGAGGGGCTCAACTGGATCAAGGAGGAGATGGCTACTGTTACAAATCCCGCCCAGCAGCGAGGCAGCCTTGCCGATGTGCTGGCAGGCGCTGACGTATTCATCGGCGTTTCCGCCCCCGGCATGGTCACCACGGAGATGGTGAAGACCATGAAGGAAAAGGCTATCATTTTCGCCTGCGCCAACCCCACGCCGGAGATCTTCCCCGAGGACGCCAAGTCAGGCGGCGCGGCAGTGGTCTCCACCGGACGCAGCGACTATCCCAACCAGATCAACAACGTTCTGGCCTTTCCCGGCATCTTCCGCGGCGCGCTGGATGCCCGGGCCAGCGACATCAACGACGAGATGAAGATCGCCGCTGCCAAGGCTCTGGCTGCCCTCATTTCTGAGGAAGAGCTCAGTGCCGACTATATCATCCCTGCCGCCTTTGATCCCCGGGTAAAGGATGCAGTTGCAAGCGCTGTAAAGCAGGCTGCCTACACATCCGGCGTCGCCCGAATTTGATAAAACGCTGTAAAAACGGCTGTTCGCACTTGGGCGAACAGCCGTTTTTCTTACTCTTCCACCAATGTCAACACCATCCTCCACCGCCGGCGCGGAGCCCCTTCCTGTTCTTCCGGAAGATCGCCCTGGCGCATCGTGGAAAGCAGCAGTCCCAGCAGCGCCATGGTCAGGATCATATTGAGATTGCCGGAGAAAAAGGGGATCGGAAAGCTGACGACAAAGTATCCAAGGTTCTGAATGATCCCTCCCACCGTTTCCACCAGCAGCGGCAGCACCGCCCCAACTGCCAAAATCCGCCCAAAGGGATTCCGCTCTCCCAGGGCGCGCCGAAGCAGCCAGCCAAACAAAAGGAGCAGAACAAGTGCCGTCAGGATAAAAAACACCCAGCCCAGCTTGCAGGCAATGGTGGTGAGGAAAAAGTCTCCGCTCCATTCCGGAACGATGTACTCATAAGTTTGCTCCCCATACTCAGGCCCCACCGATGCCGCCCCCTGCCATACCGCGCCGGAGAGCATATTCCGCACACTGATGGCCTGATAGCCATAGCCAAGAGGATCTTTCTCCGGATGGAGCAGCATGGATACGTGGCGAAGCATCCATCCGTTGCTTCCAAAATACCACGCAGGAGCAGCCACTGCCAGTGCGCATCCTGCAGCCCCCAAAGCCGTCTGCCGCCTCCCGATGCCAAAGAAGTCTTCTCTGGCAGCCAACAAAAGAAGGACAAGCCCTGTGCCAAAAAGCAGGAACAGACCCATCATATAAGGCGCCATGCAGGCGATCAGCGCCAGAGGAAAGCCCCCAAGCACCGCAAGGAAAAAACCTTGCCATCCCTTGCCGCGGAATTTGTTGACCCATATCGCGTAAACAACAGGATAGAGCAGCACCACCTGGCGGGTATACCAGGCTGCGTGGTTCACATGAGGGCCAAACTCCCATGTCAGCAATCCCAGCAAAACGGCAGCGGCATAGATCTTTCCGGTATGGCGGGTCAAAATACGGTAATCCAGAAAGTACAGCCCCACCATCGCCGTAAAGCCTAAGAGCAAAGCTGTCACGACCTTTCCAGGCTGTGGAGATTCAAAGGCAAAGCCTGCCGTCAGATAAAATCGCAGAAATACTGCCGCACAGCTCAACAAAGCCGCCGCTCCCAGCCAAAGCCATTGCTCCCGGGGCCGATGCACCGCATCCAGCTCTTTTCCCACCATTTCCGGCTCACCCATTTCCCGGATGGCAGCTTCCTCCGCCGCCTGCTCCTCCATGCCCTCATTCTGAAAGCACTCCTTTTGCTCGATCAGATGGGTGCGCAGCTCCCGCAGTGCAAAGGAACGGGCGCGGCGCCATCGGATGGCCTGCCCCACTTCCACAAGATACACGGTGAATCTCTCAGGCAAGACAGGCGCCTCCCTCCAGCACGCGGAGCATGGCTCCGGCATAGGTGCGCCACTCCGTCTCCTTTTCCGCAAGCTGTGCCTTGCCTGCATCGGTGAGATGATAGTAGCGGCGAGGGCGGGCGGAATCAGAATTTTCTTCCCAGGCAGTGATATACCCCTTCTGCTCCAGAGAATGCAAGAGAGGATAGAGCGTCCCCGCTTTCAGAGAAAACGTATCATCCGAGCGGCGGCGCAGCTCCTCGATCATCTGATAGCCGTACTTGTCCCCCTCTTCCAGAAGCTTTAAAACCAGCAGAGCCGTGCTGCCGGAGAGTAATGTCTTATCCACTATATCGACCTCCTATATATCGTGTATCTATATAATATATTGGTAGTCGATATATGTCAAGCAGAAAAACGGGCGGTCACCCGCCCGTTTTTCATGGTTCCTCTTGAAATTCACTGGTTGAGAGCCATGTGCCGTTGATGGAAACAGCCGTCACAGCGGCAGGGTCTATGATCTCACGGAAAGGCCCTGCCCCAAGGGAGCAAACTGCGGAACCATCCTCTTCCTGTTGTGTTGTCAGCCGCTGTTGCCCGGATACGGAAGCCTCTTCCTCCCCTATTTGAAGGAGGGTGATCTCAATATCCTCAAGAGACCGTTCCTCTTCAGTGGTAAAATCCAGTTCCACACCGAAGGGACTGACACGGATCTCACTGACACAAAGCTCCGGCAATCCTTCCGGAGCCACGCTCACCGCTCCGGTATAGCGAAGTGTCACATCTCCCGGTATTAGGGAAAAGGTAAATTCGAATGGACCTTCAATGCTCTTATTTCGCACCTGCAGATCTTCCAGATGAAGCGTCAGCTCCGCCGCGCTGCCAACGCTGCCCCGCAGCGCACTGTATACCTGCAGACGGTAGCTGTCTTCCCTGCGGTTATAAATATAGCTGATCTCAGGGCTTTTTAACGGCAGCGACGCTTCCCAGAGGCGTTCAAACTCCTCATGCTTCATAGTCTCTCCCGCCTGTGCCCACACAGACTCTTTGGACGCTCCCAGCCACGAACGTTCTGTCTCCACATCCGTTCCGTAGTCTGTTTCAAATTCCATACCTTCCACGCTCAGTGTCAAAAACAGTTCTTCCCCATCCCAGAGGGCGCCGTCCAAAGTCATGGTGATATCACCCACACGCTGGCTTTCTCCGATCACTGTGCCAAGAGCTTCAAAAAGTGCTTCGTCCTGCTCCTCCCTTGCCATATTCCAGAACCAATGGGAAAATTGACCCGTTGCCACGGCGGCGCCGCAGGCCGTGAGCAGCAGCACTGCTGCAGCCAGCACCGCAATGCGCAGTTTTCGTCCCGCGCCCGCTCTGACTCTCCCGCGGATCTTACTTTCGACCCTTTGCTGCGCTGTTTTCTCCAGAGGCAGCACTTCTGTGTCAAGGGTATTTACCAGTTCATACCAGTCAGTCACTGCGGCACCTCCTTTTGCAAGAATTTGCGCATCCGGTGGAGCCTTGCGCGAACGGCGGCTTCTGTCAAACCATAGCGCACACCGATCTCCGCCGCCGTTTCCAGCAGCAGATAGTGCCGCAAGAAGATCTCCCCATCCGGCGGAGACAGAGTACGGATATGCTCTGCCAAAGCACCTGCCAGCACCGTGCGCTCCAAAAAATCGGAATCTGCGCCGTCATGGTCAAAAAGGGGCACTTCCTCCCGCCGCCGAAGCTGACGCCAGCGGTCGACCGCAAGATTCCGGGCCGTGGTGATGACAAATCCCCGCAGGGTATCGGCTTTTAATTCCCGCCGCTTTCTCCAAAGGGTGATGATCACATCCGCCGCCACTTCTTCAATATCTCCCTGCCGTCCCGGCAACAGACGGGCGGCTATGGTGGCTGCCAGAGGCGCATAGCGCCTTGTCAATTCTCCAAGGGCAGCATCCATGTCTGTTTCCATCCGTGCGATCAGCTCCGCATCCTTCAAGGCTCTCACCTCCTTTTATATGGATTACGATAAAAAGCAGCAAAACCGTTCAAAATTTTCCAAAAAATTTTTTCGAAAACAATTCTGAAAGACTCCCCCAAAGGCTGTCCTCTGAGAGAAATCAGACAGAGCCCCGCCGTTTTTCTGTCGGCGGGGCTCCTTTTTTACTAAGATCGCTTATACGGTGGGATATTCACCGCCCCAGACCACGCGCTCGTACTTTTCCGGGTCGGTGTCGCCCTCAGTGGAAAACAGCAGTACCTGAGAAAACTGGTCCAGTTCCAGTTCCCCGCGAAGCTCCGCATACTCCTCCCGCTGCATGATCGCTGCCAGCAGGCCCATCCCCACCGCGCCGGATTCGCCGGACTTCACGATGGGGTCTCCCTGGGCAGGTGCTGCCAGACGGCGCATACCGTCGGCACTGACCCAGTCGGGGCAGGACGCAAAAGCGTCAGCATGGTTGCGCAGAATATCCCAGGAGAGGATATTAGGCTCGCCGCAGGCAAGACCTGCCATCATGGTGGCAAGATCACCCTCCACGATGCGGAAAGCCCCATCACCCGCCACGGCTCCCTGATAGAGGCAATCTGCCGCCCGGGCCTCCACCACCACAAACTTGGGGGGATCGTTGGGGAAGCGGTTGACAAAATAGCCCACCACTGCACCGGCAAGGCTGCCGACACCAGCCTGAATGAACACATGGGTGGGACGGTTCACACTGAGACTGCGCAGCTGCTCGGCAGCCTCCGCTGCCATGGTGCCGTATCCCTCCATGATCCAGGCTGGGATCTCCTCATAGCCCTCCCATGCGGTATCCTGGATCACCACGCCATGCTCCGTCTCAGCGGCCTCAGCGGCAGCAAGACGAACGCAGTCATCATAATTCAATTCTTCAATGGTCACCACGGCGCCTTCTGCGGCAATATTGTCAAAGCGCTGCTTCGTGCTGCCCTTGGGCATATGTACCACAGACTTCTGCCCCAGCTTCTTCGCGGCCCATGCAACACCGCGGCCGTGGTTGCCGTCGGTAGCGGTAAAGAAGGTGGCCTGACCAAACTCCTTGAGGAATTCCCCACTGGTGAGGTATTCATAAGTCAGCTCGGAAACGTCCTTTCCCAACTCCCCGGCGATATATTTCGCCATGGCAAAGGAGCCGCCCAGCACCTTGAAGGCATTGAGGCCGAAACGATAGCTCTCGTCCTTGACGTACACGCCACCAAGGCCCAGACGCTCCGCCATTTTGTCAAGCTTTGCAAGAGGCGTTACGGAATACTGAGGAAAGCTCCTATGAAATGCGGTGGCAGTCTTTACATTTTCCAAAGACATGATGGAAAGCTGACTGTCCTCGCTTTTGGGCATGAGGTTTTTGGTCCATTTGATAGGCTCGATCATGATATCCCTCCTGTTTATCGTTGTTTTTATGATATCATAAGGAAAAAACAAGTCAACCCCTCACCCTTCTTGACAAATACCCCCAGGGGGTATATAATCATTCCAACAACACAATCTTTCACAGAAAAGGAGGATGCCCCATGCGGGAAGAACAGTATGAGATCAGCGGCATGCACTGTGCCGCCTGCAGCGCATCCGTGGAGCGGGTCACCCGCCGGCTCGACGGTGTGGAGCGCAGCGATGTAAACCTGACCACCGGCATCATGACCATCTGCTACGATGAAGAAAAGGTCACGCCGGAACTGATCGTAAAAAAAGTGGAAAAGGCCGGTTTTGGCGCAGCCCTGCGCCAGAAGGTGGAAGAAAAGGCGGAAGAAATCGCCGCTGAGAAGGCTGACGCGGAGGAGGCGGAGCTGCGGAGGAAAAAGCTCGAGCTGATCGTCTCCGGCATTTTCTCCCTTGCCCTGCTCTATATCTCTATGGGCCAGATGCTGCCCTTTGGCCTGCCGCCTTTGCCGGTGCCGGAGTTTATCGATATGCACGCCCATCCGGTAAACTTTGCCATCATTCAACTGCTGCTGGCTATCCCGGTGCTCTACTGCGGACGAAACTTCTTTACCGGCGGCTTCAAGGCTCTTTTCTTCCGCAATCCGAACATGGACTCTCTGGTGGCCATCGGCTCCGCCTGTTCCTTTGCCTACAGTGTGGTCATGACCTTCCTGATCGATTATGACCCCCATCATGTCCACGATCTTTACTACGAATCCGCTGCCGTGGTGCTGACTCTGGTCTCCCTTGGCAAGTTCATGGAAAGCCGGAATATGCAAAAGACCAAGGGCGCCATCACCGCCCTGATGCAGCTCTCCCCCGACACCGCTATTCTGGCCCTCAGCGGACGGGAGGTTCCCACCAAGTCTTTGAAGGTGGGGGATCTGGTACTGGTGAAGCCCGGCGAGCGCGTTCCGGTGGATGGCGTCGTTACTGCCGGCGAGAGCAGCGTCAACGAAGCCATGCTCACCGGTGAGAGCATGCCCGTGGAAAAAACGGTGGACAGTGAGGTCATCGGCGGCAGCGTGAACCTCAACGGCGCTTTGACTGTGAAGGTCAGCCGTATCGGTGAGGACACAACCCTTTCCCGTATTATCCGCTTCGTGGAGGACGCTCAGGGCAAGAAGGCCCCCATTTCCCGCATGGCGGACAAGGTGGCCGGCATTTTCGTACCTGTGGTCATGTCCATCGCGGCTCTTGCCGCCATCTGCTGGGCCGTGGCAGGACAGCCCCTCAGCTTTGTGCTGCGGGTCTTTACCTCCGTTCTGGTCATCGCCTGTCCCTGCGCGCTGGGTCTTGCCACCCCCACCGCTATCATGGTGGGTACCGGTCTCGGCGCCCGTAAAGGCATCCTCATCCGCTCTGCGGAGATTCTGGAGATCACCCACAGCATCGACACCGTGGTTCTGGATAAAACCGGCACCGTAACGGAGGGCAAACCCGCCGTCACGGTCCTCCACACCGTAGGCTGCGATGAAGAGGAGCTGCTTCGCACTGCTGCCGCTGTGGAATCCGTTTCCGCACACCCTCTGGCGGACGCCATCTGTACCTTCGCCGCGGAAAGAGGCATGGCAGAGCTTCCCCGCCCTGAGGAATTTGAAAATCTCTCCGGACGGGGACTGAAAGCCACACTGAACGGCGTTTCCATCCTTGCCGGCAACCGCCGCCTGATGGAAGAGCAGCATGTGGATATCTCCGCCCTCACCCAGCAGGCCCTCTCCCTCTCTGCTCAGGGCCAGACGCCCATGTATTTTGCAAAAAATGGTCAGCTTCTGGGCATCATCAGCGTGGCAGACTCCGTGAAGGAAACCAGTGTGGAGGCCATTGCCGCCATGAAGGCAAACGGTATCCGCACCGTGCTTCTCACCGGTGACAGCCGCGCCGCCGCCGAGCATATCGGTGCTCTGGTAGGTGTCGATGAAGTCATCGCCGAGGTCCTGCCGGAGGAAAAGGCCCTCGTGGTGCAAAGATTGGAAGGGGAAGGCCGCAAGGTCATGATGGTGGGCGATGGCATCAACGACGCCCCCGCCCTCACCGCCGCTACAGTAGGCTGCGCTATCGGCAGCGGCAGCGACATTGCCATCGAATCCGCCGATATCGTTCTCATGCGGGATGATCTGATGGATGTGCAGCGCTCGCTGCGCCTTTCCGCCCTGACTTTGCGTCATATCAAGCAGAATCTTTTCTGGGCCTTCTGCTATAATACCATCGGCATCCCCATTGCCGCAGGTGCTTTGTATCTTTTCGGCGGCCCTCTGCTCTCTCCCATGTTCGCAGGCGCCGCCATGTCTCTCAGCTCCGTGTGCGTCGTGGGCAACGCCCTGCGGCTGGGAAGAGCAAAGCTCTAAGGAGGCGTTTATGGAAAAAGAACTGGACTGCTGCCGGCACAAGCATCGGGAAAGCCCCGAATACGACGCCCTGATCCGCCGCCTCAACCGCATTGAAGGCCAGGTGCGGGGCGTGAAGGGTATGGTGGAAAAGGAAGCCTACTGCACGGATATCCTCATCCAGGTCTCCGCCATTCAGTCAGCTCTGAACGCCTTTTCCCGGGAGCTGCTGGGCAACCATATCCGCACCTGCGTAGTGACGGACCTTCAAAACGGGCAGACGGAGGTCGTGGATGACCTTCTGAACACCATACAAAAACTGATGAAATAATTTTTATATAAGGAGGAACCCCTATGTTTACCATTTCCGTCCCCGACATGATGTGCGAAAACTGCGTCAAGCGCATCACCAACGCTCTGAATGAGGCTGAGCTGAAGTTCGGCGTGGAGCTGGCCACTAAGACCGTCACCATCGACGGCTGCCAGCACTGCCTGAAAACCGCTATGGAAGAGCTGGAAGATCTGGGCTTCACTCCCGAGATCAAATAACAAAAACCGCCCGTCTTTGATATGATCCTCCCAAAGTAGACTACGGAAATATCCAAAGTCTACTTTGGGAGGATTTTTTATGTCCAAGGCAAAATACACAGTTAAG
>JAFQRI010000018.1 GCA_017410185.1 Oscillibacter sp. | reverse complement strand
CGTTCACACCTTCGAGGTCACCGGCGCTCAGGATGCTGAGGACAAGGGCACCCAGCGTGTTACCGCTGCCAACGCTTCCGGCATCAACGACGGCGCTGCCGCCATCATCCTCGCTTCTGCCGAGGCCGTTGAGAAGTTCGGCCTGAAGCCCATGGCCAAGCTGATCGGCTGGGGCCAGGGCGGCGTCGATCCCAAGATCATGGGTGTTGGCCCCGTTCCCGCTTCCCGTGCTGCTCTGGCCAAGGCCGGCATCACTGTGGACGATCTGGACCTGATCGAGGCCAATGAGGCTTTCGCTGCTCAGTCCATCGCTGTCGGCCGCGAGCTGGGCTTCGACCCCGCTAAGCTGAACGTCAACGGCGGCGCCATCTCCCTGGGCCACCCCGTTGGTGCTTCCGGCGCCCGTATCATCGTCACTCTGGTCCACGAGATGCTCAAGCGTCCCGAGGCCAAGAAGGGCCTGGCCACCCTGTGCATCGGCGGCGGCATGGGTACCGCTGTTGTCGTCGAGAAGTGCTGATCGCCTCTTGACTGCTTCGGTTAACCGAATCCATCAGCACCCCGGACGAAAGTTCGGGGTGCTTTTCAATTTTTTGTTGCCTTTTTCCCCCGCAGGGATTAAGATGGTGTCAGTCAGGCAGAGTAGGCTGGCGCGTGTGAACGACAGTGCCGGGAAGACGGGATGTGCTTCCTGGACGAAACGGGGTTTGTCCCCTGCAGTGCGCCATCCGCATCCGCTGCCGCATAGGTGGCACATTTCCTCTCTGTGCGGCGTTCCGGGTACCGGACTGCCAATTTACAGGGAGGTATTTTTATGTCCATTTATACCAGTCCGTTTTCTTCCAGCTTCTGGCGTGATGCCAGAGCCGAGGTGGGAAGCATGAAAAAGCTCACCTTTGCCGCGCTGATGATCGCCCTTTGCGTCATGCTGGGCTACATCCCGGCGGTGCCGCTCTTCGGAGGAGCGCGCCTCACATGGGGCTTTCTCGCCCGCAGCGTTTGTGCCTGGGTCTGCGGCCCGGTGCTGGGTGCGGCCTTTGGCGTGGCGGAGGATCTGCTCAGCTTCTTCCTCACCGGCGGTGGCGGCGGTCCCTTCTTCCCCGGCTATACCCTCACCACCGTGCTGGGCGTTGTGATCTATGCCCTCTTCTTTTACCGCCAGGAGATCACCATCCGCCGCATTTTCTTTGCAAAGCTTTTGACCAACGTTCAGAATGTGCTGCTGGGTGCGCTGTGGTCCTCCATCCTCTATGGTAAGGCATATCTGGTGATCGCCGGCGGCAGCGCTGTGAAAAATCTCATCATGCTGCCCTTCCAGACCATTCTTCTTGTGGCCATCTTCACTGCTGTGACCCCGGTGCTTGGCCGCATGGGACTGGTGCCCAAGCAAAAGGGAAAACTGAAGTGGTAACGCGCTTTCGGGCGGGACGGCGATCGTCCCGCTCTTCTTTTTTGCGGCAAAAAGATGTTCAAAAATCCTTTGTCATTTGTTCACAAATTGTTTATACCCACCTGTTGACAACGGGGCGGTACAATGGTACACTCTCTTTAGCACTCCGGAACGATGAGTGCTAAATCCAAAAGATAAGGACATAGTGGAAGTGGAACTGACTGAGCGCAAACGACAAATATTGAAAGTGGTGGTGGAAGACCATATCCGCACCGCTGAGCCCGTCGGCTCCAAAACCATTGCCGCCGAGATGACCGGCAAGGTCAGCTCCGCCACCATCCGCAACGAGCTTGCGGATCTGACGGAAATGGGCTATCTGGAGCAGCCCCACACCTCGGCAGGCCGGGTCCCCTCTCCCAAGGGTTACCGGTTCTATGTCAACGAGCTGATGGAGCGCCAATCCCTCAGTGAGGATGAGACGGAGCGCATCAACGAATCTCTCCAGCTTCGCGGCGGCGAGATGGACCGGATGATGACCCAGGCCGGCAAGGCGCTGTCTTCCATTGTAAATTACCCCACCTATATGACCACCACCCGCAAGCGCAAGCTCACCGTGCGGCGGTTCGACCTCCTGCCAGTGGACGGCGGCAGCTGCATCGTTGTAATGATGATGAGCAGCAACCGGGTGAAGAGCCAGCTTTTGCAGCTGCAGCTTCAGGTGGAGCAGGATCAGCTGCCTGCCCTTGTCAATCTGCTCAATACCCACTTTGTCAACATTTCTCTGGATGATATGAACCAGCGGCTCATGTCCGTGGCGGATCAGATTCCGCCCCAGCTGTTTTTGCTGCTCTCACAGGCGGTGAATTATGCTGTGGAGGCGCTGGAGGAAGCGGATAAGCGGGAGATCGTGACAGCCGGTGCCAGCCAGCTTTTAAAGCTGCCCGAGTTCCGGGACGCGGATAAGGCCCACGATCTGATGAGCTTCCTGGCTGACAGCAAGGAGAGCCTTCCTGTGCTGGACGATGGCCCGATGAAGATCCTTATCGGGCCGGAGAATGTGGATGAGGCGCTGAAAGACACCAGCGTGATCATCGCAAGCTATGATATCGGCGACGATATGCGGGGCCTGATCGGTGTGGTCGGACCCACCCGCATGGATTATGCAACGGTCGCCGCGCGGCTGAGCGGCTTTGCCGAAGGCCTGACGCGGATGTTTGGAAAGAATTTACCCCCCAAGGAGGATACACAGTCATGAGTGAAGAGATCAAGCAGCCTGCCGAGGAAGAGATCAACGAGGCTGAAGAGGTCGTCAGCGACACCGCCGAGGAACCCAAGGCGGAGAAAAAGGCCAGAAAGAAGAAGGAAAAGGGCTACACCTTCACCCGTGAGCAGGTGGAGCAGATGGAGCTGGCTGCCAAGCAGCTGGAATCCACGAAGGACCAGTTCGTGCGCCTCACTGCGGAGTATGATAACTATCGCAAGCGCACCACCAAGGAAAAGGACAATATCTACCAGGACGCCAAGGCGGATACCATCAAGGCATTCCTGGCAGTCTATGATAATCTGGAGCGTGCCGCAGCCGCCGAAGGCGGTGAGGACTCTCCCCACAAGAAGGGCCTCGAGATGATCTTCGCCCAGTACAAGGATATTCTCAAGAACCTTGGCGTGGAGGAGATCGAGGCCAAGGGCAAGGAGTTTGACCCGGAGCTCCACAACGCTGTCATGCATATTGATGACGAGAGCCTTGGCGAGAATGTGATCGCCCAGGTGTTCCAGGCGGGCTTCAAAATGGGCGATAAGGTGATCAGGCACTCCATCGTGCAGGTCGCAAACTAATTCCGGCTCATGTGGCTCTGGGGAGCCAAATATAAATGGTTAATAAATAAATTTAAAAATATATAGTTCTTAGGAGGAAAATCATTATGTCTAAAGTAATCGGTATCGATCTGGGTACTACCAACTCTTGCGTTTCCGTGATGGAGGGCGGCGAGGCCGTCATCATCCCCAACGCCGAAGGCAACCGCACCACTCCCTCTGTTGTGGCCTTCTCCAAGACCGGCGAGCGTATGGTGGGTCAGGTCGCAAAGCGCCAGGCCATCACCAACCCCGACCGCACCATCGCATCCATCAAGCGTGAGATGGGCTCTGACTACAAGGTCACCGTGGACGGCAAGGCCTACACCCCTCAGGAGATCAGCGCCATGATCCTGCAGAAGCTCAAGGCTGACGCAGAGGCCTATCTGGGCGCTCCCGTCACCGAGGCTGTCATCACCGT
>JAFQRI010000003.1 GCA_017410185.1 Oscillibacter sp. | reverse complement strand
TCAACCTGATGTTCAAGACTTTCCAGGGTGTTACTGAGGATGCCAAGAATACTGTGTATCTGCGGCCTGAGACGGCTCAGGGTATCTTTGTCAACTTCCAGAACGTTCAGCGCACCACCCGCCGCAAGCTGCCCTTTGGCGTGTGCCAGGTGGGCAAGTCCTTCCGCAACGAGATCACTCCCGGCAACTTTACCTTCCGTACCCGTGAGTTTGAGCAGATGGAACTGGAGTTCTTCTGCAAGCCGGGCACGGAGCTTGAGTGGTTTGCCTACTGGAAGAAGTTCTGCCATGACTGGCTGCTGGGCCTTGGCATGCGGGACGAGAACCTGCGCCTGCGTGACCACGATCCCGAGGAGCTGAGCCACTACTCCAACGCTACCACCGACTTTGAGTTCGTCTTCCCCTTCGGCTGGGGTGAGCTGTGGGGCGTTGCTTCCCGCACCAACTTTGACCTGAATGCTCACCAGACTACTTCCGGCAAGGATCAGACCTACTTCGATCAGGAAGCCAATGAGCGTTATATCCCCTATGTCATCGAGCCCTCTCTGGGTGCTGACCGCGTGACTCTGGCCTTCCTCGTGGATGCTTACGATGAGGAAGTGGTGGGTCAGGATAAGAAGGGTAACGATGACGTCCGTGTGGTTCTGCGTTTGCATCCCGCTCTGGCTCCCTTCAAGATCGCCGTTCTGCCCCTGTCCAAGAAGCTGAGCGACAAGGCTCTGGAGCTCCAGGCTGAGCTGAGCAAGTATTGGATGGTGGACTTCGACGACGCTGGCTCCATCGGCAAGCGTTATCGCCGTGAGGACGAGATCGGTACTCCCTACTGCGTCACCGTGGACTTCGACACCGTGGGTGATGACGAGCACGAGGGTGACGGCTGCGTCACCGTCCGTGACCGTGACACCATGGAGCAGGTGCGCCTGCCCATCAGCGAGCTGAAGGCTTACTTCGAGGAGAAGCTGGCTTACTAAGAAACCAATAGCGGGAGAGCCCAAGCTCTCCCGCTTTACCTCTTTCCACAGAAAGAAGGCGATATGTTGAAAACTTTCTGGCTGTTCCAAAAGAATCCGGAAGGGCTAAGCAGAGGAAAACAATGGATTTTCTGGGGCTGGAACGCAGGTCTGGTGCTGGCCTCCGCCCTTTGCCTGGGGGGAGTATCCCTGCTGTTTGCCTATGGCAGCTATGATCCCGCTATTTTTTACGACTATTTTCATCATCCGCTGATCGTTCTTTTGAATGTGGCGCCGGTGGTGGGGCTGGAACTGTTTTTCTGGTGTCTGACGGGACGCAGCGCCCTGAGCTTTTTTCTCACGGGCATTGTGACCATAGGATTTTCCGTCGGCCACTACTACATGCTTTTGTTTCGGGACGATGCCCTGCGCTTTCAGGATCTGAAAAATCTCCGGGAAGCCCTTTCCATCACGGAAACGGCAAGCTATGATCTGACGCCGGATAAGCGGGTGATCTTCGGCATTTTGTGTCTTGCATTTGGCACGGCAGTGCTGCATTTCATCGCCCGCGGCGTTCCGCAGCGGAAAAAGCGTCTAACAGCAGCCCTTATTATCGCTTTGGCGGCAGTTCCCCTTGCCAGAGCCTATACCTCCCAGCGGGTATATGACACCATGACCGAAAATTATGAGCATATCAACCGCTGGGCCGCCACACAGAACTATATTTCCAAGGGTTTTGTGTATCCCTTCCTCCACTCTATCAGTGCCAGCGGGATACAGCAGCCTCAGGGCTATCGGGAGGAGGATGCGGAAAAGCTCCTTTCTTCCTATACCGATGGGGTGATTCCCGAAGAACGAAAGGTGGATCTCATTACGCTGCAGCTGGAGGCCTTTTCCGACTTTTCCCGCTTTGAAGGGCTTGAGGGGATCGACTTTGAGAAGGCTTACAGCGTGTTCCATGAGATCGAGGCGGAGAGCGTGACAGGAGATCTTGTGACCAATATCTTTGCCGGCGGCACGGTGGACACGGAGTGGGCCTTCCTCACCGGCTGCTGCAATGTGCGGGAATACCGCGCCAGAACCAATTCCCACGTCTGGTACCTGCGGGAGCAGGGATATACTGCGGAGGGAAGCCATCCCAGCTACCAGTGGTTCTACAACCGCCGGAATGTGAATGACTATCTGGGCTTCCCTGCCTATTATTTCTTTGAAAACCATTATAACCAGATCGCAAACTATATCTCTTTGGACTATCAGCTTCTGCCGGAGATCTTAAAGCTCTACCGTGCCAACCGGAGCGACGCGCCCTATTTTTCCTTCAATGTCACCTATCAGGGTCACGGCCCTTATTCCACCACGGAAAACCAGTGGAACGGAGAGCCCTTTACTGACGGACGGTATTCCACAGAAACCACCTTCATTGTGGATAATTATCTTGCTTCCCTTCAGGATACCGCCAGAGAGCTGCGCAAGTTTCTTGATGAGCTGAAGAGGGAAGAGCGGCCTGTTGTGGTGGTGGCTTACGGAGATCATCTCCCCTGGCTGGGGGACGGAAACAGCGCCTATGAGGAGCTGGGCATCAATCTGGACACCTCCACGGAGGAGGGCTTCTACAATTATTATGCCACCCGATACCTTCTGTGGGCCAATGATGCAGCAAAAGAACGCCTTGGAAACAACTTCGTTGGAGAAGGGGAGACCGTTTCCTCCTGCTTCCTGATGAATGAGGTATTTGATCTTCTTGGCTGGGAGGGTAGCCGCTGGATGCAGGCCAGCAATGATATTCGCCAGACGCTGAATGTCATCACCTCTACCGGGTGGTATGAGGAAGAGGGCGTCCTCACCGATACCCTCTCAGACAAAGGCAGCGAAGCGCTGCGGAAATTCCGGTGGATGGAGTATTATTTGCAGGAAAACTTCCTGTATGGAAAGGAACGATAATTTATGGAAAAATTATTTCATCTGAAAGAAAACGGAACGACTGTACGCACAGAGATCATTGCAGGTCTTACCACCTTTATGACAATGGCGTATATCATCGCCCTGAACCCCCAATCTGCTTACCAACTTTAATACCGGCACCCCCCTTTGGAACGGTGTTTTCATGGCTACCTGTATTTCTTCCTTTGTTGGTATGTGTGCAATGGCGTTCCTTGCCAACAAGCCCTTCGCTATGGCGCCCGGCATGGGACTGAACAGCTTTTTTGCCGTGGTGGTGGGCAATATTGCCGCCATGACCGGTATGAGCTATGAGGCCAGCTTCCAATCTGCGCTGGTGGTCATTCTTTGTGAAGGCCTGGTGTTTATTGTACTGTCCATTTTCAATGTTCGTGAAAAATTGTGGAGTCTATCCCCCTCGGCATTCGCATGGGCATTTCTCCCGCCATTGGTCTGATGCTGCTGAATATCGGTTTTGGCTCCAACGCGGGTCTTTATTCTGAGACAGGCGGACCCTTTTATATCATGCGTGACTTCTTCAGTGCATTGACCCCCAGCGTGGCAAAAACCACCATGGGCAGTGCTTATCCCCAGATGGTTCTGTATGTGGCGACCATGCTGCTGGGTCTGTTTGTGATCATCGCGCTGGACCGAAAAGGCGTGAAGGCAAGCGTCATTCTCGGTATGCTCACTGCCGCTGTGGTTTACTGGGCCGGCGAATACTTTGTGCTGGGAATGAATCCCTTCCGCAACATGGCAGGCGCTTCCTTCGTGCCTCCTGTGGGCGATATGCTGGAGACCACCTTTTTCAAGTTCAATTTCTCCGGCTTTTTGCAGATGGGCTGGTTCACTGCCATCACCCTGATCATCACCTTCTGCATCATTGATATGTTCGACACCATCGGCACGCTGGTAGGCACTGCCAGCCGCGCCGGGATCCTGGATGAAGAGGGCAATATGCCCAACATGAAGGAAGCCCTTCTCTCTGATGCCATTGCAACCGTGACTGGCGCCTGCACCGGTACATCCACCGTGACCACCTTCGTGGAGTCCGCTTCCGGTGTGGAGGCCGGCGGCCGCACGGGACTGACTTCTCTCACCTGTGGTGTGCTGTTCCTCTCCTGCATTTTCATTGCGCCTGTGGCAGCGGCGATCCCCGCAGCCGCCACCTCTTCCGCATTGGTGTATGTGGGTATTTTGATGCTGATGGGCCTGAAGAATGTGGACTTCAATGATATGGATCAAATGGTCCCTGTGGGGATCATGCTCATCGGCATGCCTGTTACCGGTTCTATCGGTCACGCCATCGGACTTGGCATGGTGTCCTACACCGTGATCAAAATGTTTACCGGCAAGGCAAAGGATGTGAGCACACTGACCTATGTGATCTCCGTGCTGTTCCTTGTGAAGTTTTTTGTGGCGGTGTGATCCTTCCAACATAAAAATTCCTCTGACCATCATCGTCAGAGGAATTTTTTTATTCAGATATGGCAAAAAAGGCTTCGATCTCCCCTTTGGTACACTGGGCACTGCCCTGGGCAAAGCCGTTTCGCCCGCCGCCCCGGCCGTGAAGGGCGGTGTTCATGGCTTTCACCTTGGCGGAAATATCCTCTCCGTCGGCGCGAAGGAGAGCATAGGAATATTGTCCATCCTCTCCGGCAAAAACGGCGGTAAGGCCGGCGGTCTGGTGGGCTACGGTGTCAGCAAGGCGGCGCACACTGTCACCTGCCATGGGGGGATGAATGAGGAGAACGTTCTCCTCGCCGGCGTGTTCCTTTGCAATGGACGCCCATGCAATATTTTCCAGCTCCGCCATGCGGAACTTGGTGTCACTAAGCTCCTTTTCCAGCCGCTCCACCGCTTTGAGCGTATCCTGAGGCTTCACGGAGAGCTTCTGGCCGATGGCCTTGGCCTGATCGAAGCAGAGGGAAAGGTAGCGGAAGGCCCGCTCACCGCAGAGGATCTCCAGTCGCACGCCGGAGCGGAATTTCTGGCAGGAGAGGATCTTTACAAGGCCCACCTGACCGGCGCGCAGCACATGGGTGCCGCAGCAGGCGCAGCAGTCCGCCTCAGGAAAACGGACAATGCGCACGCTGCCCGTCAGCTCCTTCTTGCTGCGGTAGTCCAGCGCGGCAAGGGCTTCGGGGGAGGGGAAGGAGATCTCACAAGGGGCGTCTGCGGCGATGATGGCATTGGCCTTGGCCTCCGCGGCAAGGCACTGCTCCCAAGAGATCTCGGTGTTGTAATCAATGGTGACGGTGTCGGCCCCCATGTGGAAGCCTACATTGTCGCACTCGTAGTCCGCACAGAGGATGCCGGAGAGGATGTGCTCACCGGAGTGCTGCTGCATATGGTCAAAGCGGCGGGCCCAGTCGATCTCGCCGATGACAGTTTCGCCAACTTCCACTTTTCCCTCCACAGTGTGGAAAATCACGCCCTCTTTTTCATGCACATCGGTAACAGCAAGACCGCGGAGAGTGCCGTGGTCTGCTGGTTGTCCGCCTCCCTCGGGGTAAAAAGCAGTGCGGTCAAGGGTCACAAGAAAGCCCTGTTTGCTTTCTTCACAGCTCAAAACTTTGGCGGGGAAGGTCTTCATAAAGGGATCGAGATAATATAACTTTTCAGTTTCCATGGTGAAAAATCCTTTCATCAAATCAGGCCCAGCGCCTGCTTCCAGGCAAGAACGTTTCGGCAGGCGGTGTCGATCACTTCTTCGCTGAGGATGCCCTCCTCCACGGCGGCGATGATTTTGGGGATCTGGGTGGGATAATCTCCGGTGATGACCATGTCGTTTCCTGCCTGCAGGGCCATGACCGCCACGCTGCCGTCGCCTGCATAGGCGCTGACTGCCTCCATGGCAAGGTCATCGGTCATAATGACGCCCGTAAAGCCAAGCTCCTCTCGCAGCAGGCTGTGTACAGCAGGGGAGAGGGAGGCGGGAAGCTCTGCATCCACGCACTCCATAATGTTGTGGGAGACCATGACGGAGGTGGTGTCCCCGCCGCCGGTAAAGCCCCCCTGAAAGGGAAGAAAATCTTCCTCACGGAACTGCTCAATAGGGCGGCTGTCCCGGGCGATGCCGGTGTGGGTATCCACATTGCTGCCATAGCCCGGGAAATGCTTGAGGGAGCTGCCCATGGCGTCTTCACACATCTGTCGGGTAACAGCGGTGATATATTCCGCCGTTGCGGCTGCATCCTGCCCGAAGGAACGGCCATGGATAAAGTCATTGGGGTTGGTGGAAAGGTCTGCCACGGGGGCAAGGTTCACATTAAAGCCAAGGGCTTTGAGGAGCCTGTCTTTCTCCGCAGTATCGGCGATCACGCCATCCATACCGCCATTGGCAAAGACCTTTTGGGGAGACTGGAATTTTGATGTACGCAGATGGGGATTGGAACTGACGCGCACCACGGTGCCGCCCTCTTCATCCACGCCGATGAGCAGGGGGATCTTTGCGGCAGACTGGTAGGCGTGGATGGTCTCGATCAGTTCACCGACGGTTTTTTCCTTGGTGTCCCGACCAAAAAGGATATAGCCCCCCAGATGATAGGCAGAAACATCCTCCGCAGCATTTGCTGCAGGGCAGCGGACGAAGAACAGCTGCCCCACCTTTTCCTCCAGCGTCATTCCGGCAAGAAGCTCGTCCAGAGGGTCAGGAGGCTCCGGAGGCTCCTCCGGCAGTGGGGTGGGTTCTTCCGCAGAGGAAGAGGCAGAGGAAGCGGCGGGGAGAGGGAGTGGAGGGTTCTGCTCCTTAGAGCCGCAGCCGCAAAGGAGCAATATCATCATTGTCAGTGCCAGCAGTCGTTTCATACGCACCTCTGAAAAAGTTGATGGGACCAGTATAGCATAAGGGGACAGAAAAAGCGAGAGGACGAAGCCTCTCGCTTTCATTCATTTTTTCGCGCTGGTGATCTTGTTTAACAGGGCCACCAGACCCCAGATCACAAGGATCACGATAAAGATGCCAACCATGCCCTTGGCCATGATGCCAAGGCAGGCCATGATCAATGCAGTGTTCATAATAGACCTCCTTTACAGCATCTGTTCCACAAGGGTAATGATGAGACCGCCGGCAATGACCGAGGCGATCTGGCCGCTGACGTTGGCGCCGGCAGCATGCATCAGCAGGAAGTTGTTGGGATCTTCCTCCCGGCCCATTTTATGCACCATGCGGGAGGCCATGGGGAAGGCGGAGATGCCGGCTGCGCCGATCATGGGATTGACTTTCTTTTTGGAGAAAAGATTCAGGAACTTGGCAAACAGTACGCCGCCCACAGTGTCGAACACGAAGCCGAAAAGACCAAGGCCGAGAATGAGGAGGGTTTGCCAGGTGACAAAGAGCTCTGCCTTCATGCGGAAGGAAACGGAGATGCCAAGGAGAATGGTGATGAGATTCGCAAGCTCACTCTGGGCGCTCTTGCTGAGGTTTTCCAGCACGCCGCACTCGCGGATGAGGTTGCCGAACATGAGGAAGCCGATGAGCTCTGCGCTTTTGGGCGCCACCGTGCCGGCAATGATGGTGACGAAGATGGGGAAGAGGATGCGGGTGGTCTTGGAGACATTGGCCGCGGAATATTCCATGCGGATCATGCGCTCTTTTTTGGTGGTGATGGCCTTGATGATGGGGGGCTGGATAATGGGGACCAGGGCCATATAGGAATAAGCCGCCACCATGATGGCGCCCTGATAGGTGGACTGGAAATAGTTTGCCACATAAATGCTGGTGGGGCCATCCGCCGCGGCGATGATGGCAGTGGAGGCGGCGTCTTTGAGGTCAAAGCCCAGAGCTACAGCAATGACCAGTGTGAAGAAGATGCCAAACTGGGCTGCCGCGCCAAAGAGAAACATCTTGGGATTACTCAGCAGGGGGCCGAAGTCGATCATGGCGCCGATGCCGATAAACAGCAGCAGCGGGAACAGCTCGCTGGCGATACCGGCGTTGAAAAGGGTCTCAATGGCTTCGGTGTGGACCATAGGAAGGTTCACCAGAATGGCGCCAAAGCCCATGGGCAGAAGAAGCGTGGGCTCCATCTCCCTTTTGATGGCGCACCAAATCAGCGCGCAGCCGATGAGGATCATCACACCCTGCTGCCAGGTAAAATTCAGGACGTTTCCAAAGAGGTCGTAGAAAAAGCTCATCCTGCATTCCTCCTTCAAAGATGTTGTTGCCGGGAATATAAAAAAGACTTTCACGGCGCACCAAAACACCGCAAAAGTCTTGTCATTTCAGGCAAAGGCGGGCTCCCAGCCGTACTGACGCCGTTGCCGCGCCCATCATGGGCGCTGACTACTCCCTTTTACTCTTTTAGGATAAACCGAAAGAGGGGCGGTGTCAAGGAAGTTTTTGTTAAGAAAAAGAGGCCGCCCGGAGGCGGCCTCTTGGCAGAATTATTATTCCACGGGAACCAGAGCGATATGCAGCTCGTCCAGCTGCTTCTGGGTGACGGCGCTGGGAGCATCCATCATCACGTCCATGGCGTTCTTGTTCATGGGGAAGGGAATGATCTCGCGGATGGAGTCCTCACCGGCCAGGAGCATCACCATGCGGTCAACACCGGGAGCGATACCGGCATGGGGGGGAGCGCCGTAGGTGAAGGCGTTGTACATGGCGGGGAACTTGGCCTTCACATCCTCCTCACCAAGGCGCACCATCTCAAAGGCCTTGATCATGATCTCGGGATCGTGGTTACGCACAGCGCCGGAGGACAGCTCCACACCGTTGCACACCAGATCGTACTGGTCAGCGGTGATGGAGAGGGGATCGATCTCGCCGCGCTCGGCCTTGAGCAGGCTTTCCATGCCGCCGGAGGGCATGGAGAAGGGGTTGTGGCAGAATTCCAGCTCACCGGACTCCTCGCCGATCTCGTACATGGGGAAGTCCACGATCCAGCAGAAGCTGTACTGCTCCTTGTCCATGTGACCGGGAACAGCGGCACCCAGAGTCTTCACCAGAACGCCTGCGGTCTTCTGGGCAGCGCCCAGAGCGCCGGCGGAAAGGGCCACGAAGTCGTTGGCCTTGAGGCCCAGAGCCTCCACCACCTGCTCCTTGATGGGAGCGACGAACTTGGCAATGCCGCCCACGATCTCACCCTTCTCGTCCAGACGGAACCAGTAGGGCTTGCTGCCGGAGACCACTTCCACATCGGCAAGAGTCTTGTCGATGAACTTACGGGTCTCGTGGAAATCGCTGACTACCACGGCCTTGACGCGGTTGCCCTCAAAGGGACCGAAGCCGCAGCCGCCCAGAACCTCAGTCACGTCCTGCACGGTGAGGTCGATGCGAAGGTCGGGCTTGTCGGAGCCGTACTTCTCCATGGCCTCCAGATAGGGGATGCGGACGAAGGGAGCGGAAGAGGCGCGGTCATACTTGCCGTACTTGGCAAAGATGGGAGGCAGCACATCCTCGCAGACGGCGAACACATCCTCCTGAGAGGCGAAGGCCATCTCCATATCCAGCTGATAGAACTCGCCGGGAGAGCGGTCGCCGCGGGCGTCCTCATCGCGGAAGCAGGGAGCGATCTGGAAATAGCGGTCAAAGCCGGAGGTCATCAGCAGCTGCTTGAACTGCTGGGGAGCCTGAGGCAGGGCGTAGAACTTGCCGGGGTGCTTGCGGGCAGGCACCAGATAGTCACGGGCACCCTCGGGAGAGGAGGCGGTGAGGATGGGGGTGGTGATCTCCAGAAAACCGTGGGCGGTCATGGCCTGACGGAGAGCGGCCACTACATTGCAGCGCAGAACGATATTGCTCTTGACGGCGGGGTTGCGCAGATCGAGATAGCGGTGCTTCAGACGCAGGGCCTCATCTGCCTCGCGGCTGCGGTTGATCTGGAAGGGCAGCTCGTTGTGGCGGCAGCGGCCCAGGATCTCCACCTTCTCGGGCAGGACCTCGATCTCACCGGTGGGGAGCTTGACGTTCTTGCTGTCGCGTTCACGGACAACGCCTTCCACAGAAATGGTGGACTCCTTGGTGATAGCCTTGAAGGTGTTCACCATCTCCTCGGTCTCGGCCACCACCTGAGTGGTGCCGTAGAAGTCACGGAGAACAACGAAGGCGAGGGAGGCGGAGACCACGCGGACATTTTCCATCCAGCCGACGATCTTCACGGCCTTGCCGGCATCGCCAAGGCGCAGCTCGCCGCAGTTATGGGTGCGGGATTGCATCATAATAGTGCTTCCTTTCTGATAGTTATTTGTATAATAATTTAAATATATTGCTATTTGTAATTAAAAATCGCGGGTTATCCCAGAATGACGCTGCCCTTTTCCTTTTCGGCAAGACCGGCCTTGATGCGGTAAATGGTGGCGGCAGGCTCCAGCTTGGTCTGCTCGCCGGTGACCATATCCTTGCAGGC
>JAFQRI010000017.1 GCA_017410185.1 Oscillibacter sp. | reverse complement strand
TACCCGTTATCCTTGCCCTGTGGAGCCCGGACTTTCCTCATGGACGGCCTTTCGGCCTGCCCACGCGACTGTCTGTTTTACTCGCACAAGTATTTTACAGGACAAGGGGAGGATTGTCAACGTGGAAATTTTTTCGCTGCCGTTGTTTTTTGATACCGGCAGCGGTATAATAACAAAGTATGTATGGTATTTTCGAAGGAGTGATCCGATGAAATTTGAAGAATATTTTGCTTCTCTGAAAGGAAAGCGTGTAGCGGTGATCGGAATTGGCGTTTCCAACCGTCCGCTCATTGATCTGCTGCTCTCTCACGGCATTGCTGTAACGGCCTGTGACCGCAAAGAGCGCGCGGCACTCGGAGATCTCGCGGACAGTTTGGAAGAGCAGGGTTGCCGGCTTCAGTTGGGCGAGGGATATCTGGAGGGACTGGACCAGGATGTGATCTTCCGCACTCCTGGTATGCATCCGGACCTGCCCCAGCTGGCGCGGGCCGTCGCCAACGGCAGCGTCCTCACCAGTGAGATGGAAGCCTTTTTTGCAGTGTGTCCCTGTCCCATCATCGCGGTGACGGGTAGTGACGGAAAGACCACCACTTCCAGCGTGATCGCAGAGATACTCCGTGCCGGTGGGAGAAAGGTATATCTTGGCGGCAACATCGGTCACCCGCTTCTGGCGGAGGCGAAGGAAATGCGGGCAGGCGACATCGTTGTGCTGGAGCTGAGCTCTTTCCAGCTTCTGACCATGACTGCCAGCCCCCATATTGCGGTCATGACCAATCTGGCACCCAACCATCTGGATGTCCACAAGGATTTTGCAGAGTATATTTTTGCAAAGGAAAATATCTTTACACACCAGTCTGCGCAGGATATTGCCGTGTTTAATGCAGATAATGAGATTACCCGGGAGCAGTCCGGCAGAGCGGTGGGCGCGGTGCGGATGTTTTCCCGGAAAACAGAAGTGGAAGAGGGCGTGTTCCTGCGCGGCGATACAATCATCTGCCGCGGAAACGGCACCGAGCGGGAGATTATGAAGACCTCCGATATCCGTCTTCCCGGTGTACACAACGTGGAGAACTACATGGCTGCCATTGCCGCGGTGGAGGGGCTCGTGGAGGATGCTGCAATCCGCTCTGTTGCCCGGGAGTTTAATGGCGTGGAGCACCGCATTGAGTGGGTGCGCACGCTGGATGGTGTGCGTTATTATAACGACTCCATTGCCACCAGTCCTGACCGCACCATTGCGGGATTGAATTCCTTTGCAGAAAAGGTGATCCTCATCGCCGGCGGCAAGAATAAGGGCATTCCCTATGACAGCGTGGGACCTGCCATCAATGACCACGCAAAGCTTCTGCTGCTGTGCGGTGATACTTCGGACGTGATTCGTCTGGCGGTGGAGCAGGCAGAAAACTACAGGGGCCTTGAGATCGTGGATGTGGCGGACTATCACGAAGCCCTTGCCATCGCCAGGAGCCGGGCAGTGGAGGGGGACGTGGTGCTCCTGTCTCCCGCCAGCACGGCCTTTGACCGCTTTACCAATTTTATGGAGCGGGGCAGGGTATTCAAGTCCATCGTCAACGCTTTGACATAAGGGAAAAGCTCCCGCGCATACTTTGGCGTGGGGGTGGTGCTGATAAGACAGGGATTTTTCACATATCGGCGCTACGGAAACCGGCGCGGAACGCTGCGGGCGATTATGTTTTTGTCCTTTGCGGTGCTTCTGGCCGCTGCACTGTATGCCTCCGGACAGCTTCGGCCAATTTTGGAGCGTATGGCAGTCACCCGGGTGGAAAACACGGTGAACCGCATCGTCTCTGAGGCGGTGAAGGAATCCATCAGCAGCGGCAAGATCAGCTATGACCGGCTGACGGCCTTTGAAAAGGATGGCGATGGCCGTATTACAGCGGTTTACAGCAATATGGCGGCTTTCAACCAGCTGCAGGCAGAGATCCTGGATCTGGTTCTGGCGCGGATCGAGCAGGTTTCCGCGCGGGAGCTGTCCATCCCGGTGGGAAGCCTCACCGGTTCGCCGCTTCTGGCGGGCCGCGGGCCGCGGATCCGGGTGCGGATGGAGTCCATCGGCTCATCGTCGGCGGAGTTTCGGAACCAGTTTGAAACGGGTGGTATCAACCAGACCCGACACCAGATCATTCTGGAAGTGAATGTGAGCGTCAGCATTCTGCTGCCCGGTTTTACCACTGCTACTACAGTCTCCAATGCCGTCACGGTGGCGGAAACGGTGATCGTTGGTTCCGTGCCGGAGAGCTACACTTATTTTCATACAACAGACAGCGACTACGTTGAGGACGCCAAGGACCATGTGCTCAACGGGTAGAAAAGGGAGGAACCCCAATGGATTACCGCAAAGAGATTGAAGAGCTTCGTAAAACCCTCAACGATCATGGATACAAATATTACGTTTTAGATGCTCCCTCCATTTCGGACCGGGAATATGATTTGATGCTGCGCCGACTGGAAGTGTTGGAAGCGGAGCATCCGGAAGAGATCACACCGGATTCTCCCACCCAGCGTATTGGCGGAAAGCCTTTGCAAGGATTTTCAACTTACACCCATGATGTGCCGCTGGAAAGCCTGCAGGATGTGTTCAATGCCGAAGAGGTGGCGGAGTTCTGTGAGCGGATGGAAGAGAATCTTGGTATGTTTGCCGAATATTCCGTGGAGCCCAAGGTGGATGGTCTGTCTGTTGCTTTGGAATACCGCAACGGCGTATTTTATAAAGGTGCGACCCGGGGGGATGGCAGAGTAGGCGAGGATGTGACAGAGAATCTTAGGACCATCCGTTCCATTCCCATGGTTTTACCGGAAAAGCTGCCCCGGCTGATCGTTCGCGGCGAGGTCTACATGGCCCGCAGTGTGTTTGAGGAGATCAACGCTCTGCGGGAGGTGGAGGGGAAGCCCCTGATGGCCAATCCCCGCAATGCTGCGGCAGGCTCTCTGCGCCAACTGGATCCCCGGATCGCAGCAGCGCGGCGGCTGGATATTCAGGTGTTCAATCTGCAGCTTGCCGAGGGACGGAGCTTTGCATCTCACGGTGAAACGCTGGATTATCTGAGAGGACAGCATTTCAAGGTGATCCCTTATAAAACCATGAGCGGTACAGCCAATGTGCAGGCTGAAATAGACAGCATCAATGATGAGCGGATGGAATATCCCTTTGATATTGATGGTGCCGTTGTGAAGGTAAATTCCCTTACAGACCGAGAAAAACTTGGCAGTACAGCAAAAAACCCCAAATGGGCAGTGGCCTTCAAGTACCCGCCGGAAAAAAAGCCTTCCCGCGTGGTGGATATCGTGGTGCAGGTGGGTCGCACCGGTGTGCTGACTCCCAAGGCGGTGCTGGAGCCGGTGCGTCTGGCGGGCACCACTGTGACCAACGCCACGCTCCACAATCAGGATTTCATTGCCCAGAAGGATATCCGCATCGGTGACACGGTGATCGTACAGAAGGCGGGAGAGATCATTCCTGAGATCGTGGAAGTGATAAAGGACAAACGCCCGGAGGGGACGGTTCCGTATTTCCTGCCCGATACCTGCCCGGTATGCGGCGCCACGGTGCGCCGGGAGGAAGACGGTGCAGCCATCCGCTGCACCGGTGCAGAGTGTCCCGCCCAGCTGCAGCGGAATATCACCCATTTTGCCAGCCGTGACGCCATGGATATTGAGGGTCTTGGCCCTGCGGTGGTACAGCAGCTGGTGGAACATAAGCTGATCTCCAATGTGGCAGATCTCTACAGCCTGCGCTCGGAGGATGTTGCCGCTCTTGATCGCATGGGGGCAAAGTCTGCGGAAAACCTCATCAGGGCGCTGGAAAAGTCCAAATCCAACGATCTTGCCAAACTTATCTACGGTCTTGGCATCCGCCAGGTAGGTGAGAAGGCCGGTAAGGTCCTCGCCTCTCATTTCCGTACGCTGGATGCCCTGATGGAAGCGGGAGAAGAGGAACTGACGGAGATCAACGATGTGGGCGCGGTGACGGCCCGCTGCATCGTGGAGTATCTTTCCGCCCCTCAATCCCGGGATCTTATTGCCCGGCTGAAGGCAGCGGGGGTGAATATGGAATCCACCGCCACTTTGTTGGATGAGAGATTTGCGGGAATGACCTTTGTGCTCACCGGAACACTGACCCGCTTTGACCGCAAGACCGCCCAGACCATGATCGAAGACCGTGGCGGAAAAGCCGCAGGCTCTGTTTCCAAGCGCACCACCTATGTGGTGGCAGGTGAGGCGGCCGGCAGCAAGCTGAAAAAGGCTCAGGAACTGAATATTCCCATTCTGACTGAGGATGAATTTGCCAAAATGCTGGAATAATACCAAGTGCCGCAGGTTTCTGCGGCACTTCTTCTATTTGCCTGCGATTGTTTACAGATTGGGGTTGGACAACAGGGGAGAGGTGTGGTATAATGCAAAATTGTATTAGTATGCAAAAGAAGGTGCTGTTATGCGTATCAACGTTTTAGGCGTTGGTTTTGATAATCTTACCATGGCGGAAGCTGTAGACCGGGGTATGGAGCTGCTTGGCGCTCCGGGCGCCCATTATGTGGTGACGCCCAATCCCGAGATCGTGGAAGTCTGTCGGGAAAATACTGAGGCGGCAAAGGCTGTGAACGGCGCGGATCTGGTGCTGCCTGATGGCATCGGCGTGATCAAGGGAGCTGCCATGCTGGGAACACCCTTGAAGGAGCGCACCCCCGGCGTGGAGTTTGCGGCGCATTTGATGGAGCGGATGGCAAAAGAGGGATTATCCCTGTATCTTCTGGGGGCAAAGCCCGGTATTGCCGAAATGGCAGCCCAAAAGCTTACGGAGCGCTATCCTGGCCTCAGGATCGCCGGCACCCATGATGGTTATTTCAAGGAGGATGCTCCCGTGGTGGAAGCTATCCGGTCAAGCAGCGCAGACGCCGTGTTCGTCTGCCTCGGCGCGCCCAAGCAGGAGTTCTGGATGGCGAAAAACGGTGAGGCCACCGGAGCCCATCTTCTTTGTGGTCTTGGCGGCAGCCTTGATGTTTTTGCAGGCACAGTGGAGCGCGCGCCAAAGTTCTTCTGCGACCATGGTCTCGAATGGTTTTACCGCCTCTGCAAGGAACCCAGGCGCATCGGCCGCATGATGAAGCTGCCGCTGTTTCTGGTGCATGTGATGAAGGAGAAGAGAAGATGAAGGGAAAGCTCATCGTCTTTGAAGGAACGGACGGTTCCGGAAAGGCCACCCAATCCCGGCTGTTGTGCGAGCATTTGAAGCGGGAGGGCGTGGAGTTCAGGAATATTACCTTTCCCCGTTACGGCAAGCCCTCCGCCGCCATGGTGCAGGAGTATCTGGACGGAAATCTCGGCAAGAGTGTGGGCGATGTGAATGCTTACGCCGCGTCCATGTTTTACGCTATGGATCGCTACGCATCCTATAAGCAGGATTGGGGCGACTTTTATGAAGCAGGCGGGCTGATCATTGCTGACCGATATACCACTTCCAATGCCGTTCACCAGGCATCCAAGCTCCCGGAGGCGGAACGAAACGCTTATCTGGACTGGCTGTTCGACACAGAATACCGGCTTTTGGGCCTGCCAGAGCCGGATTTGGTGGTGTACCTGGACATGCCCACGGAGATCACCGAGCGCATGATGCGCAAGCGTGAGGCCGCCACCAATACCCATGCGGATATCCATGAGCAGGACGCAGCCTATCTTCGCGCCTGCCGGGAAAATGCCCGCAGCGTGGTGCGTCGGTGCGGGTGGATCCATATCCTCTGTGCCGGGGGAGATCAGCCCCGCACTCCGGAGGATATTCACAGCGAAGTTTACAGCCTTGTCCGAAAGCTGCTGTAAGGAAGAGGGACGCAGAGCGTCCCGCAGCTTCCTCATGTTAGCAGCAGGTGCAGCTGTGCTGTGCATCGCCGCGCTGGGGCTGAGCGCCGCAGCAGCAAAACAACACCACGAGGATCACGATCAGCATCAGACAGGAACAGTCGTTGTTGCGCATGGTTCTCACCTCACTTTGTTTTCATCCTATGCGCCGGGCTTTTCCATTTATCCCGGACATGGAAATTATGATATAAGACCCGCTTTCGGGCGGAGAACATGGAGGTTCCAATGGCAGAATACAGAAAGACGAACCGGAGCGATACCGCCAGCTGGGATTCCGGCGAGGTACGCCGTGCCCAGGAGAGTGCGCCCCGGAAAAAGCGCCGCCGCAGACGGCGGATGAATCCCGTTGTGCGCTTTTTGATCTATATTTTTATGGTTGCGGCAAGCTCTGCGCTGCTGGCAGGTGTGGGCTGGCTGCTGATGAGTGATTTGTGCGCCTTCAACCGCGGTGCCATCGTGGAAAAAACGGTGGAGATCAAGGCGGATGATGATATGGGTGTTGTGGCGGATAAACTCAAGGAGCAGGGCCTGATCAATTATGACTGGTTCTTTGAGATTTTTGCAAAAGTCACCCATGCGGAAGAGAAGATCGGTATCGGCAGCTATACCCTCAATACGGATATGGATTACCGCGCACTGATCCTTGGCATGCGCTCCACTGCCGGCAATATGCAGGCTGAAACGGTGAAGGTCACCATTCCCGAGGGCTACACCGTGGAGCAGATCATCAAGCTTCTTGCCAAAAACGGCGTTGCCAGCGAGGAGGATCTGACAGAGGCCGCCAAGACTGCAGACTTTAACTATTCCTTCATTGACAATGATTCTGAGGATATCTCCCGTCTGGAAGGCTATCTCTTCCCGGACACCTATGAGTTCTATGTGAACACCAAGAAGCCTGCCGATGCCCTCGGTAAGCTCATTTCTACTTTCAATAGCCGCACGGAATCTCTGGATCAGGAACTGTGGGATCAGGCGAAGGCCAATGGCTACACCCTGAAGGAGATCACCATCATTGCTTCTCTCATCGAGAAGGAGACAGACGGCAGCGACCACAGTAAGATCGCATCTGTGATCTATAACCGTCTGAAGGATGACGGCAGCCACGGCACCTACGGCATGCTGCAGATCGACGCCGCGCTGATCTATGCTCTGCCCAGCGGTACCACTTCCCTTACCAATGCTGACAAGGAGATGGATTCCCGCTACAACCTCTATAAGTATCAGGGTCTGCCTCCCACGCCCATTGCAAATCCCGGCCTTGCCTCCATCAAGGCGGCACTCCAGCCTGAGGCCACCAACTATTACTACTACGCTC
>JAFQRI010000002.1 GCA_017410185.1 Oscillibacter sp. | reverse complement strand
TTGGCCGCTCAGCAGATACAGCGTATATTCTGTTTCCAAAAGCCAGAACAGGCGGTAAGCCGTCATCGCCCTCTCCTCCCCGACCGTCTTTTGCAGCTGAAGTTATTCTACCACGGCAAAATCACTTTCTCAAGTCCCCAGAACGCAAAAAGAACCGCATTCCCCACCGGGAATGCGGCTCTTTTCTCTTGTTTCTTACAGGAAGTGGCGCAGACCATCGGTGACTACGTCTTCAGAGGCGCTGAGGGTCACGGTAAATTTCACCGCGTTCTTGTCGCTGAAGCGCTCCAGCCAGGTCAGGAACTTCTCCACCGTGTGCAAGTCGCTCTCTCTGGTGATCTTGCACAGGTTGTCCACATAGACGTGGGAAATATCGTAATTGCCCGCATAGAGGCCGCTGATAAAGCCGCGCAGGCACTCAAAAGAATCCAGGCTGTATTCGTTGGCGTTCACCAAACGAACGTTGTAACTGACATCATACGTCATATCTGCACCGGGCTCGATGCACACGACACTGCCCTTCTCCGCTTCCACGCTGGCGTGGATCAGCTCGATGAGCTGCTTGGTCTTGCCTGCACCGGCGGTACCCAAAATCAATCTAACCATAAGAAATCACTCCTTCGAAATATATGGTAACCAGTGGTTCCTATACTTAGTAATAAGATACCACATCGTCAGAAAAATAGCAATGGAGAAAATATGCGTAATTTTTTGGTCAAAAGAACAAATTTCAGCCTTCCAGCTTGCTCAGCAGCTCTGCGCGCAGCTCTTCATAGCCGGGCTTGCCCAACAGGGCAAACATGTTCTTCTTGTAGGCCTCCACACCGGGCTGATCGAAGGGGTTGACCTCCAGCAGATAGCCGCTGATGCCGCAGGAATACTCAAAGAAGTAGATCAGCTCACCCAGCGAATAGGCGTCCAGCTTACCGGTGTTCACGATAATGTTGGGCACGCCGCCCTCCACATGGGCCAGCAGTGTGCCGTCCATGGCCTGCTGTTTGATGAAATCCATGTCCTTGCCAGCCAGGAAATTCAGTCCGTCGCCGTTGACCTCGTCAAAGGGAACCACGTTTTCCGTGGCAGACTTGCCCAGGCGCACCACTGTCTCAAACAGATGGCGCTCGCCCTGTTGGATGTACTGACCCATGGAGTGCAGGTCAGCAGTAAACTCCACACTGGCAGGGAACAGGCCCTTATTCTCCTTGCCCTCGCTCTCACCGTAGAGCTGCTTCCACCACTCGCACATAAAGCGGAAGTTGGGCTCATAGGCAGCCAGGATTTCGATCTTCTTGCCGGTGCGATACAGCTCATAACGGGCGGCACCATACTGCCACGCGGGGTTCACGGCCAGTTCGGGCTTGGCGCACAACGCCATCATATCGGCCGCGCCGGCCATCAGTGCGTCGATATCCACGCCGGCCACGGCGATGGGCAGCAGACCGACGGCGGTCAGCACACTGTAGCGGCCGCCCACATCGTCGGGCACCACAAAGGTCTCGTAGCCGGCCTGATCGGCCAGGGTCTTCAGCGCGCCCCGGGCGCGGTCGGTGGTGGCATAGATCCGCTTAGCTGCCTCTTCCTTGCCGTACTTGTCCTCCAGGAGCTTCCGGAAGAAACGGAAGGCCACGGCAGGCTCGGTGGTGGTGCCGGACTTGGAGATAACGTTGATGGAGAAATCCTTGCCCTCCAGCAGCTCCACCACTTCGCTCATCTGGTCGGAAGAAAGGCCGTTGCCGGTGAAGTAGATATTGGGGGTGGACTTTTTCTTCAGGTTGTAGTTGGCCGAGCACAGGCACTCGATAACGCCGCGGGCACCCAGATAGGAGCCGCCAATACCGATGACCACCAGCGCCTCACTGTCACTCTGGATCTTTTTGGCCGCCGCCTTGATGCGTGCGAACTCCTCCTTGTCATAGTCGGCGGGCAGGCGGACCCAACCGATATAGTCGCTGCCGGCACCGGTGCCGTTTTGCAGCTTGTCATGGGCGTCCAGCACGCCGGCGAGCAGCTCGGTCTGGTAATCGGAAGAGACAAAGGACTTGATGTTGTTCAGGTTGACCTGGATCATATAATTTCCTCCTATGTGAATTGGCATGGATATTCTATTGCTATTTTATTGTACCCCCGTTTCCGCCAAAACACAAGGGTGCAGATAGAAAAAAGGGCGGTTGGGGCCGCCCTTTTCTTCACCTGAGCAGGAACATTCCTTCCATTAATCTCCGGAACATTTCGCTCCACGTCAGCTTTTCCACCGTCTGCGCCGCCTGAATGGGGATTTCCAGCACCACCGTGTCACCGTCACATACCGTCAGTACGCCTACCGCCTGCCCTTCTGTCACCGGCGCTTCCACTTTTTCCGGCAGAGATATCTCCTGCGTCAGCGTGGCTGCCTGTGCCTTTTTCACCAGCACCTGCCGCCCCTCCTCCGGCAGCCGCAGTGCCACCGTGTCCGCCATGCCCAAGTGCACCGGCAGCGGGGCAAAAGGCGTCTCCGCCTCCACCTCATGCAGAGCGTAGGTGGCAAAGCCGTAGCTGAGCATCGTTTTGGCGTCTTCAAACCGCTTTTGGGATGTGCTTCCGCCCAGTACCACGGCAATCAGCTCCATCCCCTCCCTTTCCGCCGTAGCGCTGATGCAGTACCCGGCAGAGCTGGTACTGCCTGTCTTCAATCCCGTCGCCCCGTCATAAAAGCGGATAAGTTTATTGGTGTTGGCCAGTTCAAATTCTCCGTTTCGCAGCGAATCCATCCAGATCGTGGTAAAGCGCCGCAAATCGGGGTGATGCAGGATCAGCTCCCTGCTCATGACGGCGATGTCCCATACGCTGGTCACATGACCTTCCGCCGGCAGACCGTGGCAGTTGACGAAATGGGTGTCCTGCATGCCCAGTTCTTTGGCCCGGTTGTTCATCTGCGCCACAAACAGCTCCGTCACGCCGGAGATGTGCTCTGCCAGCGCCACCGAGGCGTCATTGCCCGAGGCTACGCACACAGCTTTGATCAGCTCCTCCACCGTGATCTGCTCACCCTCGGCCAGATACACATTGCTGCCACCCATGGAGGCGGCGTAGGCACTGACTGTCACCACATCGTCATAGGCGATGCTTCCCCTTTCGATGGCCTCCATGGTCAGCAGCAGCGTCATTACCTTGGTCACACTGGCCGGCTCCCGCTTTTCGTGTTCATTTTGGGCAAAAAGCACCTCTCCCGTCGTCTTTTCCATCAGCAGCGCCGCCGGCGCATCCAGCTCCAGCTCCACCGCCTCCGCGCGGGCGGGCACCAGCAGCAGCGGCAGCAGCAATATCCAGATCCATCGTTTCATCCGATCCCTCCACAGCGTTTTTTTCACCTTATGCATGTCGTCTGCTCATCATGTCCTCTTCGACAGGATTAGCGGTTGCAAATTCAAAAAAATGTGCTATACTGATAAAGTCAATTTCATTTGCAGGGTTGGTATATCGGTATTACAGCGGCTTCCCAAGCCGTTAAGGCGGGTTCGACTCCCGTACCCTGCTCCAAAAAAGAAGTAACTTTTGGTAGACAAAAGTTACTTCTTTTTTTATCCAAGCCGCAGGCTTGGCATATCATCAGCCCCTGCGGGGCTGGATATCATCACGGCAACGCCGTGTATCTCATCACGCGCCAGCGTGTATCCTCCTGCGGCTTGATGATATGC
>JAFQRI010000016.1 GCA_017410185.1 Oscillibacter sp. | reverse complement strand
GTGCGCCCGACCAGATGTTGATGCCGTAGGTTTTCCAGTCATCCAAAGCACGCAGTACGGCCTTTTCAGCGTCCTTCGAGCATAGGCCCAGGGAGTTGCCGTCCAGATAGAGTTGGTTTTCTTTCGTGTAAAAATGGTCGCGGAGATGGGAAATGGGGTCGAGGGAGTCATTGTATTCAGCAAAGGCTCTGCCGTTTTCGTAAGTACCCATGGAATGATCCTCCTTGTGGTTTCTTGCCTTGATTATACACGATGAAACAGGCTGTTGCAATGAAAAACCACCCAAAGAGGGCTCTTTGGGTGGTTTTGTCATGGATTTACTTGGAAAGGAGGCGGAAGGAGATTTTCCGCTTGGCGTTATCCCGCATCATGGCCTCGTATTCCTCCTCAGGCAGCATCTGCAGTGCGCCAAAGGGGCAGACCTTGACGCAGGCGGGCTTTAAGCCGTGCTTGACACGTTCCACGCAGCCATCGCACTTGGTCATCTTGCCGCTTGCGCCGTTGAAGCAGGGCTGGGCGAAGGGACAGGCCATAGCGCAGCTGTGGCAGCCGATGCAGTGTGTGTTGTCATAGACGGTGAAGCCCGTCTCGGGGTCTTTGCGGAGACACCCTGTGGGGCAGCCTGCGATACAGGGGGCGTCGGCACAGTGCATACAGGCGATGGAGAGGAAGGTGAAACGGGGATCTTCCACGCTGCCCTGTTCGTTCACAAAGGTGGTGCGGAAGGGGGTATCACCGGCGGCTACATCGATGTCGTTCTGATCCATACAGGCGATGGCGCAAGCGCCGCAGGCCACGCACTTGGACTCATCCAATACAAATACATATTTCATGGTTTAGTCCTCCACTTTCTCAATGCGGCAGCGCAGCTGTTTATAGCCGGGGAAGCCGGTGTAGGGGTCAAGGTGATCGATAGGCATGAGGCTGTTGACATTGGCCTCCTTGTAGCCGTGGAACATATTCACATCGCCCACATTGGAAATGCTGCTGATGTTGGCCTTGACGGTGATGCTGCTGATCTGGGATACGATACGGATGGTATCGCCCTGTTTGATGCCGAGGCGAGCGGCGTCGGCGGGGTTGATGTCGGCGCTGGGCTCGGGGCGCAGAGAGCGAAGCCAAGGCACATTGTGGGTACGGGAATGGACGGCGTTGGGGATGCGGGCACCGCTCATCAGAATGAAGGGGAACTCCTTGGGATCGGCATCGTCGTCGCTGCTCTTATGGATGGGCAGGGGATCGAGATCGGGACGACCCAGCTCCTCCAAAACGGAGCAGCTCAGCTCGATTTTACCCGTAGGAGTGGGGAGACCGTTCTTCAGCATCGTGCCGGGGACATAGCGGGTGGCATTGGGGGAGCGGACAGGCAGGGGCGCGTCCTTCACAGCTTCCCAGTCGGTGATACCGCTGGGGGAGAGGATGTACTGTACGGACTTATCATAGCCTGCGCGGAGAAGGTCATCGTCCAAATCGAGGGCGTTGGCCAGCATGGTGATGATCTCCACATCGTCCTTGTTGTCGTGGACGGGGGCGATGACGGGGCGGGTATACTCAATGAACTGACCCACATAGCACTTCACCTCGCCGCGCTCAAAGGAGGTGGAGGCGGGGAAGACGATGTCGGCGTGGTCGATGACATCGGTGTGGAAAATGTCGGTAGCCATGACGAAATCCATGTCCTTCAGCGCCTTGAGGAAGCGGGGGGACTCGGGGTACATGCGGTCGTTGACACCGAACATCACCATGGCCTTGATGGGATAGGGCTTTGCCTCTTCCATGTGGCGTACCAAGTCCATGCCCTGACCCTGCTTGTCGTGGAGCAACCGCGTCCACAGGGGGAAGCGCTCGCTGCCTACGCGGGGCTTGGCATTCTCGGGGAAGCGGGACATATAGAACTCGTGCTCCAAGGACTCAAAGCCGCCGTCACTGTCGCAGAGGGTATCGCGGCAGGGGAGCAGCGTACCGGGACGGTCAAAGCGGCCGGAGATGGCCATGAGGCTCAGAATCGAGCGGTGGACATTGTAGCCGTTGGTGCGGTGGGTAAGACCGTTGCCGGGGAGGATGGCGGAGGGGTCGGATTCCAAGAACATGTCCAGCGCCTTGCGGATGTCTGCGGCGGGGACGGAGGAGATTTCCTCAGCCTTCTGGAGCGTGAACTGCTTGACATAGTCGGCATACTTATCAAAGCCGTAGCAGTACTTCTCCACGAAGTCCTTGTCATAGAGGCCCTCTTCGATCATCACCTTTGCCATGGCGTGGGCGATGGCGGCGTCAGAGCCGATCTTGGGCTGGAGATAGAGGTCGGCGTACTTTGCCGCCAAGTGGGTGCGGCGGGGATCGATGACCACCAGCTTGCCGCCGTTGGCCTTCATACCCAGTACGGCGCGGCCCATGGGATAGGAGTTGATGACGCCGTTGGAGCCCCAGCTCATGATCATCTTGGTGTTGCGCAGATCCGGCATGGAGAAAGCGCCGAACAGGGAGTTGTAGCTCATGACCTCGGCGGTATGGCAGGTGCTGGACTCGGTGATGTAGTTGGGAGAGCCGAAGGAATAGGCAAGACGATGGAGCCAGGGGCGGAACCACTTGGAATAGCCGCACAGGAAGGTGACGGCCTCAGGGCCGTAGGCAGCCTTGACCTTATTCAGCTCACGGGCGCAGATTTCCATAGCCTCTTCCCAAGAGATGGGCTCAAACTTACCCTCGCCACGCTCGCCCACACGCTTCATGGGCGTTTTGAGGCGGTCTTCACGGTAGATGTACTGGCGGTTGGCTGCGCCCTTGGTGCAGAGGACGCCGTTATTGCTAGGGAAGCCGTCGGTGCCCTCGATTTTAATCACCTTGCCGTCCTTGATGTAAGCATCAATGCCGCACTGCGGGCCGGGGGTACAGATATCGCAGACAGTGTGGCGAATTTCGATCCCTGTTTCTTCACAGGGGATCTTTGCCTTTATGAGTCGCTCCAGTTCAGTCATGGGAGGCACCTCCGATCAATTCAATAAAGTCTCTGGGCAGACCGTGCTGCTCCAGCAAGCCGCGCTGGGCGGGGGTGAGGGTGGACTCGGCCCCCAACAGCTGCTTGGTCAGGTGATGTTTCAAAATGCCGCTGATCTTATAGTTGCCGAAGATATTCACGCTCTTGAGCTGACCTGCGTCCATCACCAGCTCAATGGAGAAGTTCTTGCCCGCAAAGCGGTGGTGCTCACCCGGCACCGAGGCATCGCCGAGGCCGATGAAGTCCATATCGAAGAAGTGGGTGATGTTGTGGAGAATGTTGCCGTGATACTCTGTGTGGACACCTGCCATGTTGGCGCCGGCGCAGGCACCCTGTGCCCCTGCGTTGGCCCACAGGCCGATGATGGCAGTCTTGCCCGTCTGCAAATTTCTGCCCTCGGAGCAGTCGCCTGCGGCGTAGATGCCCTGGACGGAACTCTCCATGTGTTCATCCACCACTACGGCGCGGCCGATGTTGACGCCGCTGGGACGGAGCACATCTACATTGGCCCGTGTGCCGATGCACAGGCACACCAAGTCACTCTCCAGCTTTGCCCCGTCGGCGAAGGTGACGCCCCCTTCATCGATAGCGGACACCTTGGCATCGAAGGCGAAGGCAACGCCCTTTTCCTC
>JAFQRI010000159.1 GCA_017410185.1 Oscillibacter sp. | reverse complement strand
TGGAGCACGCCCGCAAGCGGGGGCAGAAGGTCTATGTGGAGACCTGTCCCCAGTATCTGCTGCTGGACGACAGCGTCTATTTCAACGAGGATTACTCACAGGCCGCCCGCTATGTCTGCGCGCCGCCCATCCGCGAGAAGGGACAGCAGGAGCTCCTGTGGAAGGCCCTGCGCCGCGGCGACATCCAGACCGTCTCCACCGACCACTGCTCCTTTACCCTTGCCCAAAAAGAGGCCGGTCGGGGCGACTTCACCGCCATTCCCGGCGGCCTGCCCGGCGTGGAGACCCGGGGCGAACTGATCTACTCCTACGGTGTGGCCAAACGCCGCATCAGCCTGCAGGGCATGTGCCGTGCCCTCAGCGAAAATCCCGCAAAGCTGTACGGTCTCTTCCCCCGCAAGGGCACGCTGAAGCCGGGCAGCGACGCGGATATCATCGTCTACGATCCCGGCGCCAGCCATGTGATCCGGGCCGACGACTGCATCGCCAACGTGGATTACAATCCCTACGAGGGATTTGTCACTGCCGGCGGCATCCGTGAGGTGTGGCTCCGCGGCGAAAAGGCTGTAGAAAACGGCAAGGTGCTGGACGAAGAGCCTCGGGGTAAATACATGGCCCGCGGCAAGTGCGGACTGTAAATGCCGGAAAGACAGGGGACGCGCATCCCCAAACAGCTTATTTCAATTCAAAAAAAGAGGGCGTGAAGCATGGTATCTATCATGTCCGTCATCGATCAGATGAGCGGCCTTTCCTTTGAGTATTTCTGCGCCAATGTGCTGGAAAAGCTGGGGTTCTCTCGTGTGCATGTAACCCCCGGTACCGGAGATCAGGGTGTGGATATTCTCGCTGTCAAAGATGGGATTAAGTATGCAATTCAGTGCAAAAACTACGCCAGCCCGCTGGGCAACACACCGGTACAGGAGGTTGCTGCAGGCATACAGTATTATCACTGTCATGTAGGCGTTGTGATGACCAATTCCCACTTCACCTCCGGTGCCATCGATCTGGCAAAGGCAACCAATGTGCTGCTATGGGATCGTGAAACACTGGAAACATTTATCCTTCGCGCCGGCGGCCCGGAGGTTTTCGGGTTCCGGACAACTCCAGAAGAAGATTTTGACGATTCTCCTTTAGAGGATGATCTGTCCGATCTGGACATGGAGGACAACCCAGATGATCCTGCATTCTGCGCAGACGGTGCGTCCGCTCCAAAGCGCCGTAAGGGTATGCAGGGTCTGGCCTTCTTCTGCTATTTTGGGATTGTCGTCGGCTTCATTGAGCTGTTTGTTTTAAGATCGCTTCAAATGCTGGGCATGGCTCTTTTTTATCTTGCTTTCGGCGTCATGTTTCAGGTGCTCGCGCTATCTCCCAAGGGCTGCCCCCGCATTTTAGGCCGGGATACAGGTTTGAAGAAAACAACCTTCGTCTGCATCTGTGTTGTCGCTGCCTGCGTCGTCATCCTGCTTATCTGAACAGCCGTCCCTGCCTGATACAAAAACAACCGCCGCGGAGATCTTCCGCGGCGGTCTTTTACATCTTATACCCTTATGCCAAACTCTGTTTATTCGCCCCACTGGACATCGGTGATGATGCCGCCCTGGAACTCGATATATTCGCTCTTAATGAGGTGAGGCTTACCCACACGGATCTCCTGATCGCCCACCTTGGTCAGCATGACAGGGGTATCCAGCACCGTGGTGGTAGCGGTGAAGATCAGATTCACATGGGCGGGGTCCTCTACCCACTCCCCATCGGGGCTGATCACCAGAAACGGCTCTTTTTCCACGCTCTCAATGTTGCCGCCCACCAGCGCGCCGGAGGCCATCAGAGGAGACGGCAGGTGCTCCACGCAGCTTTCATACAGCTCGGCAGGCACGCCCTCCACCTTCACCTGAAAGGTGACGGGAATTCTGGGAGGCGCCTCGGCGGCAGCGTTGCGGCCGCTGACAAACTTATAGCCCGCAAAGGCGATCACCGCCAGAATCAGAAGGACGGCGATGATGTCCACCACGTTGAATTTTCCAAAGCGTTTTGCTTTCTGTTCCATAGCTTCCTCCGTAACGGGCTGATTCGCCCGACATTCTCTTTTTATGGACAAGGTCTGCAAATCATTGTATAATATTTTCTGCTGTTTCACAAGTCCCATTTCATCTTTCACGAAAGAAAGGTTTTTGATTATGAAGGTCATCCATCTCATCAGCGGCGGCGACTCCGGCGGTGCCAAAACTCACGTATTGAGTCTGCTGCAGAATCTGAACAAAAGCATCACCGCTCAGCTGGTGTGCTTCCGTGACGGCCCCTTTGCCGAAGAGGCCCGCTCCCTCGGCATCCCCACGGAAATCATGGGGGGCAACAACATCCCCAAACTGCGCAAACAGCTGACTGCCTATATCAAAGAAGGCGGCTATCAGCTGATTCACTGTCACGGCTCCCGTGCCAACATGGTGGGCGCACTGCTGCGTTCCTCCACCGGCCTGCCCGTGGTCTCCACTGTCCACAGCGACTACAAGCTGGACTACATGGGCCGCCCCCTCAGCCACCTGACCTTCGGCACCATCAATAACTGGGCGCTGCGGCATCTGGACTACCGCATCGGCGTGTCCGACGCCATGGTGGACCTGCTGATCTCCCGCGGCTTCGCGCCGGATAAATTCTACGCCATCTATAACGGCATCGACTTCACCCC
>JAFQRI010000001.1 GCA_017410185.1 Oscillibacter sp. | reverse complement strand
GAGCGGGAGCAGGGGCAGGAGCGGGGGCAGGGGCAGGAGCGGGGGCAGGGGCAGGAGCGGGGGCAGGAGCAGCTGCGGGGGCGGGAGCGGCAGCATCGTTGATGGCTTCCAGCTCGATCATGTAGGCGGTGCCGTTGACGGTCACTTTATATTTCTTCATTATAAGCTTCTCCTTTTATGAAAGAATGTAATTTACAGCTTGGTGATGGACTTGATGCGGATGCGGGTGATGTCGGTGCCCAGCTCCTCGGCAAGGGCGGCGGAAACGGCGGCGACCAGCTCCTGGCTGGGCTTGCCGGTATCAGCGGCCGGTGCGGCGGGTGCGGCAGGGGCCGCAGGCGCGGGATCCGCAGCGGGACGTTTGAGCAGCATGATGGCTTCCACCACTGCCACGGCGGCAGCTGCGATAAAGCCGATGGTCATGAGATCCATATACTCCCTCCCAAAATTAAAATTGAGTTGCTCACTTCTTTGAGTTGCTATCATTATAGCAATCTCCGTCAAAAATTACAATCCGGAATCTTTCGCGCGGCGTTCAAAGGTGAATCCTCCTTTTTGTACGTTGTGACGGAACGTTTTCAAGGAAAACGATTGCGAAACTCTTTCTATTTTCCCGCCCTTGTGATATACTGTCAAAAAATAAACAAAGAGGACAGAAAAGAGGAGGAAGGATCTTTGCGGTATCGTAACATTGAAGTTGCCCGATTTATCGACCGGCCCAACCGCTTCATCGCCCATGTGAAGCAAAACGGACAGGTGGAGACAGTGCATGTGAAAAACACCGGCCGCTGCCGGGAGCTGCTTGTGCCGGGGGCGGAGGTGTATCTCACCCGCAGCGAGAACCCTCTGCGCAAGACGGCCTGCGACCTTGTGGCGGTGCGCAAGGGGGATCGGCTCATCAACATGGATTCTCAGGCGCCCAACAAGATCTTTGCCGAGTGGGTGCTGGCGGGGAACTTCATCCCCGGCGTGCAGTCCCTCTGGCCGGAGTACAGCTTCGGGGACTCCCGTCTTGATTTTGCTATCCAGACGGACAAGGGCTTTCATCTGGTGGAGGTCAAGGGCGTGACGCTGGAGCACGATGGGGCGGTATACTTCCCCGATGCCCCCACGGAGCGGGGCGTGAAGCACCTGAGGGAGCTTAAGAAGGCGGCGGAGGCAGGGATTGACGCAAGCGTTGTCTTTGTGGTACAAATGGAGCAAGTGACACACCTCAGCCCCAACGATCTCACCCACCCGGAATTTGGTGAGGCCTTGCGTGCGGCAAAGGCGGCGGGGGTGAACGTCCACGCTTACACCTGCACGGTGGCACCGGGCGAGGTGTGGATCAGCGGGGAGATCCCCGTTGTGCTGTGACGGGGCAGCCCTGTCAGAGGTGGTCTTCGACCGCCGGGGAGACTACCCCATTTTCTTTGTCCCAAAGAAAACGGGGGTATGCCCCAAAAGAAATGTTTTTTGTTTTTTGTTGCGGGGTGCCTGCTCCTCCCGTTCGCGGCACGCTCGCTCCACCGCAGTGATGGCGTTCAGCGCCTGCCCACCTTTTCAGCACCCGCTCTACCGTGAGTTCCTGCGTAAATATTGGGTGCGGTGACCAAGTTGCGGTGAAGATCAGAAAGTTTTCATCAACCACCAAGGCAGCGCCCGGGTGGCGCGGAAAGAGAAGCAGACGCGCACCGGAAAGTTGGTTTTACGGCGTAGTTACGACCGCGAGGCAGAAGGGAACGAAACTCACAGTGCCGATACGCGCTGACATCTTTTCTTTTCACCGTGCACGGCGATTTTCTTTTCGATGTCTCGAAAAGAAAATGGGGGTGCAATCGTTCCCCGCCGCCGCAGGCGGCGGAAGTGGCAGTATGGTGAGGGATGACCCTCATCCGCCGTTATCCCCGCAGAAATCAAACCAGCAAACGAGGTGAACCCATGCCCAAGGAACTTTCTCCCGCCCAAACGGCGGAGCGCAGCATCATCAAAAAATACCGCCGGGAGCTGTGGAAGCCCTTCATTGCCGCGGTGAAGCGGTATGAGCTCATCGCCCCTGGGGATAAGATCGCTGTGTGCATCTCCGGCGGCAAGGACTCCATGCTGATGGCAAAGCTCCTGCAGGAGCTCCAGCGCCACACAGAGCAGCCCTTTGAGCTGGTCTTCATGGTGATGGACCCCGGCTACAATCCGGAAAACCGGCAAAAGATCATCGATAATGCTGCCCGTTTGAATATTCCCATCACCATTTTCGATTCCGATATCTTCGACGTTGCCAACAATGTGGAGCAGAACCCCTGCTACCTCTGCGCCCGGATGCGAAGGGGATTTCTCTACGCGAAAGCTCAGGAGCTGGGCTGCAACAAGATCGCCCTCGGGCACCATTTCAGCGATGTTATCGAAACCACCGTCATGGCCATGTTCTACGGTGCCCAGATCCAGGCCATGCCCCCCAAGATCCACAGTAAGAACTTCCCCGGCATGGAGCTCATCCGCCCCATGTACTGCATTCATGAGGATCATGTCATCGCGTGGTGCCGCTATAATGATCTGGAGTTCATCCGCTGTGCCTGCCGCTTTACGGAGACCTGCGCGGAAAATGACAATAAGGACGGCAAATCCAAGCGGCAGGAGATCAAGGAGCTGATCCGGGAGCTGAAAAAGATCAACCCCACCATTGAAAAAAGTATCTTTGCTGCCATCCATGATGTGCAGCTGGACACCATGGTGGGCTATAAATACCGGGGAAAGGAACACCTTTTCACCGAAATGTATGAAAGGAAGGATACATTATGATCCCCACTCCCAAGGAAGCTTATGAGCTGCTCCGGCAGTATAACGAAGGTGAGTTCCACCTCAAGCACGGCGTCACCGTGGGTGATGTGATGCGCTGGTACGCCGTGGAGCTGGGCTACGGCGAGGAGGCCGATTTCTGGCAGACCGTGGGCATCCTCCACGATCTGGACTTTGAGCGCTGGCCCGAGGAGCACTGCACCAAGGGTATCGAGCTGATGCGTGAACTGGGTCTTGACGAGCGCATCGTCCGGGCCTGCGCAAGCCATGGCTATGGTCTCCGGGTGGAGATCAAGCCCGAGCATCAGATGGAGAAGGTGCTCTTTGCCACCGACGAGCTCACCGGCCTCATCGGCGCCGCCGCCATGATGCGCCCCTCCAAGTCTTGCCTCGATATGGAGCTGAAGTCTTTGAAGAAGAAATTCAAGGATAAGAAGTTTGCCGCCGGCTGCTCCCGGGATGTGATCCAGCAGGGCGCGGATATGCTGGAATGGGAGCTGGACAAGCTGCTGGAGATGACCCTCAAGGCCATGCAGGCCAGCGAGAATGTGGACTGAACCGAATAAAGACACCCCGGCGGGCCATGCAGCTGCATGGCCCGCCGGAGTGTTTTTCAAAGAGAGTGTAAATGAGGGTTTGAGAAAGAAAGGGAACATCTATCCAATATCGATCCCGTCTGTCGCATGGGCGCTTGTTGCCTTGCCGCAGCTTTTGCCGCGAAACGCCCGTCAAAGGGATCAACCGAACATGCCGTTGCCGAAGAAATAGTCGAACATGTCAAAGGGGTTGGAGTAGTAATAATAAGGGTTTTGGCCGCCCTGACCGTACTGGGGATTCTGGGCAGGCTGCTGCTCCTGCGTGAGGTTGCTCTGCTCCTGCTGAGGAACGGCGCTCCATGTGACCTCCACGGTGGTGGACTGACCGTCGCGGTAGATGGTGAAGGTGGCGGTATCACCGGCGGAATAATACTTCTTCACGGTGGTGAGATCCTCCATGGAGGTGATCTCATGGTCATCGATCATGGTGATGACGTCGCCCAGCTTCAGCCCCGCGTTGGCGGCGGCGAAGCCCTCCTCCACGCTGTAGACGAACACGCCCTTGGTGATGTTATAGCGGTACTGGGCGGCCATCTGGTCGGTCATGGTGCCGGCAGTGATGCCGAGGTAAGGCTTGTTGGTGACAAAGCCGTTGGTCATGATATCCTCGATCATGGCAGAAACGTCATTGATGGGGATGGCGAAGCCCAGACCCTCCACCGCAGCGTTGGCGTAGGAGGAATACTTGGCGGACACGATGCCCACCACCTCGCCGTACTGGTTGAAGAGGGGGCCGCCGGAGTTGCCGGGGTTAATGGAGGCATCGGTCTGGATCATGTTGAAGGGGGTGCCGGAGACGTTGATGGTGCGGTTGACGCTGGAGACCATGCCGCCGCTCATGGAGAAGGTCAGCTCACCCAAGGGGTTACCGATGGCAAGGACCCGGTCGCCCACATTCAGATTCTCGCTGTTACCGAGGGTGACATTCTGAAGATCCGTGGCGTCGATCTTGATAACGGCGATGTCATAGTCCTCATCGCCGCCGATATACACCGCATCGTAAGTGTCGCCGTTATAAAGGGTGACCTTAATGGTGCTGGCATCCTCCACCACATGGAAGTTGGTGACGATGAAGCCCTCTTTGGTGAGAATGAAGCCGCTGCCGGCGGAGGCAGACTCCGTCACCTGACCGAAGATGTTGGTGCCGCCGGAGATGGTGGTGTTGATGGACACCACGCTGTTGGCGTTTGCGGCGTAGACCTCAGCGTCGGTCATGAGCCTGTTGCCGTCCACACTGTGGAGCACCACCTCGGCGCTGGGGCGGGCAGAGACATTCACCTGTGTAGTGACCTTGCTGCCGTTTCGCATCAGCGCCCAGGCTGCACCGCCGCCCACAGCGCCGCCCAGCAGCGCGCAGCAAAGAGCCAAAGCCGCGATCTTGAGACCGGTGCGTTTTTTCTTCGTGGGCTGCACCTCACGGTAGGGGGGCTGGGTCTGGCGGTAGCCGTTATTGTTGTAGTAGCCGTTGTCATAGGACTGGCCGGGCTGGTTATTGGGCGTGTAGGAATAGTGATAGGTGTTGTTTTCGTCGTTAAACATGGTGACCTCCTGAGAGATGCGGTGTCCCTCACTGCAAGTACAGGATAGCAGAGAATTGTTTCCAAATCATGAAGGAACTTTGCACGAATTATAAATTTTTCGTGAGAGACACGGCAGGATCGTTTTGTTATCTGCAGTATACCCAACGGAACTTAAAAGCCGCTGAAAAATATTTGAAGGTTTTTTGAAGATCTGTTCACATTTGTATATCATAAATAATTGTTTCGCCTGCGTCAATTCTGTGATATGATATTTGTGGAAAATTAAGAACTTCTGAACAGGAGGGAGCTCCCTTGCTGAAAATAGACAATCTCAAGCTGCCTCCCGGAGCGGATGCCGCGGCTCTCGCCGCCGAAGCCGCCCGGCAGCTGAAAATCAAGGAAAAAGAAATCACATCCCTGCGCGTCCTGCGCCGCAGCATCGACGCCCGGGAGGGCGTGCAGATGGTCTACACCGTGGAGGTGAAGGTGAAAGAGGAGGAAAAGCTTCTCAAGCGTCTGCGGGGAAATAAAAAGGTGAGCCCCGCGAAGCGCAGTCTTGGCTACCTTCTGCCTATGCCCCAGAGCACTCCGGAAGTGCCGCCCATTGTGGTGGGTGCGGGACCTGCAGGTCTCTTTGCCGCCTTTGTGCTGGCAAAGGCAGGCCTCAAGCCCATTTTGCTGGAGCGGGGCCGCAGCGTGGAGCGGCGCACGGAGGATGTGGAGCGGTTCTGGAGTTTTGGAGAGCTGGACACCGTGTCCAACGTGCAGTTTGGTGAGGGCGGTGCCGGCGCCTTTTCTGACGGAAAGCTCAACACCGGCACCAAGGATATCCGCCACCGCTTTATTCTTGAGCAGCTGGTGAGAAACGGCGCGCCGGAGGATATCCTCATCGACGCAAAGCCCCATGTGGGCACTGATTACCTCCACACCGTGCTGAAAAATCTTCGCGCTGAGCTGATGGCCCTCGGAGCGGATATCCGCTTTGAGACGAAGCTCACCGACCTTGAAATTCAAGACGGGACAGTGACTGCCATCACCGCGGAAAGCCCCGATGGAACGCAGCGCATCCCCTGCCGCGCACTGCTCCTCTGCCCCGGGCACTCCGCCCGGGACACCTTCGAGATGCTTTGTCGACGGGGGGTGCCCATGGAGGCCAAGCCCTTCGCCGTGGGCGTGCGCATCGAGCAGCGGCAGGAGGACTGCGACGCTGCCCAGTATAAGGAGTATGCGGGACATCCCGGCCTGCCAGCTTCCACCTATTCTCTCTCCTGCCACCTTGAAAATGGCCGTTCCGCCTTTTCTTTCTGCGTCTGTCCCGGAGGGCAGGTGGTGGCTGCCGCTTCTGAGGAGGGGCGCCTTGTCACCAACGGCATGAGCGAGTTTGCCCGGGATAAGGAGAACATCAACGGCGCGCTGCTGGTGAATGTCACTCCCGAGGACTACGGCGGCGACAAAGACCCTCTCGCGGGTATTGCCTTCCAGCGTCAAATCGAGGAAGCTGCCTTTATCTTGGGTGGAAAAACCTACCGCGCCCCTGCCCAGCGGGTGGAGGACTTCCTCCAAAAGCGCCCCTCTGCGGGAGCAGGGCGGGTCATTCCCAGCTACCGCCCTGGCGTTGCATGGGCGAATCTATGGGATTGCCTGCCGCCCTTCGTGGCGGAGACCATCGCCCTTGCCCTGCCTGTTCTTGGCGGGAAGCTGAAGGGCTACGACCAGCCGGACGCCGTTCTTACCGCCGTGGAGAGCCGCAGCTCTTCCCCTGTCCGCATCCCCAGAGACGCAAGGGGACAGTCTGCCATCCACGGCCTGTATCCCTGCGGCGAGGGCGCGGGCTATGCCGGCGGTATCCTCTCCGCCGCGGCGGACGGCATGCGCGCAGCCGAAAAGATCTGTGAATATTATAAGGAGGAAACCTTATGAGTCGGGATATCTGCATTTATCTGGAATTTCTGGAGCCTCACCACAAAGCCATGATCGACGCCGCCGCGGCGAAAACGGGCTTTACCCCCCACTATTTCACCATTGAGCAGCGGGAAGAGGCGGAAAAGTGCCTGCAGCACAGTGAGATCCTCTATGCCCATGATGTGCCCATGGTGCGCTCCGCCCCGGAGACGCTGAAGTGGTACTGTTGCTCCTACGCGGGAGTGGACCCCTACTGCAAGGAGGACGGCATTTTCAGAAACCCCGACTGCATTTTGACCAACTCCAATGTCTACGGCGTGACCATCGCCGAGCACGTGGTCATGGTGACGCTGATGCTGCTGCGGCGCATGCCGGAGTATGAAAAAATCGTGGCGGACCGGGGGTGGAGCAATCAGCTGCCCATCCGCTCCATCCGGGATAATGAGTTTACGCTCCTTGGCACCGGCAACATCGGCAATCGCGTGGCGGAGCTGCTGCGGGGCATGGGCGCTGCAAAGATCATCGGCGTGAGCCGCAGCGGAAAGGCAGATGCCGCCCTCTATGAAGAGGTGTATCCCATCTCCGCACTGGACGAGGTGCTGAAAACCACCAAAAACCTTATCATGTCCCTCCCCGGCACGGCGGAGACTGTCGGCATCCTCAGCCGCGAGCGCATTGCGCTGCTGCCCGAGGGGGCGTACATCGTGAACGTAGGCCGGGGCACTGCCATCGATCAGGAGGCGCTGATGGAGGCCCTGAATGGCGGAAAACTCGCCGGCGCGGCGCTGGACGTGATGGACCCTGAGCCTCTGCCCGCAGAGCATCCTCTTTGGGAAACGAAGAATCTTATCCTCACCCCCCATGTTTCCGGCAATATGACCCTGGGCTACACCCGCAATGAAAATGTGCGCCTCTTCTGCGCGGATCTGGAAAACTATGCCGCCGGGCGGCCCCTTGCAGGATACGTTGACCGGAAGAGAGGATATTGATATGAATAATTTTACCTTTTACGCACCCACCCTCTTTGCCTTCGGCGACGGGGAGGAGAAGAAGTGCGGCGAGCTGGTGCGGCGCTTTGGCGGCACAAAGGTGCTGCTGGTCATCGGCGGGGGCAGCGCGAAGAAGATCGGCGCCTTTGACGCTGTGACCGCCTCTCTCACGGCGGCGGAGCTGCCTTACACCGTGCTGGAGGGCATTCAGCCAAACCCCCGCAGCGGCAAGGTCTATGAGGGCATCAATATCGTGCGCCGGGAAGGACTGGACTTCATCCTTGCCCTTGGCGGCGGCAGCGTTATCGACACTGCCAAGGCCATCGCCTTTGGCGCGAAATATGAGGGAGATTTCTGGGAGGTCTTTGCCGGCGAGGGCCAGATGCCCTCTGACCCCTTACCCATCGGCACCGTGCTGACCATTGCCGCCGCCGGCAGCGAGGGCAGCGCCAGCTGCGTCATCACCCATGAGGCGGGGAACCTCAAGTGGGGCGCCCCCAAGTCCGACGCGCTGCGCCCCCGGTTTTCCGTGCTGAATCCCCGCTATACCTGCGCCCTGCCCCCCTATCAGACCGCCTGCGGCATCGTGGATATGTTTGCCCATGTGTGCGAGCGGTATTTCACCACCACGCCCGATGTGGCTCTCACCGACCGCCTTTGCGAGGCGCTGATGAAGACCATCGTGGAAGCCGGAAACAAGGTCATGGCAAACCCCATGGACTATCACGCCCGCGCAGACCTGATGTGGGCGGGGATGCTGGCCCACAACAACTCCTGCGGCGTGGGCCGCGCCCAGGACTGGGCCAGCCACCAGATCGGCCATGAGCTGTCCGCTTTTTATGACTGTGCCCACGGCGCGTCCCTCGCTGTGGTGATGCCCGCGTGGATGAAGTATGTGATGAATGAGAATCCCGCCCGCTTCGCCCGGTTCGCCGTGGAGGTTTTTGGCTGCGAATTGAATCCCATGCAGGTGGAAAAGACGGCGAAGGAGGGCATCCGTCATCTCAGGAGCTTCTTCCGTGTGCTGGGTATGCCCACTACCCTTGGGGAGATCGGGGCAACGGTGGAGGATATCCCCGCCATGGTGATGCACCGCAGCGCCAAGGGCTTCCCCTTCGGCGGCTTTGCGGAGATCGGCCCGGCGGAGATGGCGGATATATTGTGCATCTGCGAGGGAGAATAAGATATCGGCGGTAAGGCGGGCCGGGTCGTCCCGCCCTACGCCCGAATCATCGCAATTGCGCGTGGGGCACGACGACTCGGCGTGCCCGTTCTATGAAAGGAAATCATTCCTATGAAAAAACGTGTTCTGGTGGCCATGAGCGGCGGAGTGGATTCCTCCGTGAGCGGGTGGCTTTTAAAGGAGCAGGGGTATGAATGCATCGGTGCCACCATGCGGCTCCATGAATCCGCCCTCCATGATGACGTTTCCGATGCGGCAAGCGTGGCGGATAAGCTGGGTATCCCCTTTCATGTGCTGGACTTCCGCAAGGAATTCAGCGAACTGGTGAAAGACGATTTCGCCGCCGTATACGCCCGGGGAGATACCCCCAACCCCTGCATCCAATGCAACCGGCATTTGAAGTTCGGAAAGCTTTTGGAGGCGGCGGAGGAGCTGGGGTGCGACTGCATCGCCACCGGCCACTACGCCCGCATTGCGCAGCTTCCAAGCGGCCGCTGGGCCCTGCGCAAGGGTGCGGAGGCGGCGCGGGATCAAAGCTACTTTCTCTCCCTCCTGACCCAGAAGCAGCTGAGCAAGGTCCTCTTTCCTCTTGCGGATGTGCCCAAGGCGGAAGTCCGCCGCATCGCAGAAGAGCAGGGCTTTGTCAGCGCCCGCAAGCGGGACAGTCAGGACATCTGTTTCGTGCCGGACGGGGATTATGTGGGTTTTTTAGAGGAATATACCCGGCAGACATACGATCCCGGTCCTGTCTACCATACCGACGGGCGGCTGCTGGGACAGCACCGGGGGGCCATCCGCTATACCCTGGGCCAGCGCAAGGGTCTTGGAGTCAGCGCGGGGGAGCCGGTTTACGTCTGCGGCAAATCCATGGCGGAAAACACCGTGTATGTGGGGCCGGAGAAGGAGCTGTTTCGCAGTGCCCTCATCGCCGATGAATTTGTGTGGGGAGCAATCCCCGGCATTGATGCCCCTCTTCGGTGTAAGGCCCGGGTCCGCTACCGCCATGCGGAGCAGCCTGCTGTGGCGGAGGCTTTGGAGGACGGCAGGGTGAAGATCACCTTTGCCGAGCCTCAGCGGGCCATCACTGCCGGACAGGCTGTGGCACTGTATGATGAGGACACCGTCCTTGGTGGCGGCATGATCACAAAAGTGCTTGAAAACGCATAAAAAAGCCTCCCCTGAGTCAGGGGAGGCGGCACGCGCAGCGTGACGGAGGGGTTGTCCGGCAACAGGACAATCCCCCAGTCAGCTTCGCTGACAGCCCCCTTTGCACAAGGGGGCCTTATTTTTTGCGAAACACATGGATGCGGAAGGAGATTTGGGTGGTGAGGGTATCCAGCTTTGCAAGCCGCTCTGATCCCTCCTTCGGCGTTTTCCAGTAATAGGGGGTCATCTGGAAGAGGGCGTGGATGTCCGATTGGCTTTGCAGGGTGATGGAGGCATCCACGGGCACGATGCCCTCATAGGAAAAGCCCTCGTAAGGTGTTTCCTTCTCCTCGTTGGGGTAGGGGCTTTCGTAAAGAACTTCTTTCATTTCCCACAAATGCCGCGCGGCGGGAACAACGTACAAAAAGGTGCCGCCGGGCTTCAAAACCCGCTGAAATTCCTCGATCGCAAGGGGAGAGAAGCAGTTGAGCAGCAGGTCGATGCTCTCATCCGCCACCGGCAGGTGGTAGGAGGAGGCCACCGCCCACTCAATGCCCTTTTCCCGCTTGGCGGCATAGCGAAGGATGAATTTGGAGATATCTGTTCCGGCGGTGCGGGGGGACTTTCCGGCCTCTTTCAGCGCATTATGGATGGCGCAGGTGTAGTATCCCTCGCCGCAGCCTGTATCCAGAATGGCAGGGGCATCTCCGGTGCGCTCCACGGCGAGGGCACAGAGAGCTTCTTTCAGGGGGCGGTAATAGTCGCGGGACAAGAAGTCCCGCCGTGCTGCCGCCATAGACAGGTTTAGATGAAATAAAAGTAGCAGTGAATCTGCAAACAGGCCGAGCAAGCATAGAAATAGCAGATATGTCAAAGGGTGAAGGCATATACAGTATGGGAATAAGCCATATATACAATGGAAGCGTAACTAGTCAGGAAGTATATGGGGATATAAAAACGTATATAGGGATAGGGTTCAAACTCAACGTACAGCAGTATTTGATGCCTACGGAAAGTGAAGAGTATCCATACGTGTACTTGGACGCAGCAGGTAGACAACACAGTATAGCATGCAGTAACGGAGTGTATTATGATACGAGTGGTTTAGGGCTGATTATGATTGAAGAAGGCAGTAGGCGTATACTGACTGATGTAGTAGGGAATAGACTAGTATTTAACAGTTATGGTT
>JAFQRI010000158.1 GCA_017410185.1 Oscillibacter sp. | reverse complement strand
CAGGTGAATACCATCACCACGGCCGTTAACACGGCTCTGGTAAACTACAATGTGCTCTCTGCGGAGCAGGTGAAAACCAGCAATCTGGTAATCGGCATTCTGATTTGTATCGTCGTGGCGCTGATCCTGATCGGCGGCATCAAGCGAATCGGCCGCGTCAGCGAGAAGCTGGTGCCCATGATGGCAGGTATCTTCCTGGTGGGCGGTCTCGCCATCCTCGTTGCCCGCGCAAGCTCCATCCCCGCTACCTTCGGCATGATCTTCAAGTATGCCTTCCAGCCCCAGGCCATTCTGGGCGGCGCTTTCGGCGCCGGCATCAAGGCCGCCATCTCTCAGGGCGCAAAGCGCGGTCTCTTCTCCAATGAGGCCGGTATGGGTTCTACCCCCCACGCCCACGCTCAGGCCAACGTTGCCCATCCCCACGATCAGGGCGTGGTGGCCATGATCGGCGTGTTCATCGACACCTTCGTGGTGCTGACCCTCAACGCCCTGGTCATCATCTCCACCCTCTACACCGAGGGCGGCCCTCTCTATGAGTGCGGCGCGGCTGCTGCCTCCACCACCATCAATAAGGCAAATCTGGCCCAGATCGCTTTCGGCTCCGTGTTCGGTGAGAGCTTTGGCGCCATCTTCGTGGCTGTGTGCCTGATGTTCTTCGCCTTCTCCACCATCCTCAGCTGGAACCTCTTCGGCAAGGTCAACGTGGAGTATCTCTTCGGCAAGAAGGCCACCGTGGTCTATTCCGCCATCGCGCTGGTGTTCGTGTTCCTGGGCACTGTGATGAGCAACGACCTCGTCTGGGAGCTGACTGATATGTTCAACAACCTCATGGTCATCCCCAACGCCATTGCCCTGTTCGCCTTGGGCGGCATGGTGAGCAAGAGCGTGCAGGAAGCCGACGCGCGCAAGAAAAACAAATAAAACATCTCTTCTCTCAAGGATGCTTTTGGAAGCTGCCGCCTGTTTCGGGCGGCAGCTTTACTTTGACGCAGTTTTCCTCGCGCCAGGGCAGAAGAAAGGTAGGAACGCCCAGAGATGTGTCGCCGAGGGCATACATAGGCACAAAAAAGGCCAGCCCTTCCTCTGTGAGATAAAAGTTCCGGGGGTTGAGGCTGCGGCGCAGAGCGCGCCGCCAGTCCTCCCGGCAGGGCAGGGCACAGCAGCGGATGCGCCGGTCCATGTCTGCCGAGGCTGCTTCATAAAAGAGCCCCTTCCACCGCCGGGGTTTTTGCAGAAACTGCCCCAGACTCACCGGCGTGCCGGCGGCAAGATCCCAGGTGTCTCCCCGGTGCTGGAGGAAAATACCCTCTCCTTCCTCCCGGGACTGGACCCGAAGGCTCAGAAGGGGACCCTCCTGAAAAGTGACGCGGCCTGTCAGCTCCGCCTGATGGGGGTGGAAGGGACGGCTTTCCTCAAGGCGGCGCTCCGCTTCGGCGGTGGCCCGGGGCAGGAGAAAGCTTTCGCAGTAGCGCAGGTAGGCGCGGCTTTGCAGAGCATAGAATTTTCGGATACGGCTGCTCTCGGCCGGGGCGGGCAGGTCGATCGCGGCACGGAGCACCGGGAGGCCGTGGGCCTCCCAAACGCGCTCAAGGGTGCAGGGCGGATATTGCGGCATGAGCGTCCCCCTTTTCTCGTTTGCTTCAGCCTATGGCGACGGCAAGGCAGGGGTGCGTTATAAAAAAATTTGCTAACGCTATTTACTTTCGCGCACTATAGTGTTAAAATACAAAGGAACGCTGTTTGAGACAGCAGTTCAAAATACGCAAGGGGATACGAAGAAAGGGCACCTGTTATGGTTAAAATCGGTAAGAAAGAAAAGAATGACCAGCTCTACAAGGCAATTCTTGAGCTGAAGGATGAGCAGGAGTGCTATGACTTTTTCCAGGACCTGTGTACCGTGTCTGAGCTTCGCTCCATGGAGCAGCGCTTTGAGGTTGCCTCCCTGCTGCATGACGGCATGATCTATAATGATATTTTGGAGCGCACCGGCGCTTCCAGCGCCACCATCAGCCGTGTCAACCGCTCTTTGAGCTACGGCACCGGCGCATATGATAAGCTTTTCGCCCGTATCAAGCCCACAAAGGAATGAGCAGCTATGACGCACTGGCGGCCAGCTATGACGATCTCATGGCTGATGCCGCCCATATGAAGCGGGCGGAATACCTGCATAAGTGCCTGGGCAAAAGCACCGCCCCTGTGAAGACGGTGCTGGATCTTGGCTGCGGCACCGGCACCATTTCCTGCCTGCTGGCGGAGAAGGGCTACCGCGTGCTGGGGTGTGACGCCTCAGTGGAGATGCTGACAGAGGCTGTGATGAAAGCCTCCGCTATGGAAAACCCGCCGCTGTTCCTCCACCAGTCCATGGAGAAGCTGAGGCTGGCGGAGGAGGTGGACGCCGCCATCTCCACGGTGGACGCGGTGAATTACCTCACCCGGGAAAAGGACATCCGGGAGACCTTCAAGAGAGTATACCGCTGGCTTCGCCCGGGGGGACAGTTTATCTTTGATGTGAACACCCCCGCCAAGCTCCGCGCCATGGACAAGCAGCTTTACACCGACGAAACGGAGGAAAGCTACTGCGTGTGGCGCACCTTCTTCTCGGAGAAGACGAAGTGCTGCACCTATCAGGTGGATCTGTTCCGCCTGCGCCGGGACGGCGCATGGGAGCGGGACTATGAGGAGCACCGGGAGCGGGCCTGGAGCGAGGAGGAGCTGAGAGTCTTCCTTGCTGAGGCGGGCTTTACAAAGGTGAAGCTCACTGCCGACCTCAGACACTGTGCGCCGAAAGAAGGCGCGGAGCGGTGGATCTTCCACTGCATAAAATGATCGTTGATATAATTAAGGAGATACCCTATGAGCGACCAGTTGGTACGTGCCATTTCCAAAGACGGCTTTGTGAAGGCAGTTGCCGTTTCCTCCCGCGACATGACAGAGCGGGCAAGACAGATCCATAAGACCCTTCCTGTTGCCACGGCGGCACTGGGCCGCACGCTGGCGGCGGCTTCCATGATGGGCAACGCCCTCAAGGGGGATGGTGCCAGCCTCACGTTGCAGATCAAGGGCGGCGGTCCCATCGGCACCATTCTTGCCGTGTCTGACAACGAGGGCAATGTCCGCGGCACCGTGGATAACCCCCAGGTGGATGTCCCTCTGCGTGCCGACGGCAAGCTGGATGTGGGCGCCGCCGTGGGCTTTGACGGCACCCTTACTGTCATCCGTGACCTGCACATGAAAGAGCCCTATGTGGGCAGTGTGGGTCTTCTCGGCGGCGAGATCGCTGAGGATCTGGCGGCTTATTTTGTGGAGTCGGAGCAGATCCCCACAGCCTGCGGCCTTGGCGTGCTGGTGGACCGGGATCAGAGCGTGATGGCCTCCGGCGGCTATATCGTGCAGCTGCTGCCCGGAGCCGGCGAGGATGTGATCACCATGGTGGAGGGCAGCATCATGGCTGCCGGAAACGTCTCCTCCATTCTCAAGGAGAATGACGACGCGGAGCATATGCTGCGCACCGTGCTTTCCGATTTTGATCTGGAGATCCTGGAGAAGACCCCTGTGGAATACCGCTGCTACTGCAGCCGTGAGCGCATGGAGAAGGCTCTCATCAGTCTGGGCCCTGAGGAGCTGGCGGCCATGATCGAGGAGCAGGGAGATGTGACCCTCTCCTGCCAGTTCTGCGACAATGACCAGCATTTCACCAAGGCGCAGCTGGAGCAGATGCTTGCGGACATGAAGAAATAAAAGTGATGGATATCGGGGTGGGACCGCAGAAAACCGGCGGTTCCGCCCCGAGATTGTTGCTGTAAAAAATTTTTGAAAAAAGTTGAAAAAATGTATTGACAAAGCGGGGGGTCATGGATATAATAACTTTTGTCGTCTGACGGCGACGAGCTCGGGAGCATAGCTCAGCTGGTTAGAGCACCTGCCTTACAAGCAGGGGGTCACTGGTTCGAGTCCAGTTGTTCCCACCAAACATATGGCCCGGTAGTTCAGTTGGTTAGAACGCTAGCCTGTCACGCTAGAGGTCGACGGTTCGAGCCCGTTCCGGGTCGCCATATCTCGAAAGGCGAATTCCGCCTTTCGGGTCCCCTTGGGGTTGAGATTCCCCTCT
>JAFQRI010000157.1 GCA_017410185.1 Oscillibacter sp. | reverse complement strand
GGGCGCCGCTTACTACTGCTTCTGCGAGAAGACCGAGTCCGACGAGGATTCCGGCAATTTCGTGAAGGAGGCCGACCCCTGCCGCGACATGAGCGCCGAGGAAGTTGCTGCCAACCTTGCCGCCGGCAAGCCCTACGTCATCCGCCAGCGTATCCCCGCCGAGGGCACCACCACCTTCCATGATGTGTCCTTTGGTGACATCACTGTGGAAAACTCCACCCTGGATGATCAGGTCCTCATCAAGCGGGACGGCCTGCCCACCTACAACTTCGCAAATGTGGTGGACGACCACCTCATGGGCATCACCCACGTGGTCCGCGGCAGCGAATATCTCTCCTCCGCCCCCAAGTATAACCTGCTCTACGAGGCATTCGGCTGGGAGATCCCTACCTACGTCCACTGCTCCCCCGTTATGCGCGACCAGCATAACAAGATGTCCAAGCGCCACGGCGATCCCTCCTACGAGGATCTCATTGCCAAGGGCTATCTCACTACCGCTGTGCTGAACTATGTGGCCCTGCTGGGCTGGTCTCCCAAGGGCGAGATCGCTGAGAAGGAGTTCTTCACCCTGGATGAGCTGGTGGAGGCTTTCGACATCGCTGGCATCTCCAAGTCCCCCGCCATTTTCGACATCGTCAAGCTGGACTATTTCAACGCCAACTACCTGCGCGCCATGGAGCCCGCCGCGTTTGCCAAGGTGGCTGAGCCCTATATCCGTGAGGGTGTGAAGAATCCCGCGATCGACGCCGCCCAGATCGCAGCCCTTCTGCAGGCCCGCTGCGAAAAGCTCACCGAGATCCCCGAGAAGGTGGATTTCTTCGACGAGCTGCCTGAATACGGCATTGAATTCTTTAGCAACAAGAAGTCCAAGACCAATGCTGAGATCTCTCTGGAAATGCTCCAGACCGTCACCCCCATGCTGGAGCTGCTGCCCGAGTGGACTTATGAGAGCATCCACGGTTCCCTCATCGGCCTTGCCGAGGGGCTTGGCATGAAGAATGCCACCGTTATGTGGCCTGTGCGTATTGCCGTGGCCGGCAAGCTGGTCACTCCCGGCGGCGCCGTGGAGCTGTGCCACATTCTGGGCCGCGAGGAGACTGTGCGCCGCCTGAAAAAGGGCATCGAGAAGCTGCAGCAGGCATGATCTCCCCTCTGCGCCGAAATTATGCCAGCTTGAAGGACTGCTGGAACAGCGGCCTGAAGGAGCATTTCGTTCTCTCCACTGCCGCCTTTTTCATTCTGGTGGTGATCTTTTTCCTGCTGGGGATGTTTGTTCCTCAGGTGCAGGAGAATTTTATGGCTCTGACGGAAGCCGCCATGAGCGGCGCCGTCAGCGAGGACGGAAGTGTTGACGGTATCTTTCTTCTCACCAACAATATCACCGCCTGCGGCATGATCATGCTTTACGGCTTTCTTCCCTTTATCCGTTTCAGTGCTCTGGCCATCGGCACCAATGCCATGATGCTTGGCTGCATGGCGGCACTGTATGTGCAAAACGGTTTTTCCATGCTGACATACTTTGCCGGCATCCTGCTCCACGGCATTCTGGAGCTGCCTGCCATGTTCCTTTCCTTCGCCATGGGTCTTTATATCTGTGACAATGTATCCCGCTTTTTCCGGCGGGACACGAGCGCCTGCACTCCTTGGACCTGCGCCGTTTGGCTGGCCCGGTTCCACCTGCTGGTGCTCATTCCCCTGCTGACGGGAGCCGCCTTGCTGGAGGTCTACGTAACTCCTCTGGTGATGGGTCTTTTCCCGTAAGCCTACCATTATTGATCAAAGGACTGTTTTATTCATGAGCAAATTGTTTATTCCCGAGGGGTATACCGCTCCCCTGCCCAACTACGAGCTCCAGCGCGCCATCGCCTTCATCAAGGACTCCTTCCAGACCAACCTGAGCAACGCGCTGAATCTGCGCCGTGTTTCCGCTCCCCTCTTCGTTGCTGACGATTCCGGTCTGAACGACAACCTCAATGGCGTGGAGCGTCCCGTGAAGTTTGACATCCCCGATGTGGGCGTCAACGGTGAGGTGGTCCATTCTCTTGCCAAATGGAAGCGTCTGGCCCTCAAGCGCTACGGTTTCCACGAGGGCAAGGGCCTCTATACCGACATGAACGCCATCCGCCGCGACGAGGAGGTGGACAACATCCACTCTATCTATGTGGACCAGTGGGATTGGGAAAAGATCATCTCCCGGGAAGACCGGAATGTCCACTATCTCAAATCCAGCGTGCGCGCCATTGTGGGCGCTGTGTGCGAAACCTCCGACGCGCTGAATGTGGCCTTCCCCAGCCTGCGGGGCAAAATCGAGCGGGAAGTGTTCTTCATCACCTCTCAGGAGCTGGAGGACCTCTACCCCGACCTCACCCCCAACGAGCGTGAGGACGCCATCTGCCGCGAGCACCACACCGTGTTCCTCATGCAGATCGGCAAGACTCTTCGCTCCGGCATCAAGCATGACGGCCGCGCCCCTGACTATGACGACTGGGAGCTCAACGGCGATATCCTCATGTGGAACCCCGTTCTGGAGCGCCGCTTTGAGATCTCCTCCATGGGCATCCGTGTGGACGAGGAAGCTCTGGACCGCCAGCTCACCCTCGCCGGCTGCAACGACCGACGGGAGCTGCCTTTCCACAAGATGCTCCTGAACGGTGAGCTGCCTTTGACCATGGGCGGCGGTATCGGTCAGTCCCGCCTGTGCATGCTGATGCTGGGTACCTGCCACATTGGCGAGGTGCAGGCAAGCCTCTGGGACCGCGAGACCAACGAAGCCTGTGAAAAAGCTGGTATCACGCTTCTGTAAAGTAAATACAATTTACGCAAAAACACTCCCTATGCTTGATGCATAAGGAGTGTTTTTCTACTTTAAAGGCCAAGAAGCGCCGCCTTTTTCTCTTCAAATTCTTCCTTGCTGATCTCACCGAGATCCAGCTGCCGCTTATATCCGCGCAGCTCATCCACCACCGGGATGCCGGTGAATTCCACTTCTGCAGCCGGTGCGGAAGGCTCCTCAGCAACAGGGGCGGCAGGTTCCTTCACTGCAGGGGCAGCAAGTTCCTCCACAGAAAACACCGCAGGCTCTTCCATCACAGGGGCAGCCAACTCCTCCACAGCAGATACGGCAGACTTCTCCGGTACAAACGCGGAAGGTTCTTCCATCACGGGAGCAGCAAGCTCCTCCACAGCAGGGGCGGCAGGTTCTTCCATCTCAGGCACGGCGGTTTCTTTTTCAACAGGTGCCGTTACCTCTTTATCGTCATGGGCCTTCCGGCCCTTTCCGGCCAAAAAGAATCCCCGCTTTCCGCCCTCTTCCTTCTTCTCCTCTGCCATCCACTTCTCAGGCTCCGCAAGGGTAAACAGCTCATGGCATCGGGGGCAACGAACCAGGTTATATGCCCGAATATTGCAGTTTCTGCAAACCAGCTGCGCTCCCTTGGGAAATGTAGATGTTTCTGTTTTATTCCGCATATAAATCTCCGTTCCTTGTGTTGGTGTAGACACAGTTTCATATTATTACAGGTGGTCCATAAAGTCAACGGCCATAAAAACAAAACCCCGAAGTCTTTCGACTTCGAGGTTTTGGCACGCCGTAAGAGATTCGAACTCCTGACCTTCTGGTCCGTAGCCAGACGCTCTATCCAGCTGAGCTAACGGCGCATTTCGCTGCCCTTCCGGACAACAGCGTTATATTAACACACCATTTCCGAAATTGCAAGACTTTTTTTCATTTTAATAAAAATTTTTTGAATCGAAAAATAAACAAAATCCCGAAGTCTCTCGACCTCGGGATTTTGGCACGCCGTAAGAGATTCGAACTCCTGACCTTCTGGTCCGTAGCCAGACGCTCTATCCAGCTGAGCTAACGGCGCATTTCGCTGCCCTTCCGGACAACAGTGTTATATTAACACACCATTTCCGAAATTGCAAGACCTTTTTTCATTTTAATAAAAATTTTTTGAGAAAAGTCGGAACTCTTGTAAAACATGTCTTTTCATGGTAGAATATTGCAACATCGTGTAGAAATCGGAGGGCCTTTATGGAAAATTACCCTATCAAAAGTGTTACGTTCGGCGGTTTTGATAAGCAGGACGTAATTCGCTATATCGAACAGACCGCTCTGGACCATGACGCCGCCCGCAAGGAACTGGAAACAGAGATCGAGGGCCTCAACGCCCGGATCGAGGAACTGAACAAGGCTAACGCCGCTTTGCAGGAGGAGATCGACGCCCTGCACGCCGATAAAGATACCCTGATCTCTGACAGGAACGCCGAGCGCGCCGCTGCCGAGGAAACCATCTCCTCTTTGAAGGCAGAGGCGGAGCGGCTGCGTCCCGACGCGGAGAACTATGCCCGCTTCCGTGACCGTCTGGGCGCTATCGAGTGCGAGGCCCGTGAGCGCGCCGGCGCTTTGGAGCGCTCCACCAGCGAGCAGCTGCAAAAAACTGTGGAGGATTTCCGCAGCCAGTATTCCAATCTCATGTCCATTGTGGAAAACACTACCACCTATATGACAGGCGAGCTGCGCAAGGTGGAAGTGACCCTCTCTCAGCTTCCCCGGGCAATGGACCGTCCCGGCGCGGAGCTCAACGAGCTTGCTAAGAAGCTCAGCGCTGAATAACATCAAAACAGGAGCCTTGCGGCTCCTGTTTTACTTTATTTTGGCTCTTCTCTGGGGCCGGGCAAAAACTCCTCCCCTACTTCCAGCATAGTGAGCTGACCGGCAGAAAGCTCTGTCAGGCGCTGCTCAAACGCCTCTGCCGCTCCCGCCGGAAATGCCGCCCGAATGAGGATATCCGCGCCGTACTCCGACTCCCGGATGACGCCGCCCACAGCGGCAATCTCCAGCTTCATGCGCTCGAACAGCGGGTAAGTACATTCCACATCCCAAAGGGTCCAAAGGCTCATGCGGGCGATACCGGCCACATCCAGAGCGTCCTTGGCGCCCTTGGTATAAGCCCTTGTCAGACCGCCGGCTCCCAGCAGGATGCCGCCGAAATACCGGGTCACCACGCAGCACACATTCACCACGCCCTGACGCTGAAACACATTCAGCATGGGCTGACCGGCTGTACCCTGGGGCTCACCGTCATCGGAATAACGCACCACATTCCCCTCCTGCAGCAGATAACACCAGCAGTTGTGACGGGCATCGTAGTATTTCTTTTTCATCTCCTCGATGCGGCCTCTGGCCTCCTCTTCACTCTCCACCTTCCAAAGATGGGTGATGAAGCGGGAGCGCTTTTCCACAAACTCGCTTTCCGCGTCGCAATGGGGCACCAGATATTCGGTCATAGCCATTACTCCTCGTGTTGTTCCAGATACGGCTGAACCTGTCCCAGCACTTTGGGGCTGCACACAGCCGTAATATCAATGGTGGCGCTGTAATCCACGGTCTCCACCTTTGCCTCCCGGTAAAGCATATCCAAAAGACCGCCCTTATCGTAGGGCAGATGGATCTTCACCCTGCGGGTGCCCTTATCCAGCATCCGGTCGATCATGGCAAGAAGCTCTTCGATCCCCTTGCCTGTCTGGGCGGAAATGGTGCAGATATTCTCCCCCCGGGGCATGATCTCGCCGGGAGGGAGCAGATCCACCTTGTTGAAAACGTCGATGCGGGGCAGCTGGGAAGCGCCCAGCTCTACGATCAGATCCTCCACCACCTGAGCCTGGATCTGCCACTCGGGGTTGGAGACATCAATGACATGGAGCAGCAGGTCTGCGTATTCCAGCTCCTCCAGCGTAGCCTTGAAAGCCTCTACCAGCTGATGAGGGAGCTTGCGGATAAAGCCAACGGTGTCGGAGATCACCACATCCAGCGTATCGCTGACGGTGAGCAGGCGGCTGGTGGTATCCAGCGTATCGAACAGACGGTTATTGGCGGGGATGCCCGCATCCGTCAGATGGTTCAGCAAGGTGGATTTTCCCGCGTTGGTATAGCCCACGATGGCCACAACAGGGATCTCGTTCTTCCGGCGCTGCTGGCGCTGGGTGGCACGGACGCGGCGCACCTCCTCCAGATCCTCACGGAGCTTGTCGATCTTGCGGTGGATGTGGCGGCGGTCCGTTTCCAGCTGGGTCTCACCGGGGCCGCGGGAGCCGATGGGGCCCTTGCCGCTGGTGCCGGCCTGACGCTCAAGGTGGGTCCACATACCGATCAGGCGGGGCAGAAGATACCGGTACTGTGCCAGCTCCACTTGC
>JAFQRI010000156.1 GCA_017410185.1 Oscillibacter sp. | reverse complement strand
CATTGCCCCCTTCCCCGGCAAGATCCTGAGCGTTCTCGTCACCCCCGGCACCGTTGTGCAGGCAGGCCAGCCCCTGATGATCCTTGAGGCCATGAAGATGGAAAACGAGATCCAGAGCCCCAGAGCCTGCACCATCGTTTCCGTGGATGTTGCCGTGGGCCAGATGGTGGATAGCAACCAGCAGCTGTGCGTGATCCAGTAAGGTCATCATCCTTACTGCACCCGGCGCGAAAGGAGTAATGTAATGGAAAACATGAAGTTCCTGTCCGATAAGCCCCTGTATATCACGGATACCATCCTGCGTGACGCCCACCAGTCTCAGGCTGCCACCCGCATGCGCATTGAGGATATGCTGCCCGCCTGCGAGATCCTGGACAGCGTCGGCTACTGGTCTTTGGAGTGCTGGGGCGGCGCTACCTTTGATTCCTGCATGCGCTTTTTGAAGGAAGATCCCTGGGAGCGTCTGCGGGCTTTACGCAAGGCCATTCCCAATACGAAGCTGCAGATGCTCTTCCGTGGCCAGAACATTCTGGGCTACAAGCACTATGCCGACGACGTGGTGGATGCCTTCTGCCGCAAGAGCATTGAAAACGGCATTGATATCATCCGCATTTTCGACGCACTGAACGATGTGCGCAACCTTGAGCAGGCCATCAAGTCCACCAAGAAGTATGGCGGCATGGTGGAGGCTACTTTGAGCTACACCATCTCCCCCATCCACTCTGAGGAGTATTTTGTCAAGCTTGCTCTCGAGCTGGAGCAGATGGGCGCTGACGTCATCTGTGTCAAGGACATGGCAAACCTGCTCCTCCCCATGGACGCTTATTCCCTCATCAAGCGCCTCAAGGAGACGGTTTCCGTCCCCATCCATCTTCACACCCATAACACCAGCGGCACCGGCGACATGGTGTATCTCATGGCCGCCTATGCAGGTGTTGACATCGTGGATACCGCTCTGAGTCCCATGGCAAACGGCACCGCCCAGCCCTCCACCGAGTCTCTCGTGGCAACCCTGCAGGGCACCGTCCGCGACACCAAGCTGGATATGGCCAAGATGAGCGACGCCGCCGCCCACTTCCGCAAGGTGGCCGAGCGCCTCAAGTCCACCGGCAGCCTTGACCCCAAGGTGCTGAATGTGGACACCAACACGCTGCTCTATCAGGTTCCCGGCGGCATGCTCTCCAACCTCATCTCCCAGCTCAAGCAGGCCGGCAAGGAAGATAAATACTACGATGTGCTGGCGGAGATCCCCCGGGTCCGCAAGGACTTCGGCTATCCTCCCCTGGTCACTCCCTCCAGTCAGATCGTGGGCACCCAGGCCGTCATGAACATCATCATGGGCGAGCGCTATAAGGTCTTCCCCAAGGAGTCCAAGGCCATGCTCAAGGGTGAATACGGCACCCTCCCCGGCGAGGTGAATGAGGAAGTCCGGGCCAAGGCCGGCATCAAGCCCGAAGCCGTCATCACCTGCCGCCCCGCAGATCTTCTGGAGCCCGAGATCGAGAAATACCGCACTCAGTACGCCGACATCGCCAAGTGCGATGAGGATGTGCTGTCTCTGGCCCTGTTCCCCCAGGTGGCTCCCGATTTCCTCAAGTGGCGTGACGATCCCAACCATGAAAAGCCTGTGGACGAGGTGGTGACTCCCGCCCCCGCTCCCAAGAAGGCAGAAGCTCCCAAGCCCGCCGCCCCCAAGGCGGAGGAGGGCATCCGCGAACTGATCGTTGAATACTGATATTTTTTTAATAAGGAGGTCTTTTTATGGATCAGAAGTTTTTCCAGTGTGAAGTGTGCGGCAAGATGGTCGCCGTTGTGAAGGATACCCGCGTGCCCCTCATGTGCTGCGGCAGAAAGATGAATGAGCTGATCCCCGGCACGGTGGAAGCCTCTGCCGAGAAGCACATCCCCGTGTGGAGCGTGGAGGGCAGCACCGTCACCGTCACGGTGGGCAGCGTCATCCACCCCATGGTGGAGGAGCACTATATCGAGTGGATCTCCCTCCAGACCAAGCAGGGCAACCAGCGCAAGGCCCTTGCCCCCGGCGAGGCCCCCACCGCCTGCTTCGCCCTGTGCGAGGGGGACGAAGTGGTGGCAGCCTACGCCTACTGCAACCTCCACGGCCTCTGGAAGGGCTAATTAATCTGCCTAAAAATCTGAAAGAGCCGCACCGTTTTCACGGTGCGGCTCTTTGCGTCTCAAATGCCGAATTTCAGCCGGTACATCTGGGTAAGCAGGAAGAAATGCCTGCCCCGGATGTAATTTGCGGTCATCTGGCGGTTGGGGTGCAGCCCCTCGGGGGCAAGGGCAGCGATGGCGGCGGCGAAATCCTCCCGTTTGCAGAGGGTCTCCACCGCTTTTTGCTTTTCCTTCGCCTTTGCGCTGTTGCCCTTATGGTACTCATTTTCCACCAGCGTCAAAAGTCCTGCCCAGAGATTCTCCTCCCGCCAAAGGGGCGCGTCAAGGCCTTGCTTTTTGGCAATGGCGCTCTTGCGCTCAAGATACCGGTCAAACTGCCGTTCCAGATCCTTTCGGTATCCGGGAACGGAGGCAGGGTTACGGAAGCTGCGGTAAAGGGCCTGCTCTGTCACCGCAAGGCGGCGGGCCAGGCAAAGGTATTCCAGGGTGAACAGCTCGTCTTCCAGATACTTTCCGTGGAAGCTCAGCCGCCCCTCCCGGATCAGCCTTGCCGAAAACATCCACCGCCACACCTGGCCCCCCAGCACCGGCAGGCGCAGCCTATAGGCCAGAAGAGGCGTGACCAGCTTTTCACCAATGTCGCCAGCCTCATACACGCCTTCTTTCAAAAGAGGCACCTCTGCTTTGCTGCCGTCCACCCCAAGAGCAAGATAGGCAAAGCCCACAGTGTCTGCCTTCGTGGCTTCCTGCAGGCTCCACATGACCTCCAGCGCGGTATGCTCATAGCGGTCGTCCACATTCAAAAAGGTGAGAAAATCGCCCCTGGCCTCGTTCACGCCCAGATTTCTCGCCTCGCTCACGCCGCCGTTTTTCTTCCTGCGGAAGAAGCGGATGCGGTCATCTGCCGCGGCGCACTCCTCCGCAATGGCGGCCGTATCATCGGTGGAGCCGTCGTCCACGATCAGCAGTTCCCAATCAGAAAAGGTCTGCCTGCGCACACTCTCCACGCAGTTTTTCAGATAAATTTCCCCCTGATACACAGGGAGGATGATGGAAATTCCGGGCATATATAACCCCTCCTCAGCTTTTTCTCTTTTTATCCTGCGGGATACAGGGTCTCATTCTGAAGAACGGAGAAAATGCGGCTCTCCCCCTTCTCATTTTTCACGATGAATACACCGTCCTGCGCCGACAGAGTCTGCCCCTTGGGCAGAGGCTCGGCAAGAGCGTAGGCGGTGCCGTTTTTCACAAAGAGGATCTCCTCCCCCTCCGGATTCACCAGTTCCTTCTTCCCGTCGCCGTCCAGATCCCACTGAGGCAGCTCCAGTGCGGCAAGGGGCAGGTGATCAGGCAGGGGAATGGTCTCCTCCGTCACGGCAGGAGCCGAGGCCGGCACGCTCCCTGTGAGATACTGCATCAGCATCACGCCGCCAAACAGGGCACTGACGCCGATGATCAGGCACACAATGCCCACGGCGAGGCGGTGGTCCTTCTTTGGTTTTTCCGTCTCCGGCGGGATCTCCGTCTTCTCTCCCGGCTCATCCACCAGCGAGCGGGGATCCACGCCGCAAAACTCCGCAATGGCGATGACCTGCTCCGCCGTGGGCACGGCACGGCCCTCTTCCCAGTCCACCACCGTCTTTCGCAGCACGCCGATGACCTGGGCAAAATCCTCGCGGGTCATCATATGACTCTCCCGCAGCATCTGAATGCTGCGGCCCAGCTTGTTCATTTCCATTCCTTTACCTCCGCAGGGCTTCTCGTTGTGCCTATCATAGCAGAAAAATTTCCCCTTTGCACCTATCATTCCCAAAAGAACGAAAAAAAGCCATGCCGCCGCAGAGATCTGCGGCGGCATAAAGGAGCTTTATTCAGCGACAGCGGCCTTGAGAGCCTCCACGCGGTCGGTCTTCTCCCAGGCAACGCCCAGATCCTCACGGCCCATGTGGCCGTAGGCCGCCAGATGGCGGTAGATAGGCTTGCGCAGACCCAGATCACGGATGATGGCGGTGGGGCGCAGGTCAAAGACCTTCTCCACAGCCTTTTCCAGCTTGTCGTCACCCACAACGCCGGTGCCGAAGGTGTCCACCAGCACGCTCACGGGGTGGGCAACGCCGATGGCGTAGGCCAGCTGCACCTGGCAGCGCTTGGCAGGGCCGGCAGCCACGATGTTCTTGGCGACCCAGCGGGCAGCGTAGGCAGCGGAGCGGTCCACCTTGGTGGGGTCCTTG
>JAFQRI010000155.1 GCA_017410185.1 Oscillibacter sp. | reverse complement strand
TACTCGATGCCGTTGTGGACCATCTTGACGAAGTGACCGGCGCCGTTCTCACCGACCCAGTCACAGCAGGCAGCACCGTCTTCCACCTTGGCGCAGATGCCCTGGAAGATAGGCTTGACAAAGGGCCATGCAGCGGGGGAGCCGCCGGGCATCATGGAGGGGCCGTTCAGGGCGCCCTCTTCACCGCCGGAGACGCCGCAGCCAACATACAGCAGGCCCTTGCTCTCCACATACGCAGTGCGGCGGATGGTGTCGGGGAAGTGGGAGTTGCCGCCGTCGATGAGGATGTCGCCCTCTTCGAGGTAGGGGATCAGCTGGTCGATGAGCTGATCCACAGCCTGGCCGGCCTTGACCATCATGAAGACCTTGCGGGGCTTCTCCAGATTGGCCACCAGCTCCTCGATGGAGTAGCAGCCAACAATATTCTTACCAGCGGCGCGGCCTTCCACGAAGTCCTTCACCTTCTGGGTGGTGCGGTTGTAAACGGCCACGTTGAAGCCCTTGGACTCCATGTTCATGACCAGGTTTTCGCCCATAACTGCAAGACCTACCAGGCCAATATCACACTTTTTCATGTTTAATATTCCCCTTTATGTATTATTTTGTGTCGATCAGCGCTTGACGCGGGCGTTGCCCTTATAGATGCTCCAGACCTGCTCCTCGTCGGCGGGAGTGCCGTAGTCGGTCAGCATAGAGGCAGCCAGAGCGCCGGTGGCCCAGCCGAAGTGCAGGCACTTCTCATTCTCCCAGCCCTGAACCAGGCCGTAGAGGAAGCCGCCTACGAAGCCGTCGCCGCCGCCGATACGGTCCATGACCTGGATCTCGCGGGGCATTTCGATGTACCACTCACCGTCGGCCAACATGATGCCGCCCCAGTTGTGGCAGTTGGCGTTGAAGACCTCACGAAGGGTGGTGGCAAAGACGGAGACATTGGGATAGGCCTTGCGGACCTCCTCGATCATGCCCTTGAAGCCATCAATCTTGGCAGCGATGCCCTTGCCGCCGGCCTCGGGACCATCGATGCCCAGAGCCAGCTGGAAGTCCTCCTCGTTGCCGATGAGGATATCGGAGAGGCTGGCGATCTCCTGGAAATCGCGGCGCAGCTCTTCCTCACGGCCTTCCCAGAAAGAAGCGCGGAAGTTCAGGTCGAAGGAGATGCGGGTGCCGTGGGCCTTGGCAGCGCGGGCAACTTCCAGGCAGGCCTGAGTGGTCTCGGGGGAGAGGGCGGCGATCAGACCGGACAGATGCAGGATAGCAACGCCCTCCTGACCGAAGATGCGCTCCATATCAAAGTCGGAGGCGGCGATGGTACGGCCCACCTCACCGGCGCGGTCGTTCAGCACGCGGGGACCGCGCAGGCCGAAGCCGGAGTCAGCAATGTTGAACTGGTGGCGATAGCCCCAGGGGCCGCCCTGAGCAACCTCAACACCTTCGTAGTCGATGCCGCGGCGGCGCAGCTCGCTCTTGATGAAGGAGGCGATGGCGCTGTCCTTGACGAAGCGGGTGAGGACCTTGGTCTTCAGACCCAGAGAGGAGGCAACGTTGAGCACGTTGGACTCAGCGCTGGTGGCCTGCATCTCAAAGGTGTGGCTGGTGTGAACGGGCTGACGGTCCACGGGAGTGATGCGCACGCCCATGCTGGACACGGTGGCAAGAGCGTAAGTGCAGTTTTCTCTGAATTTCATAGTCTTCGTTCCTCCTCAAATTTTTGCGCAGTGCGCCTTCAGCATATCGCCGCCGAAATATTCAACGGCATTTTGGAAACAGATGTTGTTGACCAGCTTTTTGCCGGATTCCAGGGGATATTCGCCCCGTTCCACGCAATCACCCACAGCATTGCAGAGAATGCGGCGGAAATAGTCGTGGCGGACGAAGGTGCCAAGGCTGCGGGAGTCGGTGAGCATGCCCACGAAACCGGGCAGCAGGGCATTTTCCATTAGGTAGCTCAGGTGCTTCATCATGCCGCGCTGATGGTCATTGAACCACCAGGCTGCGCCCAGCTGCACCTTGTTTTTGATGCCGGGGGCGGCGAATGCGGCGCAGAGGGTAGCCAGAGCGGGATACTGTCCGTCGTCCAGACAGTAGAGGATGGTGCGGGGGAGCTTGCCGTCCTGCTCCAGAGTGTCCAGCAGGGGGACGATGGACTGCACGCCGGGGGCGTCGTCCACGCTGTCGCCGCCGCAGTCAGCGCCCAGCGCCTTGTAAAGACGGGTGCTGCCGTTGCGCAGGGCACCACTGTGGAGCTGCATGACCATGCCGTAGCCTTCATAGAGGCCGGCGAGATAGGCAAGCAGGGCGGAGCTGATGAGGTCAGCCTCGCCCTCGGTAGCGATGCCCCGGGCGAAAGCGGACTGGAAGGCTTCCTCGGCGCCGGTGGGGTCTACATATTTCAGACCCTGATAGCCGTGGTCTGCCGTGCGGCATCCGCAGGCGTTGAAACGCTCCAGAGAATGGGCGAGAGCGGCTTTGAGATCCTCAAGAGAGGCGATGGCGATGCCTTCGCTCTTTTCCAGCTTCTTGATGGAATCCATCCACACATCCTTGGAAGCGGCCAGAAGCTTATCGGGGCGGAAGGAGGGCAGGCACAGAATGTCGGTTTCTTCCCGCTGCAGCAGCTTGTGCCACTCCAACGTATCAAAGGGTTCGTCTGTGGTGCAGAGGGCTGCCACACCGAAGCGCTTGAGCAGAGACCGGGGCTTAAAATCCTCTGTCTGGAGCTTGGCATTGCAGCGCTCCCAAACGGCATCGGCATTGGCCAGTGTCAAGGGCTCCTCTTCACCGAAAAGAACAGCCATCTGCTGCTGGGTCCAGGCATAGAGCTGGCAGCCGGCCAAGGTTTCCATGACACCAACCCAGGCCAGGAACTTTTCCTTGCCGGGGGCATCTCCGGTGATGCAGCGCTCTTCCACACCGGCAAGACGCATGGCGCGCCAAATATAATGGTCACCGGCCAGCCAGAACTCCGCCATATCTTTGAAATTGCGGTTTTCATACAGCAGCTGGGGAGGCAGGTGATTGTGAAAGTCAAAAATGGGTGTTTCCTTGCAGTCCTTGTACAGCGCGCGGGCACTGTCAGAGGTCAATACAAAACGGTCAGTGGCAAAATAATTCACAAAGACGATTCCTCCGGTTCGTTTTGATTTGTTTCACTTTTCTAATTTTATCATGTTTCACGCTTGCTTTTGTTGCCAAGAGAACAAAAAAACATTGCAAATCTTGCTCCATCTGCTACAATGAAAACAAGCAGTGACAGCTTTGTGTCCAGTTAGGGCTGATTTAGTAAAGGGACAGGATTTTACAGGGAGGAAAGGAAATCTTCCTAAAAGGAAAACGTTGCAAAAAATGCGGTGGTGGATATGAAAAATCATCCGAAAAAATTTGATACACGGCAGCATATGCAGAAAGCGGATTTTGAGGCCTTTTATTATTCGGATCAAGAATTGCATTCCGTGGCCTCGCACCGGCATAATTTTTATGAGCTGCTGTTTTTTATCGAGGGCGATGTGACCTACATGGTGGATGGGAAGCCATATCCCCTGCAGACGGGGGATCTTCTCATCATTCCGGGAAGCGTTTCTCATTATCCTGTGTTTGGAGAAAGAAAGCGCTATCGCCGGGTGGTGCTGTGGCTGACGGCGGAGTTTGTTCGTTCATTGCAGCAGGGAGAAGACTTGATGAAATGCTTTCCCCAGCCCGGTGGGAACTATTTTTACCGTTTCAGTCCCTCTGATAGTGAATATCTTCTGGATCGCGCCATGGCCATCACGGAGGAGGTCAGCTATACGCGCCCCCTTGCGGATATCATGGCGATCCTACTGGTGACAGAATTGCTGATCCTGATCCAACGGATGATGTCTACACCACTGCTCGGTCAAAAGGAGGATTCCTCTTCCGAGCAGCTGGTGCGGGATGTGGTGCAGTTTATCAATGCCGACCTTACCCGGGAGCTGACGCTGGATCATATCGCCGACCACTTCTTTATCAGCAAATTCTATCTGTCCCGGGTGTTTAAACGTCATATGAATGTAACGCCCCACAGCTATGTAACTCAGCGCCGCCTTGCCCAGGCGAAGCGATTATTGTATGACGGAGTCCCCCCCACAGAGGTCTATCGCCGCTGCGGTTATGCGGATTATTCCAGCTTTTACCGGGCGTTTCGGGATCAGTATGGGATCTCGCCAAAACATCTGTGCTTTCGGGAAGAATGAAACGAGGGTCTGCCAGCGGCAGACCCTCGTTCTTTCATAGCCGCAAGGGCCCGGATATTTAATTTGTCAGATCAGGGCTTCTTGATCTGGTTGAGTGCGGCGTTCATAGCCAGAAGCTCTTCCTTGGTGGGATTCACACCCATCATGCCCAACATGCCGACAAGGCGCAGGATGGTGAAGCCGCCCATCATCTGCATCATGCCCTCATTCATCTCGAAGCCGCCCATGACGGTGTCGCCTTCCTTGGGCATGGCATTGGCGAACAGGCCCATGAACAGCTGCATGCCTGCGGGAGTAGCCATGACTTCGCTCATCTTGCTGTTGAGAGAGAGGCAGCCCTCCACCTCGGTGATGTCGAACCAGTTGAGAACGGCACCCTTTTCCTTCAGGCGGTAATCCTCGTTGAAGACCTCAACCTTGCGAAGCTTGCTCTCGTCCTTCAGCTCACCGGCAACAGCCACCAGAGTGGTCTCGCCGACATTGGGAACGTCGAAATAGAAGAAGTGGTCCTCGGCGGTCTTCTTGCCAAGGCTCACGCCGTTGGCGAAGAGCTCCACCTCGGGGAGATTGGAGTAAACAGTGATCTTGGTCACATCCTCCACGCGGTCCACATAGCGCTTGCCGCACAGGTGGACGAAGGGTTCCTTGCTGAGCCATGCCTTATAGGCATAGAAGGAATCCTTCTTATACTTGCGGTCGAAGGTCACCAGACCCTTATGGTTCTGGCCGTTTTCGCCGCCCTCGGCGCGGGCGTCAGCGCCGAAGTCAAACATATTCCACACATGAGTGGCCCACATATACTTGCGGGAGAAGAGCTGCTTGATGAGCTCCTCGTGATAGTAAGCCTGATATTCCTCGGTGTAGTCACCCTGAGCGGGGTTGGAGGTGTGCCAGTTCAGAGCCTCGCAGCCATACTCGGAGCAGCCGATGGGAATGGTGGGATGCATGGCGTGGAACTTGTCGAACCAGGGGCCGTTCATGGAGGTATCGCCGCCGTACCAGCCGAAGTAGTGGTTGTAAGAGACAACATCGGGGATCTGCAGATAGGGGTCGTCCATAGCGCACATGGAAACTGCGGCGATGGTGGTGGGGCGGGTCTTGTCCATCTCATGGCAGAGATCGTTGAGGATGTTGTGGTTCTCCAGCAGATCGTCATCAGAGCCGCCGATGGAGATCTCGTTGGAGAGGCCCCACACCACGATGGAGGGATGATTGTAGTTCTGGACCACCAGTTCCTTCATCTGGGAGATGGTGTTCTCGCGACCGGTGGGCATGTGCTTGGAGATATAGGGGATCTCAGCCCAGATCACAAGACCGCGCTCGTCGCACAGGTCATAGAAGAACTGGTCGTGCTGATAGTGGGCAAGGCGGATGGTGGTGCAGCCCACCTCGCAGATGAGGTCCATGTCCTCGATGTGGTGTTCGCGGGTCAGAGCGTTGCCGAAGCCCCAGCGGTCCTGATGGCGGGAAACACCGCGGAGAGGATACTCCTCACCGTTGAGGATAAAGCCGTTATCGGGGTCGATCTTGAAGGTGCGGCAGCCAAAGCGGGTGGAAACAGCGTCCACAACAGTGTCGCCTTCCACCAGCTCCACCTTGGCAGTGTAGAGATAGGGGTCCTTCAGACCGTGCCACAGGTGCACGCCCTCGATGTTCAGTTCCACCTTGGTGTCAGCGGTCTCGGTAGAGGCAACGACGTTGCCCTCGGCGTCGCACAGGGCGTAGCGCAGGGTCTGAGCGTCAGTCTTGCCGGTGAGCCAGGTTTCCACAGTGACCTTGGCGTCCTTGCCGGTGATCTCGGGAGTGACGGCAAGGCCGGGGCCGCCGTAATAGTCCAGATCAAAGTGAGACTTACCCACACAGATCAGATTCACATCACGGTAAATGCCGCCGTAGAAGGTGAAGTCTGCAGTCTGGGGATAGACTACTTCGTTAACGGAGTTGTCCACAGTGACCACCAGCAGGTTGTCCCGTGCCAGCATGGCCTCGGTGATATTCACACGCCAGGTGGAGTAGCCGCCGTCATGGTGAGCCAGGTGCTTGCCGTTGAGATAGACATCGGCAGAGGCGTTGGCTCCCTGGAACTCCAGATAATATTCCTCGGTCTGAGGCAGGTCGATCTTATCAAAGGACTTGGCGTAGTAGCAGGTGCCGCGGTAATAGTCATTGCCGCCGTCCTGACCGTCGATGGCGTTCCAGCAGTGGGGCAGATTGACCCCGTTCCAATCCCTGGGAAGGGCAGCGGGCACCTCGGTGCACTGCTTGGTGAAGGCCCACTTGTAGTTGAAGTTTACGATCGTTCTCAATGGAATAACCTCCTTAAAATTTTGAAAAAAGCGGGGAGAGAATCTCTCCCCGCTTGGGGTTTACAGTGAATCAACCGCGGCCGTGCTTGGCGTTCAGAGTGGCAACGTTGGCGTCGACCTGCTTCTTGTGCAGGGGATACCAGAACCACAGCACCAGTGCCAGCAGCACGAAGCCCAGGGCAGGGACCAGCGTGGAGATGGAGAAGATACCGTCCAGAACGCTCTGTGCCTGACCGGCACCGGAAGAAGCGGCGACAGAATCGTAACCGATCCACTCCAGCAGCCAGCCGGAGAGACCTGCAGCCAGAGCCTGACCCAACTTGCGGGCGAAGGAGTACAGAGCGTAGACGGAACCATCCTCGCGGACGCCGTTCTTGATCTCGGAATAGTCGATAACGTCGGTGATCAGAGCCCAGGAAACCATGGAGAACACACCAAGACCCAGCCAGGCCAGCATCTGGAAAGCAATGTAGACCCAGACGTTCTGAGGCTTGACGACCCAGACGACGATCATAACGACACCGGCGAAGAGGTTGGAGACCACAGAGACCTCAGCCTTGCCGAACTTGGTAGCCAGAGGCTTTGCAAAGATAGCAGCCACGACCATGCCGACCATCATGCAGACGGTGGAGAGGGACTGGGCAGTGGCGTTCTTATAGTAGTCGGGGAAGATGTAGGCAGCCATGTTCTGCATGGTCAGCTGAGCCAGCAGCATGACGATGGAAGCGGCGATGATGGAGATCAGGGCGCGGTTGGAGAGAGCGCTCTTGAGCATCTCACCCACAGAGGGGCCCTTACCGCCGTCGTTGGTGGATTCCACCACGACACGCTCGGTGATGAGCTTATAAGCGAGGAGGTAGCACACAATGGCCAGAACAGAGAACACGCCGGCAGCGAGAGTGACCTTGGAGCCAACGAGGCGGCTGTTTTCGTCATAGGCCAGAATGGGCAGCAGGATGCCGATGACCATGCCGGCGCACATACCGCCCATGGTGCGGAAGGTGGACAGGGACTGACGGTCGCCGGGATCGGCAGAAATGGCGGAAGCCATGGAGCCGTAAGGGATGTTGATGCCGGTGTAGCAGAAGGAACCCCACAGGATGTAGGTGACGGCCAGATAACCGATCTTGAAGCCGGTAGACATGCCGGCAAGACCGCTCTGATACATCAGGAAGGAGGCGAAGGCCACAGGCACGCACATGCGCAGCAGCCAGGGCTTGAACTTACCGGCAGGAGTGATCTTGCTGCGGTCACAGATGCGGCCCATGGTGACGTCGGTGAAAGCGTCCACAAAACGGGCAAGCATCATGATGGTGCCGATGACACCGGCGCTGACACCCATGACGTCCGTATAGAACTTGGACAGGATCATGGTGGAGAGGATGAAGGTGAAGTCGTTGCCGAAGTCACCAAGGAGGTAACCGACTTTATCGCGGATACCAAAGGGTCTTACGGTTTTTGTACCATTCATGAATAGAACCTCTTTTCTTTCATTTCCTGTCCTTTGCACACGGCAGGGCAGAAATATTCCTTTAGAAATAGTAACAAGAAAGCGCAAGTCAGCGTGAGTAAAATTTTTAGCCCATACCGTAAAAATTTTATGATAACTATTGAAAAAATTGATTAACTATATGATAATATAGAAAAGTAAAAAAGTGGATTTGTGCAAGACTACCAATATTTGCGAAGGTGAGATGGCGATATGACCTATCAGGCGGAACTGGAATATCTGCAGAATGTGCTTGGGAAGCTCCATATAGAGACAAAGATCCTGAAACAGGGCGAGATCCCGGCTCATCCGCTGGAGTTCAGCTTTCGGGAGGGAGACTGGGAAAACACCTGGAAGGCAGCTCAGGAAACACGCTGGTGGGCCGGAGAGAATGCAGTCTACAAAGTGGAGGATCCTTTCCGCTGCAACTATATTTTCATGATCCTGCCCGATATGCCTCAGACCACGGGCTTTCTCATCGGACCCTATTTTCTTGAGCGGCTGACAGAGAAGCAGCTGCTGGAGGAGGCGGAGCGTCAGGGGGTTCCCGTCCGGCTGTTCACACAGTTGATCCGCCATTATCATGATATCCCGTTTTTGCAGGATCAAAGCGTGATCGGCGCGCTGGTCATTGCTTTCGCCGAAAAGGTTTGGGGCAGCGGAGAGGCCTATGAGATCGTGGATATCAACAGGGATATGACCCACGGCTTTACACCCCTGCAGAGAGTCCGGGAACTGACGGCGGCGGAGGAAATGGTCATCAACATGCGATCCATGGAGCTGCGGTACGACTATGAGAACGAGCTGATGCGCACGGTATCCAGAGGACTGATCCACCGGGCAGAGCAGATGATGGCCAACATGAATCAGATGCATCTGCAGCGGCGGGGGGAAGATCCCCTTCGGAGCATGAAGAATTACTGTATCATCTGCAATACGCTGATGCGAAAAGCCGCAGAGCAGGGTGGCGTTCATCCCGTCTATCTGGATTCTGTTTCCACGGAATTTGCCCACCGGATCGAGCATACAGAGTCAGTAGAGGGTGCCGGAAAGCTTATGCAGGAGATGGTGCAGTCCTACTGCCGCCTGGTAAAGAAGCACTCCATGAACCATTATTCCTCTGTGATCCAGCGTACCATTACCTATATTGATGCGGATTTGTCCGGGGATCTGAGACTTCGGAATCTGGCTGCCGCCCAGAATGTGAACGCAAGCTACCTGTCCTCGCTGTTCAAGAAGGAAACCGGTGAGACCATTACAGAGCATGTGAACCGCAAGCGGATGGAACATGCCCTCCATTTGCTGCAGACCACAAAACTGCAGGTGCAAAGCATTGCTCAATACTGCGGGATCTCCGATCTGAACTATTTTTCCAAGCTGTTCAAAAAACAGATGGGTATGACGCCCCGGGAGTACCGGGCCGCCTTTGGAAACAACCAGTAAAACCGGTTCCCCGGGAAGAAAACTTTTTCTTCCCGGGGAATATTGCTTCAACAGGTCTAAAACGGCGATTTGCGGGTATCCTTTCAGAAAAAGAGGTGAAGGGGTACAATGATGTCTGCAGCAAGAATGGCGACCCTCGGGGCTGCTATATACATGATGAATCTGTTCGATCTTTTCTGCACAAAGTATCTGCTGAGTATCCCGGGCATGATGGAGGTCAACCCTCTCTGCCGGTGGGCGCTGGCAAGGCCAGGGGTGTTGGAAATGTATAAATATGCGGTGTTTCCACTTTTCCTGTGGGCGCTGTTTCATTTTCGAAAGATACCTGCCGCGAAGGTGGGAATATGCATTTCCTTTGGGGGATTCCTCCTCAATACGCTTTATCAGCTGTTTCTGCTGATGGTTCGGACATAAAAACTGCTCCGCAGGAGGGTTCCTGCGGAGCAGTTTTGCTGCAGATCATTCAGTGGTGTAGTTATCGAAATAACCCTGAATATAAACGATGGGGGTGCCCTTGTCGCCGGAGCCGGAGGTCAGGTCGCACAGAGAGCCGATCAGATCGGTAAGGCGGCGGGGAGTGGTACCCTCGGAGACCATCTGGCCAACCAGATCGCCGTCCTTCTTGGTGATCTCGCTCTTGATGGCTTCCTTGAGAGCATCGCCGGAAAGGTGGGCGAAGTTGTTGTCAGCCAGATACTTGAGCTTGAGCTCATTGGGAGTACCCTCCAGACCGGAGGTGTAGGCGGGAGAGACAACAGGATCGGCCAGCTCCCAGATCTTGCCGACGGGGTCCTTGAAGGCGCCGTCACCGTAAACCATGACTTCCACATGCTTGCCGGTGGCCTTCAGGAGGCGGGCCTGGATATCCTCCACCAGATCCTGGCACTCGCGGGGGAAGAGCTTGACCTGATCTTCGGTAGCCTTGTTGGAGCCCAACAGGCCATACTTCTCATTGCAGCCGCTGCCGTTGACAGGGGCATTCATGATCTCGTCCAGACCGAAAATGCGCTCGCCGCCGGCGGCCTTCAGCAGACGCTTGGAGCGGGCGCGGGTATGGATATCGCAGGTAATGACATTCTTGGTGTAGGCCAGAATGGCACGGGGATCGTTGGCGAAGATGATCTCAGCCTCGGCACCGCACTCGCGGATCAGACCCTCGTAATATTCCACATAGTCCACACCGGTGAAAGGATGCTTTTCATAGCCGAAAAGCTCACGATATTTTTCCAGAGTCAGAACATCCTTGTAGGGATCAACGCCCTTTTCATCCAGTGCATCCAGGCTGACCAGATGGTTGCCCACCTCGTCGGAGGGATAGCTCAGCATCAAGACCACTTTCTTTGCGCCGCTGGCAATGCCGCGCAGGCAGATGGCGAAGCGGTTGCGGCTGAGGATGGGGAAGATCACGCCAACGGTTTCGCCGCCAAGCTTGGTGCGCACGTCCTCAGCAATGTCGCTGACGCTGGCATAGTTGCCCTGTGCGCGGGCCACGATGGCCTCAGTCATGGCAACGATGTCGCGGTCGCGAATCTCGAAACCACCGTCAGCGGCGGCTTCCAGAACGGAAGAGGTGACGATCTCTGCCAGATTATCGCCCTGGCGGATGATGGGGGCGCGAACGCCTCTGGAAACGGTACCGATCATTCTGCTCATATAGGAACACTCCCAAATATCAAATTTGTGCAAAGGGGTTTGATTCTCTCAACTACGTCATTATATCAAGTCTTCAAAGCGTTGTAAATTATCTCAGCTAAAAAATTTTCACCTTTTTTGGTTTTTTCTGCATCTCAGGAAGTGGAAACGACACTTTCCTCACCGGAGCAGTAGTCGTGATAAAGGGCCACATGGTCATAGATGCACTTCCAGCTGCCGGCAGCATCGCCGGTGGCGATGATATAGCGCCTGCCGTTGGAATCCTCACCGGCACTGACAGCGCAGGAGCCGGATTGGGTGACATACCCGGTTTTACCGCCTGCTACGTTGATATCCCCGGTATCCTTATCCTCGATCCGGCGAAGGAACCAGTTGGAGAGGATCTGACCGTCGGGATGATCTTGCGTGGGAAGAGTCTCATAAACGCGGGCATTGAGGATCTCCCGGCATAGCTCATTTTCCATGGCGGCCTTCATGATCAGCGCCATATCGTAGACAGTGCATTTGTGCGCCTCATCATAAAGACCCACGCAGTTGGTGAAGTGGGCGGTTTCAGAAAGACCGAGCTCGGCGAGTTTGTCATTCATCAGCTCCACAAAGGCTTCGTGGCTTCCTGCCACATGCACCGCAAGGCCCACCGCAGCATCAGCGCCGGAGGGGAGGATCGTGCCGTACATCAGCTCCCGGATAGAAACGGTTTCTCCTACCATCAGGCCTACAACGCTGCAGTCATTCACATAGGCATAGTCTGTGATATCAATGGTCATGGTGAAGGTTTCTTCCAGATCTTCCACATGCTCAGCGGCTACCAACAGGGTAAGGACCTTGGTCATGGAGGCAGGGGAAATCACTGCGTGGGGATTCTTTTCGGCAAGGATCGTGTTGTTTTCCACATCAATGATGACGGCATACTGACTGTCGATCTCCGCGCCCAGTTGGATCGTTTCTGAGGTGGCGGCAGGGGGAGGAAGCTCTTCCGGGGATTCTTCCACTACGGGGACAACGGATGAGAACACCGGCTGCTCCGGCGCTATGGCATCTTCGTCAGCGCGGTTATGGGAGGCATTGTAGAAAAGAACGGCTCCCAGCACCAGCACCAAAGCGGCACCGCCTGTCAAAAGCTGGCGGTTGCGCCGGCGGCGCTGCAGCTCCCGCTGCCGCCGCGCCTCTATGCGGCGTGCACGGCGGCGGGCAATTTCTTCATCCGACGGTGATTCTGTATAGGTGAAAGTAAAGTCTTCCATGGTGACTCCTGTGATAAAATCGATTTGTATAAATTAGTATACCAGAATAGCAGCCGGATTTCACCCCTTTTGCAGAAAAATCCTTGGGATGGGAAAAAATTCAATTTTCCACGGGCACAGAGGATGTCTTCTCCATAAGCTGAGAATGAAATGAACAGGGAGGCGAAGACCATGGCAAATGTGACCAATTTTTTTGTGGGAGCCAACAGCGGAGAGGGATTTCGCAATCTTTTTCCAGAACTGCTGGACGCGGAGGATACATATGACCTGCTGATCCTCAAGGGAGGACCCGGAGTTGGAAAAAATACCTTTATGCGGGAAGTGGGCAGGACCTTTGAAGCGGCGGGAGAAGCGGTGGAATATTTATGGTGTTCCGGAGATCCCGACTCTCTGGACGCGGTGGTGATTCCCTCCATCCGCAGTGCCGTGGTGGATGGAACTGCGCCTCACACGCTGGAGCCAAAGTTTCCCGCGGCGGTAGATCGCTATGTGAATCTGGGCCGGTTTTATGACATTGCCGCCGCAAAGGCCTGCGTCAAAGAGGTGAAGGAGAGGACCGGGGAATACAAGGCCGCCTATGACCGGGCTTATCGGGCGCTAAAAGCAGCCCGCCAGGTGGAGCTGAGCGCCATAAGCAGCGCCCGCAGCAAGATGGATATGGCAAGTGCCACGCGCCGCATGGAGGGGATCATTCGCCGGGAACTGCGCTGCAGCGGCGGAGAACGGGGCAAAACGACGCGCCGCTTCCTTGGCAGTATTACCCACAAGGGGCATATCTGGCGGTATGACAGCGTGGAGACCCTGTGTCCGCGGGTATATGAGCTGCAGGACAGCTATGAGCTTGCAGGGCCTCTTCTGAAACGGCTGCATACCGCCGCTGCAGAAAAGGGGTGGGATACCATCATCTGTATGGTACCAGAGGATATGGAACGGATCGAGCATCTGCTGATCCCATCTCTGGGGCTTGCCTTTGTGACTGTGAAAAAGGGAATGGAGTATCCCCGAAAGCCTGACCGTCGGATCCGTCTGGACGCACAGGTGGAGGTGGATGGCAGGATCCGCTTTCAAAACCGCATGGCAGCGCTGCTGCGGAAAGAGGCCGTGGAGGCGCTGAAGGAAGCAAAACACAGCCATGACGCGCTGGAGGCCATCTATAATCCCTATGTGGATTTTGAGGGCGTCCGGACACTGGCGGCGCTGGAGAGCGGACGGCTGCTCAGCTATTTAAAATAAGAAAAAGGCTCCGGAAGGAGCCTTTTTCGCTGTATTACAGTTTTTTCAGCAGCCGTACATAGAATTCCGCGGTTTTGATCATGGTTTCGATGGGGACGCGCTCGTTGTTGCCGTGGATCATGCCGCGTTCTTCCTTGGATAGCCGCATGGCGGAGAAACGGTACACCCGGTCGGTGATGCGGCAATAGTGGCGGGAATCGCTGCAGGCCATCATCAAATAGGGGGACACCACGACGCCGCTCCAGGTTTCACGAATGGCAGCGGTAAGCTTCTCCCATTCGCTGCAGGTGATGTCGGAGCTGATGGAGGGGTTCATGCCGTCCACGATGCGGACCTTGATGTTGTCGTTTTTGATGACAGACTTGAGATAGGCGGCGGCAGATTCCATTGTGTCGCCTCTCATGAGCCGCAGATTTACGCCAAGACTTGCTTTGGGCGGCAGAACATTATAGGCGCGGCTTCCCTCCATGCGGGTGACAGCCACGGTGGTGCGCATCATAGCGTTGAGCTCACCGCCGCTTTTCTTGCACACCAGATCCAGAACCGGCGCAAAGCACCAGAGGTTTGCAAAGATCAGGCGGTAAAGGAAAGAGGAGCGGCGACCCAGCACATTGAACATTTCCTCTACAGGCTTTGTAAGACGGCGGGGGAAGGGGTGCTTTTCCATGGAGACTACTGCTTCACTCAGCTGCACCAGAGGCGCCCGTACCGGCGGCGTAGAGGCGTGGCCGCCCTGAGACTCCATGGAAAACTCCACATTCAGCATGCCTTTTTCCGCAATGCCGATGAGGGCACATTCATCCTTCACGCCGGGGAATACATTCTCCACAACGGCGCCGCCCTCGTCCACCACAATGGCGGGCTTGATCCCGCGGCGTTCCAGCTCGGATACGATCATGGGGCAGGTCTTGCCGTTGATCTCCTCATCGCCGGAAAAGGCCATGTACAGGTCGTTTTCTGGGATATATCCACTCTCCAGAAGCTGTTCGACAGCTTCCATCAGGCCGCAGAGGGTGCCTTTGGTGTCCAGCGTGCCGCGGCCCCAGATGCAGCCGTCCTCCACAAGACCCTCGAAAGCGGGTTTGTCCCAGAGGGCTTCATTGACGGGCACCACATCATAGTGAGCCATGCAGACGGAGGGGGATTTGTCAGACCGACCCTTGAGATAGTAGAGAAGACCGGTTTTTCCGATCTTTTCCAGAGTGCAGGCCTTGTGGATATGAGGGAAGCGCTCTCTCAGGAGAGATTGGAACTTTTCAAATTCAGCAAAATCGATCAGACTTTCATCATTGTAGGAAACGGTTTTGCAGCGGATCATGTCTGCCATATCCCGCACGATCTTTTCCTCATTCAGTGTAAGGGGCTCCGGCGTGACGGATGGCTCATCGACGGGACGGAAGCGGAGGGTACGAACCAGTGTGACAAGGATCACGCAGGCAAGAGCGGGCAGCAGGAGCATCAAAAGAGCAGACATCATACCCACCCCTTCTTATAAAGAATACGGGCGGCAGCAAGAGCGATGATCACGCCCACCGGCACCAGCACGCCAACAGATCCGGCAAGACTGGGAACAGCGGTAAAAAGGGCCACCATGAAAACAAGGGGAGCGATGGAAAGCTTCCAGTTCTTGCTGACATAGACCACGGCAAGGCCACCGAACAGGGCGGGAAGGATGTGGTCAAAGGCGGGGGCCAAAATGGGGGAATTCAAAATGGGGGTGATGAGGGCCAGCAGCACCACGCCCAGAGCCAGCACCAGCGTGGTGACGATGGAGCAGGTGGCAATGGCGAGGGTGGAGATGACCTCGCCCTCTTCACTGCCGGGCTTCACGCCGGCGTTTTCCATAGCGTTGAGGGCGCTGGGAGCCTTGAGGCTGGTGAGGTTTCCGGTGACAAAGGCGAGATAGGTGCCGCCCACGCCCAGCATGGGGGTGTATGTAATCACTTCGATGACGCCCACCGTCCAGTAAATGGGGGCGACGCCCAGAAGACCTTTCAATACGGCGGTCATTTCCGGCCACGCGCCATAGCGCAGGCAGATGGCAGCAGGCACCATCAAAATCACGATCACGGCGGTCCAGACCCAGAGCTTGCCATAATGGTCAGTATCTTGCATATAGTTTCGCATATTGGCACCTCCTTACACCAGAATGGGGGTGATGACCACAGCAAATGCCATGGCGCCAACCATGGAGATGGCCAGCGCATAGGTTTCCAGCCACTTCATGTTGCATTTTTTGATCAGCAGTCCGCAAAGGGCCATGATAAGGGCGGAGAACAGCAGCACAAAAATGGGGATCCAGCCGGCAATACCGCTGCGCACATCCGCAAACACCATGCCGAGGAAAGCGGAGATCATGCCAAGGAACATGGCGGTGAGGAACAGATCGCCCCACTTGCTGTCCTTGTTCTTGAGCTTCAGCATGCCGCCCTGGATCTTCTTCATCAGAATGGGGGGAAGGATGATGCTGGGAAGGATGCCAAGGGTCATGACCCAGGCAATGGCGGAATAGACCTTGGGGTCTGTGATCATGTCGGAAAGGGAAAGGCCCAGAGCATTGGCGGTGGAGGTGGCGGCGGGCAGCTCGTAGGTGATGGCGCCGATCACGCTCATACGGATCCAGGGCAGGGGAATACCTAAGAATTTGGAAAGAGTCACGATACCGATGAGAATGGAGATGGCAGGAGCAATGGTAAATACAGCGGTGGAGACAACGGTTTTTTTCAGCTGCGCACGGGAAATTCCCAGTTCCACGCCTCTGCGATAGGCCCGAACCAGAAAGAAGACGGACTGTGCCAGCACAAAAATGATGACCAGTGCGGCAAGACCATATAAAAATGCACTATTGGTATTAAAATTCAAAGGGGGCTCCTCCTTTTCTATGGATATGGGGAAAGCCCCGCTGCCAAAGGAAGCGGGGCTTGGGTCGTTTAGTTCAGGAAGTCCTTGAGCTTCTTGCTGCGGCTGGGATGACGGAGCTTGCGCAGAGCTTTAGCCTCGATCTGGCGGATACGCTCGCGGGTAACGTTGAATTCCTTGCCGACTTCCTCCAGTGTGCGGGTGCGGCCATCCTCAATGCCGAAGCGCAGCTTCAGCACCTTCTCCTCACGGGGAGTGAGGGTGGAAAGAACATCCATGAGCTGCTCTTTGAGCAGGGTGAAGGATGCGGCCTCAGAAGGCTCGGATGCGCCCTCGTCAGGGATGAAATCGCCAAGGTGAGAATCCTCTTCCTCGCCAATGGGAGTCTCCAGGGAAACGGGCTCCTGAGCGATCTTGAGGATCTCGCGAACCTTGTCCACGGGCATGTTCATCTCAGCGGCGATCTCGTTGGGGGTGGGATCATGGCCCAGCTCCTGCAGGAGCTGGCGGCTGACGCGGATGACCTTGTTGATGGTCTCCACCATATGAACGGGGATACGGATGGTACGGGCCTGGTCAGCGATGGCACGGGTGATGGCCTGACGGATCCACCAGGTGGCGTAGGTGGAGAACTTGTAGCCCTTGGTGTAGTCGAACTTTTCGACGGCCTTGATCAGACCCAGGTTGCCCTCCTGGATCAGATCCAGGAAGAGCATGCCGCGGCCCACATAACGCTTGGCGATGGAGACCACCAGACGGAGGTTGGCCTCGGCCAGCTTCTTCTTGGCCTTTTCGCCGGCCTTCTTGTCCTGCTCCCACTGGGCGATCTGGGCGGGGTCAACGTCGATCTCTTCGCCGTTTTCCCGCTTTTCCTCCAGCTCACTCAGGGCTTCCTCGGCGGCGTTGCCGGCGGACATGGCCTGCGCCAGATTGATCTCTTCATCGGCAGAAAGCAGAGGGACCTTACCGATCTCCTTGAGGTACATACGCACGGGATCATCGATGGAGAAGTTGTTCACCAGTGCGTTGGGATCCACCAGTTCTTCTTCTTCCACATTTGCGATCTCATCGGCGGCGGGGCCGTCGTCATCGGGCAGCTCGGGGAGCAGATCGGCACCGGAGGTATAGTCGATGCCCAGCTCGTCCAGAGAGTCATAGAGCTGTGCCATCTGGTCGCTTTCCAGATTCATCTCCTCCAGCTCCATCATCTCGGCGGACTCCAGCTTGCCCTTCTTCTTGCCCTTGGCCAGAAGCTCGCGCAGGCGCTCGTTGCCACCCAGCCAGCTTGCGGCGGGAAGAGCGGCCACCTGCTTGTCAGTCAGACGCAGGATGCCGGACTTCTTGGCCTCCTCGTCGGTCATCACGCGGGGAGCTTCTTCCTCTGCAGGGGCGGCCTTTTTGCTGCTTTTCTTCGCGCTCTTTTTATCCTCCGCCTCTTCTGCGGCGGCAAGAATGGCATTAGCCTGTGCCTCCAGCTCTTCGGCGGTCAGTTCCTTGTTATCGCTCATAACTGCTTTCCTCCCAGTTTGTTCTTGTATTTTTCTGTGGCAGCCAGAAGAGGATCTGTGTCATCTCCGGCCCGTTTATTTGCTTCGTTACGGATGATTTTTATGTAATCGCTCAGAGCCTTAGGGGCATTACGCACAGACTCCGGCTGCTGGGAAACAAATGTGATATGGCTCATTTCCTCACTTGTCAGCTCCCCGCTGAGCAGATGGAGACTGACGGCGTGCCCCTCCAGATGAGCCTGCCAGAGCAGAGCAAATGCCCGTCCGAGCAGGGGGGAGGAGAATTCCTCTTCCCGGGGAGGAGCTTGTGTGTCAAAAAGACTTTCGTCCAGAAGAAGGAGGCGCAAAAGGCCCTCTTCCGCCCGGGCGGAACGCATGTTTTCATAGCGCAGAGAGCGCTCCTTTGGCTGCAGGGACATGGAGGGGTTCAGGTCCCGCCGCAGCTCAGCTCTGCGCTCCTTCGCGTTTTTCCGTTTGATGGCCCGCTGGACCTCCACTTTCATGGCATCTGTGCCGATCTTGGCCACTTCCGCGGCACGGACGGTATAGACCTCTCGCTCCACAGCGCCGCCGAGAGTTGCGAGCAGTTCGCTGATCTCGGCGCAGTAGGCAATCCGGGCTTCATCGTTTTGCAGGTCATGCTTGGCAGCGATTTGTGCCATGCGGAATTCCACGCCGTTTTCACTGCCGCTGAGCAGCCGCTCAAAGGCGTCGGGGCCCTGAAATTTAATGAAATCATCAGCGTCCTGCTTGATATACTCACCGTCTACCAGTCGTTTTGGAAGCTGCAGGACTTTAACGCTGAATTCAGAATTGTTCAGGATCTGCAATGCCCGCTCCGTGGCGATTTTGCCGGCGTTATCGTTATCGTAGCACAGCACCAGCTCCTTGGTGAAGCGGGAGAGCAGACGAACCTGTTCGGGAGTAAGGGCGGTGCCCATGGAGGCTACGGCATTATCAAAGCCAGCCTGATGAAGGGTCACGATATCCAGGTTGCCCTCACAGAGGATGATGTTGGGCCGCTTGGTTTTTTTTGCGAGATTCAATCCATAAAGGACCCGCCGCTTGCTGTAGACCGGAGTCTCCGAGGAGTTCATATACTTCGGTTCAGATTTGTCCAGCACGCGGCTGCCAAAAGCCACCACATCTCCCCGGGTGTCGATCACAGGGAGCATCAGGCGGTTGCGGAATTTGTCATAAAGACCGCCGTTTTTATTCTGCACCACAAGTCCGGCATCCAGCAACTCTTTTTTGCTGTACCCTTTTTTGGTCATGGCAAGGAGAAGGCTGTCCCAGCTGTCGGCAGAGGCGCCCATGCCGAATTTCACGGCGGTAGAACGGCTGATCCTGCGTTTTTCCAGATAAGCGCGAACACCCTCGCCCTCGCGCCCTTGCAGAAGCTGATAATAATAACGGGCTGCGTCGCGGTTCAGCTCCAAAAGGCGCTGGCGGTAGCGGCTGGCTTCCCGGTCAGTATTGTCCTCCGGCACTTCCATATTTACGCGCTTGGCAAGGAAGCGGACGGCCTCGGGGAAGGAGAGGTTTTCCTCTTCCATGATGAAGTTCACAACGCCGCCGCCCTTTTTGCAGCCAAAGCAGTAATAGATCTGCTTGTCCTGCAGGACGTGGAAGGAAGGGGTCTTTTCGTTGTGGAAGGGGCAGCAGCCCCAGAAACTGCCGCTTTTGCTGGTGAGGGTCACATAAGAGCCTACCACGTCGACAATGTCATTCCGGGCGGTGAGCTCGTCCATGAAGGCTTGTGGAAAGGCCAAGTGTGTTCCCTCCTTTTCGCTGAGCATTACCAAAATTCATGCTTTTCATACGTGCGGCGAAAAACAGAAAAATGGTGACATATTTGTTATACGCCGTTTCATTCCGATTTCCTTTTTTATTTGCAAAAAAATTTCAAAAAATTTTGCACATAAAAGAAGAAACCGGGAAAGGAAAGCAGGCGTGGATGGGCACGCCTGCTTCAGATCCGTTTATATAATATAGGAAAAGTGCAGAAAAATCCGGGGCGAGGAGATCCTCGCCCCGGAACAGGTGCTTTGTTAAGAAACGGGGGTGTTTCTTAGAAGATGCCCTGAGCCATCATGGCGTCGGCAACCTTCTGGAAGCCAGCGATGTTGGCGCCGGCGACCAGGTCGTAACCCAGGCCATAACGTGCAGCGGCCTCAGCGGAAGCCTCGTGGATGTTCTTCATGATGCTCTTGAGCTTCTCGTCGACTTCCTCAGCCTCCCAAACCAGACGCTCGCTGTTCTGGGACATCTCCAGAGCGGAAACGGCAACACCGCCGGCGTTGACGGCCTTGGAGGGAGCAACGATCATGTGCTTCTGCTCCTTCAGGAACTCCAGAGCGTCGTTGGTGGTGGGCATGTTGGCGACCTCGATGTAGTACTTCACACCGGACTCGGCAATCTTCTTGGCCCACTCCAGGTTGACGTCGTTCTGAGTAGCGGAAGGCATGATGATATCAACATCCTTGACGCCCCAGCACTTGGTGTTGGGAACGAACTCGCAGCCGAACTTCTCGGCGTAGGAAGCGCAGTGCATGGGATCCTTGGCGCGCATCTCGAGGATGTAGTTCAGCTTCTCGTCGGTGGTGACACCCTCGGGATCGTGGATGTAACCGTCGGGACCGGCGAAGTAGGTGACCTTGGCACCCAGCTCGGCAGCCTTCTTCATGACGCCCCAGGCAACGTTGCCGTAGCCGGAGATAGCCAGACGCTTGCCCTCGATGGTCTCACCCTCGTGCTTGAGGACCTCG
>JAFQRI010000154.1 GCA_017410185.1 Oscillibacter sp. | reverse complement strand
TCGGCGTGCCACCTCCCCTTGCACAGGGGAGGCTTGGGGACCGCGCTTTTTGCTTTGCGAAGGAGATCACTCCTCGTACACCTTGGTGCAGCCCTCGGCGCTTTTGTTGAAGTTCTGGAGGAAGGCGCGCAGGTCTTCCATGTTCACCCTGCCGTCCTCCGTCACATCGGTGAGGGCTTCCCCGATGGCTTCCTCCGTCTTATTGAAGTTCTGGAGGAAGATGCGCAGATCCTGCATGTTGATGCGCTCGTCACCGTTCACGTCCCCCTGAGGCAGGGCAATGGTGCCGAAGGTATAGTATCCCGTGCCGGGAACGTCCTTCACCGTCACGGTGAGGCAGCCGGGGGCGCGGAACACCACATCGCACTTGCCGTCGGGCTGGAAGGAGAAGCTGCCGCTTTTGTTCACCTTCTGGGCGGTTTCCACGCCGTCTTTCACGGTGTTGACGCTCATGCCGCTGTGGCCGGTGACCTTGCCCTCAATGGTGGGGGCAGCGTCCTCCCAGTTCAGCACATCGTCGGTGCCGTTGGTGTAGATCCGCAGGTCCAGCGTCACGGGGGCGGTGGTGGGGTCGGTGATGCGCACGCTTTTGTTGCCGATGTAGTTGATGATGATATTCTCGCCGCTGACCATGGTGGAGCCTGTTCCCACAAGGGTGTGGTCCGTTTCACCCTTGGACTTGCGCCAGTGGGTGTCCAGCGCGGTGGGGCCGAAGACCCGCCGGCCCAGCGTATGGTCGAAGACGGAGAGCCAGATCATGTTGCTGCCGTCTTCCGCGATGATGTTTTCCAATTGGTAGGTGTAGAGCCGCTTGGAGGAATATTTGAAGCGGCCCAGGATCTCCGCGCCTACATAGTGGGAATCATAGCTGCTGGTGATACCGGCGGCCTCCTCCTCCGCAGTGAGGTTGTGGCGGTCATAGGCGTAGAACCATGTGTAGCTCTTGCCGTTTTGATAGAGCAGGGGCAGGCAGGTGTTGCTGTTCACGGCGGGGGCGAGGACGAAGGAACGATAGGGCATCTGGTCATACTGCACCACCCAGGGGCGGTCGTGGCGCAGCACCACGGGGCGGTCCAGCTGGAAATAGTGTTTGGTAACATTGCCCTCGGCATTTTCATAGGCGGTGCCGGTGGCCTCGTTGAAGAGGAAGCCGTTCTCCCCGTCGCTATGAAGGGTGAGATCGTCGCTGTCATAGACCCAGCGGTAGTTTCCACCCTCCACCGCAGTGCGGTAGGGGACCTCCACCGTCAGAATCTTGGTGAAGGACCAGTCGAACTTGTCCAGCCCGAAGAGAGTCAGGAGAAAGCCCAGGTTATTGAGCAGCTTGTCCCGCCCAACGTTGTAGCCCTTGTCGCTGATCTTCTTGTAGTCACCGTCAAAGTCGAAGATATCACCGATCCGGAATTCCACGGTGTAAAAGGCGGTGTCCCCCTTTACCTCCTGCAGGCGCAGCAGGATACCGCCCTCAAGGCCGCCTACCAGCAGCTCCATTACCTCGTCGTTGCCGGTTCTGGGGCCGGTGTAGAGGGAGTCGCCGTAGAGATCCTTGGCAGAGACGATGGTGTTGATAGAGCGGGTGAGATCCTTCTCCTCCGCAAGATATCCGAAGTAGCTGTAGCTGTAGCCGTAGTTGTGCCAGCCGGGGCCGCCGTTGAGATACAGGGTGTCCTGCTGCAGCTCCTGCATGCGGGCGATGCCCCGGGAGATGCCCTCCACCAGCGCCTCCTGCATGACGCAGGCGTTGAAGAGGGAGGCAATGATGGGGGATCTCTCATTTACCGCCATGGTCTTTCCGCCGCCCCAGAAGCCGTGGATGAAGAAATCGTCAAAGGCCTCGCTGGCGGCGTTTGGCTGATAGACTGCCGCGGCGTAGCTTTGCACCATGGCGGACACATTTTCCCGGATGCCTGCCTCTGCCTCCTGCCGCGTCAGGTCTGCCGCCGCGGCGGAGGTTATCAGCGCGGCGCACACCGCCAGCGCGAAAAAGACCTTTTTTATCATAATTCTATCTCCGTTTGTTTCCAAAAATCGATTGCACACCATTTTAATATACAATCGCAATTATCCTGCGTCAATACAAAAAGAGGAAAAAGGAGGAAAAACGAAAACGGATTTCATTTTCATCCTTGACACCGCCTGCCGCCTCTGGTACAATTTGAAACCGAGTTTCGATTTCGAGGAGGACACACCGTTGTCTGATAAACGCTACAATACCCGCCGCAAGGCGGAGGTGCTGGAATATCTCTCACAGCGCCGGGGGGAGCACGTCACCGCCGCCGAGATCCGGGGGCACTTTCTCTCCCGGGGGGAGAATATCGGCGCCGCCACCATCTACCGCCAGCTGGATCACCTCGTCAGCGAGGGAATGGTGCATAAATACGCTCTGGACGAGGGCAGCGCCGCCTGCTTTGAATACGCCCCCGGGGGGAAGTGCGCGGAGGGCTGCTTTCACTGCAAGTGCGTCTCCTGCGGGCGGCTGATCCACCTCCACTGCCATGAGCTGCAGCAGGTGGGGGGGCACCTTGCCGCCCACCACGGCTTCCATCTGGACTTTCCCCGCACAGTGCTCTACGGCCTTTGCGGCTCCTGCGCGGAGGGCCGCCCATGAAACGACTGACGGCCCTCTTTGCCGCCCTTGCCCTCACCCTGTCCCTCACCGCCTGCGCCGCCCCCAGGGGCGTGGCGGAGGATGGGAAGGTGCGGGTGGTGTCCACCATCTGGCCGGTGCACCAGTGGGTCACCGCCATTTTAGGGGAGAATCCGGGGGAGGTGGAGTCCATCCTGCTCATTGACAGCGGCGTGGACCCCCACAGCTTCCAGCCGGCGGTGAGCGATATTTTGGAGCTTTATACCTGCGACCTCCTCATTTACCTTGGCGCCGAGAGCGACAAGTGGGTGGGGGAGGCGCTGGAGGGGGAGGTGGATGAAGCCCTCCAGACCCTGCCCCTTATGGAAACCGTGGCCGGCGACCTCTGCGAGGCTGACCATGACCACGACCACGCCGGCCATGACCACCACGACCACGAGGGGGCGGATGAGCACATCTGGCTGTCTTTGAAGCTGGCCCAGACCCTGTGCCGCAACATCGCCCATGAATTGGGCCGTATCGACCCCGCCAACGCCGGTCATTACGAGGCCAACGCCGAAGGGTATATCGCCGCCCTTGCCGCGCTGGACAGGGAATATGAGCAGGCCGTGGCGGCAAGCCATCATCCCCATCTGGTCTTTGCAGACCGCTTCCCCTTTGCGTATCTGGCCGCGGACTACGGCATCCACACCGACGCCGCCTTCCCCGGCTGCAGCGCGGAAACGGAGGCCAGCTTTGCCACCGTCATGCACCTTGCCGACGCGGTGGAGGAGCATCATCTGGGCTCCGTCCTCATCATCGACGGCTCCGACGGCTCCATCGCCCGCACGGTGGTGGAGGCAACAAAAGAGAAAAGCGCCGCCATCCTCACGCTGCATTCCATGCAGTCGGAGCTGGGGGAGGAGGACACCTACCTCTCCGTTATGGAGGAGAATCTGGAAGTTTTGAAGAAAGCGCTGGCGTAGGGGCGGATACCATCCGCCCGCGGGCGGGTAATACCCGCCCCCACAGCGAAGGAGAACCTATGTTACAACTCATTTGTCATAACCTCACCCTTGGCTACGACGGGCAAAGCGTGGTGCGGGGGTTGAGCTTCACTGTTTCGGAAGGAGACTATCTTTGCATCGTGGGGGAAAACGGCTCCGGCAAGAGTACGCTGATGAAGGCGGTGCTGGGCCTGCTGCCCCCTATGGAGGGCACCATCGCCTACGGCGAGGGCCTCAGCCGGGGCCAGATCGGGTATCTGCCCCAGCAGACCCTGGTGCAAAAGGACTTTCCCGCCTCTGTGTGGGAGATCGTTCTCTCCGGCTTTGAGGGGCGGCGGAAGTTCCGCCCCTTCCACACCGCCGAAGAAAAGGCCGCCGCCCGGAAAAATCTGGAGCGGCTGGGCCTTGCAGGCTTTGAAAAGCGGTGCTACCGGGACCTCTCCGGCGGTCAGCAGCAGCGGGTGCTGCTTGCCCGGGCCCTTTGCGCCACGGAGAAGATCCTCGTGCTGGATGAGCCTGTCACCGGTCTTGACCCCGTGGTCACGGCGGAGCTGTACGAGCTCATCTCCGACCTCAACCAAAAATACGGCGTCACCATCGTGATGATCTCCCACGATCTGGAAGCGGCGGTGGGCCGCGCCAGCCACATTCTCCATATCGGGGAGGATATCTTCTTCGGCAGCCGGCAGGCCTTTCTCCAAAGCCCCTGCAGCCGCCGCCTCTTTCGGGAAGGAGGGAGAGCATGATCACCACCCTTGCGGCATATTTTCAGTATCCCTTCGTGCGCTACGCCTTTTTGGTGGGCATCCTCATCGCCCTTTGCTCCGCCCTCATGGGCGTGACGCTGGTATTGAAGCGCTTTTCCTTCATTGGCGACGGTCTTTCCCATGTGGCCTTCGGCGCCATCGCCGTGGCAAGCGTGCTGGATATCGGCAATGAGATGCTCTTTGTGCTGCCCGTCACCGTCCTTTGCGCTATTTTGCTGCTGCGCACGGGCCAGAGCGCCAAAATCAAGGGCGACGCCGCCATTGCCATGCTCTCTGTGGGGGCGCTGGCGGTGGGCTATCTGCTGATGCATCTCTTCTCCACCTCCTCCAACCTGGCAGGCGACGTCTGCTCCACCCTCTTTGGCTCCACCTCCATCCTGACGCTGACAAAAACAGAGGTGACGCTCTGCGTGGTCCTCTCGGCGGCGGTGGTGGGCCTCTTCATCCTCTTTTACCACAAGATCTTCGCCGTCACCTTTGACGAGACCTTCGCCCGGGCAACGGGCATACAGGCAGGGGCCTATAACCTCATCATCGCCGTCATCATCGCCGTCATCATCGTGCTGGCCATGAACCTTGTGGGGTCGCTGCTCATTTCGGCGCTGGTGGTGTTTCCGGCCCTCTCCGCCATGCGGATCTTTCGCAGCTTCCTCTCCGTCACGGTGTGGGCGGCGGTGATCAGCGTGGTGTGCGCAGCCTCCGGCATCCTCATCTCCATCCTCTCCGGCACGCCGGTGGGCTCCACCATCGTGGCGGTGAATATCCTTGCCTTCGGCCTTTGCTCCCTTTTGGGGCGGCTGGCCCGGCGGTAAGAGCCTTTGCCGCAGCCGGTTTGATCCGCTGTTTTTCCCAGTGTCCTTTGTATAAGGACACTGGGATTTTTTTTGTCGTTTTCCCTGAAAATCAGCAGAGGATCTGTCTAAATTGGTATTGCAAAATCAGACCCGCTAATATATAATATATATATAAGATAGGGTTATCGTGGAAGGCTATCCCCTTTCGCTGATTTTACAGGAAAAGAGAGGTTTATCACTATGAAAACCGGAGAAAAGAAGTCCTCCCGGCTGGTCACGGCGGTGGGCAGCCTGCTCTTTATCGGCGTTCCCATTCGGTTATAACGGCTCTTTGGAGCCGACCCAAAAGGACCTGCCGTGCGGAGGACCCTCAGGCCCGCGGCGGTTCCACCCGGATCAGTTCCCAGTATTGCGAGGTAAATATTATGTCTGCATCTGCTTATAAAAACCACAGGATCGCGTCTTTCGTAGCGGTCAATACCGGAAAGATCATCGGCTGCAGTGCCAATATGCACTTCAAGGCCAAGTATAACGGCTCCGGCTTTGTCTTTGACAATGACGGTCAGATCCTCAACAGCATCTCCGCCAGAGTCATTCGCGGCAAGGGCAAGCTGGGCGGCTTTTTTTACACCAATAACGGCAGGATCGAAAACTGCGGCTTCATTGGAACGGCCCGCCGGGATGACGGGAAGAGCGATTCTTCCTTCCGGGATGAGTCCCTGCGCATCGACCCCTCCACCAAGACCGAAGAGGTCTACGATTCCCTGAAGCTTGGCTCGGTCTGGAAGAACGCGGACGCCACCTCTCTGGAGCCGGACATTCAGGCAAACATGGTCACTCTGGAGCGGGACGATTACATCGAGATCAGCGAGGCCCAGCAGCTGCTGGATCTGATCGAGGCCGTGAACGACGGTGACCGCAAGGCCGCCCAGGGGAACTATCTCCTCACTGCGGATCTGAATCTGCGGGGCAAGAAGATCGACCCGCTGGGCATTTCCGAGACGAACCCCTTCACGGGTGTGTTCAACGGAAACGGCAGAAAGATCTCCAATTTCACCATCAAGGGAAAGGATCGGGAGTACGCCGGCTTCTTTGGCTACACCCGCAAGGCCCAGGTGGCGAATCTGGTGATAGACTATATCCTGAACGCCGACAAAGGCAATGTGGCCGGCGGCATGGTAGGCTGCTGCGTGAACGGCTTGTTTGTCAACTGCGCGGTCTACATTAGCATCACTCCCTGCCGCTGCTGCGGCGGCTTTGCCGGCAAGAACAGCGGCGAGCTGATCAACTGCTACGTCTGCGGCAAGGTGCGCTATCCCATTATCTGGTGGCCCCTGCTGGGGCTGCCTCTGCTGGCGCTGCTGCTCTTTGCGTGGCTCAGCGGCGGTGAGTCGGTATACACCCCCGAGGTGATCGACCCCAACCAGGCTCCGGTCAGAAACGAATCTTCTGTGCCGCCTCCGGCAGCGGGTACCAACCGCATCAGCTTTGAGCTGAATCAGGAGGTGTATATCAGTGCTGCCACAGGTGTTGGCGAGATGGGCTATGTGAATCCCTCCCGCGCCACCATGGACGCGGTGGTGCGCATCTGCATCAGCGACAGCGAGCTGGTCAATGCCGGCTATGATCTGGCCGCCACGGGGGTCCGCTCCGCCGAGGAGCAGGCCGCAGAGGGCTACGATCCCGCCAACAGTTTCACTGAACTGTACCGCTCCGGCCGCGTGCAGATCGGCTACGCGGTGGATAACTGCAAGCTCTCTCCCCTGCCCAGCGGCGCCATGCTGGGTGTGGGTGAGTATGAGATGATCGTCATGCTGGACGGTTACGACCCTGACACCAACGAAAAAGCGATCATCAATACGCAGGTCCCCATCAGCGTATTTATCGTGTAAAGATTTCCCCAACTTCAAGAGAAGGGAGGTAGATGCTTCTTGCACAAACGAAAAGAACTGAAAACAAGAATCCTGTCTGCGCTGATGAGCGTGGCCATGGTGCTGAGCATTCTGCCTCCCGTGACTCTTCCCGTCAGGGCGGCAGGAGAGGTCTTCACCTTCGACTCTGGCGCCGTTTTGCTGGATGAGAGCTACAGCGGTGACTATGTCATCATTCGCAACGGTGTGTTTTCCGTCGCGGTCAACGGCGCGCAGGATGTGACGGTCATTTTCGACGGCTCCACGGACGGCGACGGCGACGGCAAGGCCGACGGCATTACCATCGACCACCGGGCAGCCTCCGACCCCGACAAAAACTCCACGGTCCCCAACCTGTACAATGTCAGCTCTGCTCTGGGCTGGGGCACAACGGCCCAGACCTGCCCCTTCCTGATAACGGGGAATTCCACCGTCATCGCCAGCT
>JAFQRI010000153.1 GCA_017410185.1 Oscillibacter sp. | reverse complement strand
TCAGCGTGACAGCAATAACGCCCTTCCTTGGCCAGACAGGGCCATCAAAGTGCTTTTCATGGCCGCAGCCACCGGTGAATCCGCCGCCATGGATATAAACGATCACAGGCAGCCTGTCGCCCTCTGTTGCTCCTTCGGGCGTAAATATATTCAGAAACAGGCAATCCTCGCTGTAGGAATATGTCTCTCCCTTGCGGAACTCGTGATAATAAAAGACCTTTTTAAGGTTCTCCTCCTCATTGTAGAAGGAACGCAGCTGAAAGCTGCAATGACCATAATGGTCTGCCTCATAGACGCCGTCCCAGCCGGTCACTTCTCTGGGATACTCCCAACGTCCGGCAGTAGCATAGCGGATGCCCTTATAGGCTACGGTGCCTTCCACGCGACCGGGAACACCCCGGATCTCCCCGCAGGGAGTTTTGATCGTTTTCATATTACCTCACAGTCCAAAAATGCGCTCAGCATTTTTCCGCGTGATCTTTTCATAGGCCGCCCGGCTGAGTTTGCCCTCATCAAGCATTTTGTCCAGCCAGGCTCCCAGCGGAAAGGTCATAGCGGTATTCACCATGTCCGTTGCAAAAAAGAGACGGTCAGCGTACTTTTCAAGAAAGGCAAGGCCAAAGGTCTCGTCCCGCATAATGGCACAGCCGCCGCTGTTGGCACTGAGATCGCCATAAAGATTCGGGTATTTTTCAAATAGCTCCGGCACTCTGCCGCCGGGTACAACGGGCCCCTTCCCCCACTGGTTGCGCTCCTCCTTGCTCCTGGGCGCATCCCCGCTCATCTCGATCCAGAAGGTCTGGCTGTGACCCAGGAATTTTAGCCCGGTGTATCTTTTCAGCTGCTCCTCCAGCAGGGGCAGGCCAGGGTCATCCACCACGCCGTAGCTGTAGCCCACAGCACCGCTCATATGGAAGGTCACCGGAAGCTGCAGCTTTTCCGCCGCAGCGAAAACAGCCTGCAAAAAGGGGTCATCCAACCGACGGTTCAGGCTCAGTTCACCTACGCCGATGGCGCCCTGCCGCTTGCAGGCGGCAAGGCGGTCATAAACGGTCTCGGGATGAACCGGATCGAGATTGCACATCCAGGCGTAGCGATCGGGATATCTGGCACAGATCTGCCTGTTTTTCTCATTGGTGCCAAAGGGAGAGCGCTTCTCCCCCGAAGACATCAATACTGCTTTGTCAATGCCCAGCTCGTCCATGTGTCCGAGCATACTGCCGCCGCTGGCAAGGTTCAGCTTGCCGACCCGGGGAATGCGGCGCAGCGTCAGGTGCATATGCAGGTCGATCTTGCCCATGGCTTACTGTTCAGAGGCGGCCCGCTTGGCAGCCAGCGCTGCATACATCTCATCCATAGTCTTCTTATCAAGGTTGAAGATGAGGCCGATGCCGATCAGGCAGAGGGCATAGCAGAGAGTGGGGATGCCGCTGCAGAGATAGTAGATGCCGCGGACAGCCTCGGGCGTCTGCACCACGTTGGCGCCGGAGACATAGCCGACCATGCTGAGACCCGCCGCGATGCCCGTGGACGCCACAGTGGAGCCGATCTTGCGGGAGAAGGTGTAGAGGCTGTACATGCTGCCATCGCTGCGGATGCCGGTCTTCCACTCGCTGTAGTCCAGACAGTCGGAGACAAGGGCCCAAATGAGCATGGTAAAGGCTGTCTGGCCCAGAAGAGTCAGGATATTGAGGGCGGTGTAAACATAGACATTCTCAATGTAAACCACCATACGGATCAGGCTGAGGCCAAAGCTCAGGGCACTGGTGGCGAGGATGACGTTGCGCTTGCCATACTTGCGCACCATCTTGGGGATCAGAGGGAATACAACGACCATAAAGGGCATGGCAGCCACGGTGGAGATCATGATCATATCGGTGTTGTGATACACCTCTTTGTAGATGTAGCTATACGTCTGGGAAGAGCCGGTGATGGTAAGCATGGAACCAATGGTGGCCACCATAACGCCGATGAGAGGACGGTTGTGCAGGGCAGCCCGGATCACCTTGCCGTACTCAAACTTCTGATTCTCGCTGCGCTCCTCGCGAACGCGCTCCTTGGTCATGGTGCAGAGGAGAACGTAGCAGACAATGCAGAGGATGCCAAAGATAATAGCCAGCAGGGTAAAACGTCCGGGGATCACGTTTTCGTTCTTATCGAAGCAGACCATGGGTACAGCGCTGAGCGCAACGGCACCCACCAGACCGCCGCCCACGCTGCGGGCGCGGGAGAGCTTGGAGCGTTCCACCGGGTCAACGGTGACCACGTTGGCCATGGCGCCAAAAGGCATGCTGGTGCCGGTGTAGCTCATGCCAAAGAAGATATAGGCAAAGGCGACATAGGCATGGAGCATTACGCCCTCAAAGGGAACCTTGGCAAAGCAGAGAACGCCGGACAGTGCCAGAGGGATCATAAAGAGCTTGATCCAGGGAGTGAACTTATCCTTGCTTTTACCCAGTTTCCAGCGATCGGGGAAGGTGCCGATGATGGGGTCGTTGATGGCGTCCCAAAGACGCGCCACCAGAAACAGACCAGCCATCCAGGCCGCGTCGATTCCCAGGGCATAGGTGCAGAAGGTCAGGAAGTACGCATCAACAAACAGGTTCACGAAGCTGCCGGCCATATCGCCGAAGATGTAGCCGAACTGATCCTTGGCATTAAAGGGACGCACGGAAGTATCGATCTTTGCCATGATTTACTCTCTCCTCTTTTCTCCTTTATGGGAGCGTATAGGCTCCCTATGTTTCCATCATACTTGAAAATATCTGCAATTAGAATTGTGTTTTCGGCAAGAAACATTGTGAAACCGGCATTTTTCTGCTATACTCCTGGATAGGAAGGCGGTGGAGCTGTGAAACTTACAGAGCTTATGGAAAAGATCCACTGTTCACAGGGCAGTGTTGAGGATATGCTGGCGCTGAAGGAAACGCTGGACAGGGCCGGGATCAGTCTGGAGAACATTTATCAGGAGCTTGAGATGAGTTCCGCCTATGTGGACTCGCACCGGGACGTCTCTACCACATCCACGCCCATTGCCCCACACAGCCACAGCTTCTTTGAGTTCATATATTGCAGCAGCTGCGAAGACGTTGAGTATCTGCTGGGTGGCCAGCGTTACAAGCTGCAGCGAGGCGACGTGATCCTGATCCCACCAGGGATCAGTCACTGTCCCCTTTTCCCAGAGACAATGAAGCGTGCCTATGAGCGCATCGTTGTCTGGGTGAATGAAAGCCTCATCAATGATTTCGCCAACCGCTGGCCGGAGATAGAATACGCTGACCGGGAACGGCACCGCCAATATCTTCTCCGTACCGCCGGAAGCCCCTGGGAGGATCACCTGCACGAGGCCTTTGCCCGCGGCTGCCGGGAGTCTGAGCTGCGGCAAAGCGGCTGGGAAGCCGCACTTTATGGCAACACTACATACCTTCTCATTCTTTTAAACCGGGCGCTGAGCCAGCAGCGGCAGCCTGTACACGAACGCAGCGGGCTGCTGGATGAGCTGCTCGGCTATGTGGAAGGGCACTACAGAGAACGGATCACCCTGACTACCGCGGCCCGGCAGCTTCTTGTCAGTGAAAGCAGCATCACGCACCTCATCCGGAGGCGCATGGGGATCAGCTTTTACCAGTATGTCACCAAGCGTCGTCTCAGCGCGGCCAAAAAGCTGATCGACGAGGGAGAGGCGCTCAGCGGTGTGGGCGAGCGCTGCGGCTTTTGTGACCACAGCGCCTTTTACCGGGCCTTCCGGCGGGAGTATGGCATTGCTCCCAGCGAGTATAAAAGTTTACAGAATAAGCGCAGAGCATAAAACTGCAGGGTCATCAGACCCTGCAGTTTTTAAAACCATACATAAGCGTCTCGGCCGCATGGCTGTCGCTGGACAAAATGAAACGCCCCCCTCTTGCACGGATGTATTCCTGAAGAAATCCTGCCGGATACGGCGCGCTGCGATAACCCCGGGATATGGCTCCGGTGTTGATCTCAAAGGGCTTGCCCGTGAGAAGCAGCTTATCCACGGCCGCCTTTGCCGCCGCCACGTAGCGGGGATCGGCCTCATCAAAAAGCCTGCCCCCCTCATTAAACTTGCTTATCAGATCCAGGTGGCCAATGATGTCCGCACCGGTTCTTTCCGCAACCTGGGCCACCGTTCGCCAGTATTCCTCAGTCAGCGCGATAAGGTCGCCGCCAAAATGGCGCCGTGCCGCATCCAGCAGTATCTCCTCGGTGTGATCCACGCTGAAGTACTCGCCGTTTACATGGATATAGTGCACGGAGCCGATGACGTAATCATATCCCTCGGTGCTTTCAGCAGAAAAGATATCCTGCTCAATGCCGCAGAGAATTTCGATCCTGTCGCTGTACCTTTCCTTCAACCCGGCAATACAGGCGCGGTATTCCTCGATCCGCTCCCGAGGCATACAGTAGTCCTCATCAAAGAACGTGTAGGAGTGATCGGAGAAGCCAAGGCGGGTCATGCCTTTTTCGATGGCCGCAAGAACGACCTCCTCCGGCGTGTTTCTTCCGTCTGAAAAGGTCGTATGCACATGGAGGTCCGTCATGTAGTCATTTTCTCCTGCTTGACCTTGTGGTCGATCACATGACGGGAGGCAAGCTCCTTATGGATATCCTCCAGAGAAATGCCGGCCTCCACCATCAGTACCATGACATGATAGGCAAGATCTGCGATCTCATAGATCGTCTCCCTGTGATCCTCGGCCTTGGCGGCAATGATGACCTCCGTGGACTCCTCACCGATCTTCTTCAGGATCTTGTCAAGACCCTTTTCAAAAAGATAGGTCGTATAGGAGCCTTCCTTCTTCTCCTCCTTGCGGCCACGGATCAGCTCCATAAGTCCCTGATAGGAAAACTCATGGCGTTCATCACTCTGATAGAGGGGATTTTCAAAGCAGGAGGTCGTACCCAGATGGCAGGCTGGGCCATCCGGCTCCACCATGACCACCAGCGCATCCTTATCGCAGTCGGCGGTGATGGAAACAATATGCTGGTAGTTGCCGCTGCTCTCTCCCTTAAGCCAAAGCTCCTGCCGGGAACGGCTCCAGAAGCAGGTCAGTTCACGCTCCATAGAGATCTGCAGACTTTCCCGGTTCATATAGGCCAGAGTCAGCACGCGCTTGGACACCGCATCCACCACAATGGCCGGGATGAGGCCACGCTCGTCAAATTTCAGCTCATCGATATTGATCATGTATTATCTCCTTACAATCTCGTAGGAATGGAAGCCGCAGCCATTGCGGCCTTAAGATCCGGGATCTTTACCTCGCCGAAATGGAAGATGGAGGCAGCCAGACCTGCGTCCACTCTGGGCAGCGCACGGAAAAGCGTAATGAAGTCCTCTATGCCGCCCGCACCGCCGGAGGCGATCACCGGCACATCCACGGCCGCACACACAGCCGCCAGCATTTCCAGATCAAAGCCGCCCTTGACGCCATCGGTGTCAATGGAGTTTACCACCACTTCCCCAGCTCCGAGACCAACGCAGCGCCGGATCCACTCAATGGCCTCCAGACCGGTGTCGTCCCGGCCGCCACGGGCAAAGACACGAAACTCACCGCTCACACGCTTGATATCCACGCTGAGCACCACACACTGGTCACCATAGCGCTTGGCAGCCTCATATATGAGCTGCGGATCACGGATAGCGCCGGAGTTGACACTGACCTTGTCCGCGCCGCATTTCAGCACGCGGTCGAAGTCGGCCACCGTATTGATGCCGCCGCCCACAGTCAGGGGGATAAAGACATTTCCGGCCGTCTCACAAAGGATGTCCGTAAAGAGCTTGCGCCCATCTGACGAAGCAGTGATGTCATAAAAGACAAGCTCATCCGCGCCACAGTCGCTGTAAAACTTTGCCAGCGTTACCGGAGAGGACACATCCTGCAGTCCGGCAAAGTTGACCCCCTTGACCACGCGCCCATCACGAACGTCCAGACAGGGAATGATTCGTTTTGTGATCATCGGGCCACCTCGATCGCTTTCTTCAGCTCAATGGCGCCGGTGTAATACGCTTTTCCAATAATGGCGCCGTAAATGTCCAGTGCAGACAGTCTCTCCACATCCGCCATGGAGGAAACCCCGCCGGAGGCAATGATCTGCATGGAAAGCTGCTGCGAGAGCTCCCGGTACAGGGCGTGGTTGGCCCCCTCCATAGCGCCGTCCTTGGAGATATCCGTGCAGATAAGCGTCTTTACGCCAAGCTTCTGCATCTTCCGGCAGAAGTCCATGGCCTCCTCCTCGCTCTTCTCCGTCCAGCCCTTAATGGCCACAAAGCCATCGCGGATATCAATACCCACCGCGATCCGCTCACCATAGGCATCTACAGCAGCGCGGAGAAAGCCCTCATCAGTAACGGCAGCCGTGCCAAGGATCACCCGATCCACACCGGCTGTAAGATAGCGCTCCACCACAGCCATGCTGCGGATGCCGCCGCCGATCTCGCAGCGCAGACCGCTTCTCTCTTTAATGGCACAGACCGTATCCAGGTTGGGAGTCTCACCGCT
>JAFQRI010000152.1 GCA_017410185.1 Oscillibacter sp. | reverse complement strand
GCTGGTTGATCATGCACTCCTTACTGGTGTGGAGGTACTCAATGGGTTCCTCCAAAGTGATGATATGGCGGTTGGCCTTCTGGTTGATGTGGTTGATGAGAGCTGCCAGCGTGGAGCTCTTACCGGAACCCGTGGGGCCGGTGACCAGCACCAGACCGCGGGGCTTTTCCGCCTGAGCGATCACCACATCGGGAAGCCGCAGCTCCTCCACCGTGGGGATGCGCAGGGGCAGCAGACGCAGCGCCAGCGCCGTGTTTCCCCGCTGGGAATACACGTTGCAGCGCATACGCACCATATCCTGATAGGTGGTGGCAAAGTCTGCCTCGCCCACCTTGCGGAAATCTTCAAACTGGGACGCCGTCGCCAGCTGGGCGGCTGCGTTAAAGGTATCATTTTCCGTGAGCGGTTTTTCCCCCTGCTCCACCAGAACACCGTCCTGACGGAAAATGGGGGGCTTGCCCACGGTAAGATGAATATCTGAAGCGCCCCGATCCAGAGCGCGCTGAATAAGCTGAGAAAGATTGATCATCCGTTCTCCTCCGATGTTTCGGAAATACTGCTGACTCCATCCTCGACGCTGATGCGCATCATTTCACTGATGGAGGTGGTGCCGTCCAGCACCAGACGTCTGGCGCTTTGGCGGAGCGTGTGCATACCCTCTGCGATGGCAGCGGCGCGCAGAGCGCCGGTGGATTCCTTATGGGCGATCATAGTGCGCAAGCGGGGGGTGATCTCCATGATCTCGTAGATGCCGATACGCTCATAATAGCCCGTTCCGCCGCAGCGGCGGCAGCCCGCAGGCTCATAGACGGTATAATTCTGCGCCGTCTCAGGCGTCAGATCCAGATACTCCAGCTCATGCTCCAGCAGCGTATGAGGGCGCTTGCAGTGGGGGCAGAGACGGCGCACCAGACGCTGCGCCAGAATGCCGGTGGTGGAATCCGCGATGAGATAGCTTTCAACGCCCATATCCAGAAGGCGGGTGACGCTGGAAGCGGTGTCATTGGTATGGAGGGTGGACACAACCAGATGGCCGGTAATGGAGGCCTGCACGGCAATGGCGGCAGTCTCACTGTCTCGGATCTCACCGATCATGATGATATCGGGGTCCTGACGGAGAATGGAGCGCAGGGCTCTGGCAAAGGTCAGCTCTGCCTTGGTATTCACCTGTACCTGATTGACGCCGTCGATATTGGCTTCCACAGGGTCCTCAACGGTGACGATATTGACATTGATGCTGTTGAGCTCGCTCAGCGCGGTATAGAGGGTGGTGGACTTACCGGAGCCGGTAGGGCCGGTGACCAGTACGATACCGTTGGGCCGGGCAAGGATGCTGTTGAACTTTTCCATCTCCTCCTGCGTAAATCCAAGGGCCAGCTTGGAGCGCTTGAGGGCTTTCTTCTGAGCCAGTCGCATAACGCACTTCTCGCCATAAACTGTAGGCAGGGTGGAAACACGAACGTCATATTCACGGCCATCCACCACAGCGGTAAGGCGGCCGTCCTGAGGCTTGCGCTTTTCGGAAATATCCAGACCGCTCATGATCTTCACGCGGGCCACGATGGCGGGCAGGAGTCGATAGTCGTAAGTAGCTGTGGAATAAAGCACACCGTCCACACGGCAGCGGATACGCACGCAGTCCACTTCCGGCTCAATGTGAATATCGGAAGCGCGCTGACGCACGGCCTGCTCCACCATGTTGCGCACCAGCACAACCACGGGAGAAGATTCGATATCCGCCTGCATGGCCTGCTCCTCAGGGGTGAGGGCATCATCAGCTGCGGCAGTATGGGCAAGCAGATCCTCGCTGCCCTCCATCAGTTCGTTTCCGAAGCTGCGGTCAATGGCGATCAGGATCTCAGAAGGGGTGGCCAGGAAGGGGCGCACGCGGCATTTGCTGGCAGTGGCCAGCAGATCACGGCCCTTCATATTCATGGGGTCAGCCATGGCAACACAGATGGCGCCGGAATCATCCTCGGCAAAATCAAAGGGCACCATCAGCTGGGCGCGGAGGATATCCGGCCGCAGGAAGTGCATCACATCAGGGGCAACAGACTTTTCCACCAGCTGCACCGTGGGGATACGGGAAATAGCGGAAAGGGCCTCCAGCAGCAGCTCGTCAGAAATAACGTCCTGATCCATGATCAGTTCCCGAACGGTCTTGCCGCTCTCTTTATTCTGCGTGCGCAGCACTTCCGCCTGATCGACAGTAATATAGCCCTTTTCCTGAAGCCAGCGAAGCAGTTTTTCATTCATAAAGCGTGTCCCCTTTCTCTTTTGCAGGACGGTCGGAACATTGCCGGAGCATTCCGGCAGCCTTCCCAGCGTCCTACTGCAAACTTTTTCCAAATCATATAAATTCCCCGGCGGGGCGGAATGCCCCGCCGGGGATAGGCGTTTACCTGTAAATTTCAGATCTTACCAATTACTCGACCACGACGGTCAGGTTCATGGCGTACTCGTAACCGTAAGCGGTAACGACGACCTCAGCACCATCCTCGAAGGAGGAGATGGACAGACCGCCCAGAACCTCAACGATCTCCACAACGGCCTCACGGAGAGCCTTGGTGGACTCAGCGTTGCGCAGAGCCTGGATCATGTCGTTGTCGATGAGCTTGCCGTCGACAGAGACGGTAGCATCAGCGGGAACGAAGAGCATCAGCTCATCCAGCTTGGCAGCGACCTTGGAAACCAGACCGTTGCCCTTGTCGTCCAGCTTCTCGATCTTCAGCAGAGGCAGGATGCCGCCCAGCTTCTTCTCCTTCATGGTCTCGAAGCGGGACAGGTCAGCGATCAGAGCCAGGTGCTCCTTGGTCAGCTCGAAGCCCAGCTTCTCGCTGGCACCGGACAGAGCCTCGTCGATGGCCTTGTCAGCCTCGGGACGGACCTGCTCGTCGATGAGGGTATCCAGCTCGCCGCTCTCGATGACTTCCTTCTTGGCCTCCTCAGCCTTGGGAGCGAAGTACTCAACCTTAGCCTCGGAATCGGTCTTCTTGATCTCGTCATTCATGACCTTATCAAGAACAGTGTAGGTAGCATAGGTAGCCAGAGTCTCGGAAGCCTCGATGCCCTTCTCGGCCAGAGCTTCCTGGACCTTCTCAACGGCGGGCTTCACGATGACCTTCTCCAGCTCAGCCTTGACTTCCTCGCTGCCGGTGGCAAAGGTGTTGGCCAGATCGGCAACATCGATGCCCATGTCCTCGATCTCCTCAGCGGAGACGGACTCAGCGATGACCTCATCCATGACCTCGTACAGAGCCTCGTTGTTGTTGCTGGTCAGAGCCTGCAGCACATCGGGAGTCAGGTACTTGTTGATGTCGATCTTATCCAGCAGGCTGGCGTCGACAGCACGCATGGCGAAGGGCATGGTGGGCAGCTGCTTCTCACCTCTGAGATAGGGCATCAGCTTGGCGAAAGCGAGGTCAGCGGCAGCGTTGTAAGCAGCCTGCATATCCTCGGTAACGGTAACGGTCACATAGTCCTTGCCGTCCTTGCACTCGTAAGTGACCAGATCGCTGGACAGAGTGGCCTCGCACTTGAGGGTGAAGGTATCGGTGCACTGCTCGGCGATGTCGTCCTTAACATCCATGACCAGGGTCAGAGAACCGACCAGATCCAGGGTGTTGGTGGGGCCGACGTTGGCCTGCAGGGCCTCGTGCAGCTCGGGAGCCAGAGCCTTGGCGATAGCCTTAACGCTCTCGCGGATGCTCTTGGAAGGATCGGCACGGTCGATGGAGTCCTTGTTCAGGCCATCAGCCACATCGATCACGAACAGAGTCTCATCGCCGCACTTGACAGCAACAGACTCGAAGGGATAGCTGCCATAGGAATCCTTCAGGGTGACGATATCGCGCAGCTCCAGGGCAGCAGCCTTGGCATCAGCGGCGATCTCCTTGGCCAGAGCCTTCAGCTCATCCTTGCTGTTGACATCAGCGCTGTAACCCAGAGCAGTCAGAGCATCGATAACAGCCTGAACAGCCTCGGTCTCCTTCAGCTCGGACTTGATGTCGTTGCTGTAGACCAGAGTGGTAGCAACCTGAACAGCCATCTTGGCAACGGCCTTCAGGTGAGCCTCGTTCAGCTCGCCCTTGGCAGTGACGGTAACGGTGGCATCGTCATACTCGGCATCCAGATCAGCGGAAGCAACGCCGGTAGCAGCGAAGCCCTTGTCCAGCAGGCCGTCGATGTACTTGGTAGCGGCCTCAACAACCATAGCGGTGTAGTCGGGGTCGGTATCGAGCTCCTCGCCGTACAGGTCGGCCAGGATCTCAGCGGGGGTCATGTCGGCATAGCCGTCGGGGTCAGTCAGAACGCCGTTCTCCAGATCCCAGGAGAAGCGGCCGGCCTTGCGGGCGCTGAAGCCCTCGGTGCCGGGAACGCCGTTGTCATAAACGTCAACATAGCTGCTGCCCTTGGTCACGGCGCCATAACGCTCGTTCCACTCGGGATAGTACTTGCTCATGTAGTAGTCAGCCAGCTCGGCAGCCTCGCAGGTATCGCGATCCTCGAGATCCAGAGCAGAGATCTGGATACCGCCGCCCTCACCCAGACCATCTCTGGAGGTGGAGGGAGTGGAGTGCATGAAGACCATGGAGCCGTCCTCGCAGACGCCCAGGCAGATCCACACGTGGCCGTTGTCGGAGAAGACGTCGCCGACATTAAAGTCAGCGGTGTCGAACAGGCGGTGGCTGTCACCGTCGCCGTCGGCATAGATCTCGCCGGCGCCGTTCAGCTTGTACTCGCCCTTGTCATAAGTACCCCAGCCCAGATTAGCAAAGTTGTAAGCCTGGTTGGTGGAGGACATGACGTAACCGTCCTTGCCCTGAACGCCGTTCTCGGTGTTCAGAGTGTTCCAAACAGTCCAGCCAACGTAAGCGGAGCAGTCAACACCGGCCCAGTAGTACTGGTTCCAACCGCGGTTGGAGGTGTAGAAGCTGTCAGCATGGCTGCCGGAGGCATCCTTCTTCTTGTAGTGGTAGGTGGTATCCTGAGACTGGAAGGTGTCGATCCACTCCTGGGGGATGCCGATGGTGATGGACTGGTTGGAGGACTCGTCATCCTGCCAGTCCCAAGCGCCGCCGTAGACATACAGGGCGGTACCAACGGGATGCAGAGCGGTAGCCAGGAAGTTCTTCAGGGTCTTCAGACCAGGAGTGGGGATCACGGGAGCGGTGTAGTCCTCAGCAACGAATGCCTTGTAGACAGCGTTCTCGGTGACCTTCACGGTGGCGTCAGCAGCGATGGAGTCAACTTCCTTGACAACAGCGCCGGAGGGAACGATGGGAGACTCGATCTCATAGAGATCCTTATCCTCCAGATCGAAGTCGGCGGCAACGCCGGTCTCGACAGCGGCCTCTGCAACAGAGGTCACAACATCGTCACGAACCTTGATGGTGTAGATGTAGCCGGCGCGCAGCTTGTTCTCCAGAGCGAAGGAATCAGTATCCTTGATGTCGAACTCTTCCACATCACCATCGATGTAGAACAGGTGGACGAACTCCTCCTCGGGAGTCTCATCGGTATCCAGCTCGGTGAAGTCCTTGACGCCGATGTACACGGCCTCATAGGTCTCGGTGCTGGGGCCGTCAGACTCATCAACGATGATCTGCAGGCGGTGCAGGATAGCTGCAACGTGAGCGCGGGAAGCGGTGATCTTGGGGCCGAAGGTGCCATCGGGATAGCCGATGATCACGCCGAAGGCCACGCAATCCTCAACAGCCTCGACAGCCCAGGCGCTGACGGTCTCCAGATCGGTGATGGTAGCGGGCTTCTTAGCCAGCTTGGCATCCAGATCATAGGCCTTCAGATAGCGGTCGAGAATGGTGCACATCTCCTCACGGGTAACAGCGCCGTTGGGATCGAAGATGCCGTTGCCGCGGCCTTCGACGATGCCCTTCTTGGCTGCCCAGGTGACTGCACCGGTGTACCAGGTGCCGGCAGGTACATCAGTGAAGGTGCTGGTGGTGTCATCCACCTTTGCCTCGGCATAACGGGACAGGACGGTCACGAACATAGCGCGGGTCATGGTCTCGTCGGGAGCAAAGATGGTGTCGGACATGCCCTTGAAGTAACCCTTATCGGTCACAAAGTCCACGTCCTCGTAGTACCAGGCGCCTGCCTTGACATCGGTGTACTGCTCAGCAGCTGCCAGAGCGGAGGTGGGCAGCAGGCTCAGAGCCATGCACAGAGTCAGCAGGATGCTGATAAAACGTCTGTTTCTCATTTGAACATCTCTCCTTTATTATATTTTGCAGGGGAAATTTTGAATCCTCGGGCACTCGCCTGGATCTTCCGGCAATGTCCACGCGAGTACCCGTTTCATCCATTTTCAAAGGTGGCAAATGGGCGCAGTGACACTACTACCCACTATCACACCTTATCACATTGTATTCTACAAGCCCAATACGGAAAAATCAAGTCTCTGTGGTAAATTTCTGCGGGAAATCTGTGAACTTTCCTTAAACGCGTTCATGTCCCTGCCGGCGGATCACATCCACCACACGCTGGGCCAGTTCTCTGCACAAGGCCTGCTCCGGCGCCTCCACCATCACGCGGATCAAAGGCTCAGTGCCGGATTCCCGCACCAGAATCCGTCCGGTGTCACCCAGCTCCGCGGCAACGGCAGCCACCGCGGCGCGGACCGCCTCATCCGCCTGGGCGGCAGCCTTATCCAGCACCCGCACATTGATCAGCACCTGCGGGTAAACCGTCATAGGCTCACACAGCTTGGAAAGGGGCTGCTTTTTCGCCTGCATGACCTCCATCACCTTCAGCGCGGTAAGGATGCCGTCACCGGTGCGGGCGTATTTGGAGAAGATGATGTGACCGGACTGCTCGCCGCCAATACGGTCGCCATGGGCCACCATATGCTCGTAAACATATTTGTCGCCCACCTTGGTCTTGGCGTAGTCGATGCCCGCAGCGTTCAGTGCCTTATAAAGGCCAAAGTTGCTCATCACGGTGGTGACCACCTTGTTGTTCACAAGCTTTCCCCGCTCCTTCATGTAGCAGGCATAGAGATACATGATCTTGTCGCCGTCCACCACTTCGCCCTTTTCATCCACGGCAAGGCAGCGGTCCGCGTCGCCGTCGAAGGCAAAGCCAGCGTCCATGCCGTTTTCCCGCACGAATTTCTGCAGGCCTTCAATGTGGGTGGAGCCGGCGTCACGGTTGATGTTCACACCGTCGGGCCGGTTGTTGATGACCTCTACTTGGGCGCCCAGGGCAGCAAATACATGGGGGGCAATGTTCCAGGAGGCGCCGTTGGCGCAGTCAAGGGCGATGCGCTTGCCTTTAAAGGAATACATGGCAAGAGAAATGAGGTAGCCGATGTAGCGGTTGCGTCCGGCGCTGTGGTCGATGACAGCGCCCACATCCTCGCCGCTGGCAAGGGGCAGTTCCTTCCACGGGCTTCCATCCACCACCAGTCTGCCGTCCAGATAATCCTCCACCAGAGCGATGGTGGCCTCATCCATTTTCTCACCCTCCCGGTTCATCAGCTTGATACCGTTATCGTAGAAGGGATTGTGGGAGGCGGAGATCATCACGCCGCAGTCAAAGCCGTCGGTCCGGGTGACATAGGAAACAGAGGGGGTGGTGGTGACATGGAGCAGATATACATCCGCACCGGAAGCCGCCATGCCCGCGCTGATGGCATATTCCAGCATATAGCTGGAGCGGCGGGTATCCTTGCCCACCACGATCTGGGCGCGGTGAGAGCGGCTGTAATACCAGCCCAGAAAACGGCCGATTTGGTAAGCGTGCTCGGCGGTCAGGCCCTCGCCGGCCTTGCCGCGGAAGCCGTCAGTTCCGAAATATTTCCCCATAGAGATCCTCCTTGATATCAGGAATGATGGCCGGGGCTTTCGCCCCGGCCTTATTGGTCATTTATGCGTAATCACCGCTTCAGATCGCCCAGAGAAGCCTCGTTGATGTCATACCAGGCCCAGTTCAGGCTATGAACGTCGGAATAGACCTGTTCGTCCATGCTGTCGATATAGCTGCGGTCAGCGATACGCTCCAGCACGCGGTTAACGATGGCAGCCGCCTCGGCGCGGGTAATGGAGCGGTCGGGCGCAAACAGCTCATCCGTCACACCGTTGACCCAGCCAAAGCCGGAGGCGGTGGAGATGTACTCCCTTGCCCAGTGGCTCTCGGGAACATCCAGGAAGGTCTGGCCTTCCGCGCTGATCTGGGCGAAGCGGGCGCAGATAGCCACGAACTGGGCGCGGGTAATGGGAGTGCTGGGATCAAACCTTGTCTCGCTCACGCCCTTAATAATGCCATAGGCTGTCAGAGTGTTGACGGCATCCGCATACCATGCGTCACCCTTCACATCCTCAAAGCCCCTGACATACTCTACATCCGTATCCTTGAGGAGGCGATAGAACATCATGGCCACCTCGGCACGGGTGACAGGATCCGTGGGATGGAACTTATCATCGCCCTTGCCCTGCATATAGGCGATCTTCTCTTCCGTCTTGAGGAGCGTTGCCACGCCGGTGACATGGACGCTCTCGGGCTGCTTGGCAAACGTGGAGTCTACCACAACGTCGCCATCGGGCATTTCAAAAACATAGGTGTAATTGTCCAGCGCCTTGATGGGAACAAACTCACCCTTATGATCGGTAACAGTAACGCGGTTGACCACATGGCCTTCCTCGGGAGTAACGGTAATGATGACCTCATCCTTATGGTCAGCATTCTTGTGGCTGGCAGAAACCGTGCCCTTGGGCTCCTCGGGAACCACAGGCGGCTGGGGAGCCACGGGGGTACCGGGAACACTGGGAGCACCAGGGGTGCTGG
>JAFQRI010000151.1 GCA_017410185.1 Oscillibacter sp. | reverse complement strand
TGGAGCTGCTGGATGTGGTCGGTGTGGATGACACCATGCTGGAGGATCTCCATGACCGGGACAGCGCCCTTCTTCTGCGCCGGCTGGTCAAAGAGGCTCTCAGCCCCCGGGAATCTCAGATCATCCGCCTGCGCTATGGTCTTGGGGGATCTCTTCCCCTGACCCAGCGGGAAGTAGCCTCTTTCTTTGGAATCTCCCGAAGCTATGTATCGCGCATTGAAAAAAAGGCGCTGGAAAAACTGAGGGCGGAGCTGGGCGAGTGAGATCATCGCCGCAGCTCCGCTGCCAGTCTGTTTCTGTTTTCTTTTGTCACTTCCACAAGGCGTACATTCGGGTGGGCTTCAATCGCAGCAAAAAGGGGATAATCTCCCTTTTGCAGCACTCCCAAAACCGGGATATCCCCATCCAGCGCTTGCAGCACCGCTTCACAAAATGCCTTCGCCTGCCGCTCTGCCGGACCGATCTCGTCCATCACCAGCACCTCGCCGCTCCTTTTCAGAGCTGCGCAGCCAAGGCGATCAAACCGGCGGGCCGTTTCCACATTCTCTGGCGGAGGACAGCTGCAAAGGAAGTTCTCTTCTCCCGGCAGTTCCTCCCCAGCCAGCAGATACAGCGCATAACCATTTTTTCCTCTGCAGCGCACCGTATAAAACCCTCCGGCCTTCCTGCTTCCCAAAAGAATCCTCAGCAGTGTGGATTTTCCAACACCCTTCTCCCCCGTCAGGAACAAATGTGGCCGGTCATTCATGCATCGGGCAGCCATGGCGCACCTCCCCTGCATTTTCCCGCCGCAGCGCCCGCTCATAGATCATCTCTCCGGCAATACTTACAGCGATCTCCGCAGGTGTCACCGCCTTGATGGGCGTACCAATGGGCGTATGCACCCGGGCAAAGTCTGCTTCATCAAACCCTCTTTCCCGCAGCGCCCGGTTCACAGCCGCCGTCTTGCTGCGGGAGCCGATCACGCCAAGATAAGCAAGAGGACTGCTCAGCACCTGCGACTCCACCTCCAGATCAAAGGCGTGTCCGCTGGTGAGCACCACCACATAGTCCTCTTCTTCCAACGTGAGATAATCAGAGATCCTGCCGTAGTCTCCGCAGATGACCGTTTCCGCCAGCGGAAACAGCTCCCGCGCGGAAAACTCCTCCCGGCAGTCCATCACCGTTACCCGAAAGCCTACGCTGTGCAGCAATGGAACCAGCGCCTGAGAGCAGTGACCGCCCCCGAAAATCACCGCCCGCTCACCGATAGGCAGCGGCAGCGCCAGCGAATTTTCTTCATCGGGCCGGCTGTCACATAAAAAGGCTGCGGAGCCATCCAACGGCTGCACCAGCCACCCCTGTCTGCGCTGACTGATCCGATCCACGACTTCCCGGGCAAGATCGCTCCATACCATCTCCGAAGATGGCACAAACTGCATCCATACTTCCACATCTCCGCCGCAAACCATGCCGATGTCCCCCTGTCCGTGATGGAGAGGGAACATCCGGGCGGCGGATCGTTTTTCTGTCAGCAGTTCCTTCGCCTCTTTTTCTGCCAGGAACTCCACCGAGCCGCCGCCAATGGTACCGTAAAGCCGCCCACTTTTTCCAACCAGCATCTGCGCCCCTTTCCCCCGAGGCGTGGAGCCAACATCAGAAAGGATACTCAGCAGCATCAGATCCTCTCCCGCTCCCAGATGCGCAAGCAGCGTATCAAAAAGCTTTTTCACCTTTCCCCCACCTTTCCGATGGACTTTTCCACCATTCTCTCATACTGCACATATGTCAAATCACAATGATAGAAAAGATCATAGCAGGCCCTTACCGTCTCATAGAGGTCTGTCTCGCTCTCCTCAGGATAAAGCAGCTCCCCCAGCCACGCAAGGCCGAGGCTTCTTTGCACAGAGGGTGGGAATCCCAGCCAGTTATAGGGGCCTGCCGGTACTTCGTAATATCTGCCCTCAGCAATGGCAGGAAGACTCTGCCAGACCGGATCCTCTCCCACTGTGTCGTAAATGCTCTGGTCACTGAAAATAATGACTTCCGGATCCCAGGCCATGATCTGCTCCAACCCAACCTCATTCCCGCTGCCCTTGGCTGTTGGCAGATCCACCACCGCCAGATTATTGCACAGCATATCAATGATCTCCGAATGATAGGAATCTCTCGCAATAACGTGCTGCCCTGCACTGCCGGTGATGTAAAGTACATCTACCTGATCGACAGTCTCTGCCAGCTTCACCGCTGACTCGTAAATTCCGGCGCAAAAAGCAGCCAGTTCTTCCGCTGCTTCTTCCATACCTGTGAGTTTCCCCAGCGCCCGGTAAGCTTCCGGCGTATTTTCCAGAGCTGCAGTAATGTGGACAAAGGGGATCCCCGTCTGCGCCTGCAGGGCTTCCAGATCTTCCGCAGCTGTATCCTTCGGCTCACCCACATCAATGACGACCTGCGCGCCGGAGGCAAGCAGGGTTTCCAGATTCAGCTCACCCTTGCCGCCGTAAAGCTGCCCCAGTACCGGAAGCTCATAATATTCCGTGGTCAGATATTCCTCTGCAGACGGCGCCCATGGTTCCGCGATCCCCACCAGCTTTTCCGGACACAGGGAAAAGACCATGATTTGTGCCAGCGGGCCGGAAACTGCCACCCTTTCAATCACCTCCGGAACGCAAACACTCCGCCCCAGAGAGTCTGTAAAAGTCTTTTCCTTTGCGTTATTTTCAATATTTTTCTGACCACATCCGCTAAGAAGTATACACATGGAAAGCACCAGCGGCCATACCCTGTTCTTCATTTTATTTTCTCCCTGATGTCCTCTGCGGAAAAGCACAGCAAGCCGATCTTTCTTGCGTGCGGTAAATACCAGGGGAACTCTCCCCCGCCCGCCGTCAGCCGCCGGTCCAGCGATTCCTCGCTGACGCCGTCCCGGCTGTAAAGCTCGAAAAAGCGCCACGCATCCTCCCGTGAACGGAAGGGCTGTCCAAATTCCACATCAAATGTCTGCTCTTCAAAGGGGATCTCTTTTTCCCGCAAAGCCTCCTTTACCTGAGAAAAACCGGATCGTCCGCTTTTACGGAGCTCCTGAGAAAAGCGGTGGATCTCATAGTTCCGGGTAATGAGAAATACCTTTTCTCTGCACTGCGCCGCCGCGATCTCCAGCACCTCATCAACGCTCCCAAAAAAGCAGAACACCATGGCATCATACCGCTTTTCCGGCGGCATAGCTGCCACATCGCCGCAGCATATCTCAACGTTGGAAAGCCGTTTTTCACGCAAAACCGCCAGTGCGTCGGCGCTGATATCAATAGCTGTTACGCATCCCACATGGGGCGCAAGAGCCGCGGCCAGATACCCGAGGCCGCAGCCGGCGTCACATACGTGGTCTTCACAATTCAAATACGGAAGGATCTTCTTCGCCAGTTCTTCGTAGTAACTGCCCTCTTCAGCAGCATCCCGCATATAGCGCACCATCTCCGGTGTCCAGCGATACATCACTCCCTCACCTCCGGCAGGATCACTGCTCCCTTGGGCGTCATATAGAACTCCGTTTCCACATGGTAGAGTCTGCGGAGCAGATCACGGGTCAAAACCTCCCCCACTTCACCCAATGCCACTACCCTTCCCTCCGCAAGGGCCAGAACACGGTCTGAAAACCGCAGGGCCTGCTGGGGATCATGGGTGGAAAGAATGACGGTATAGCCTTCTGCGGCAAGCTCCCTTGCCATTTGCAATACCCGCAGCTGATTGCCGTAATCCAGACTGGAGGCCGGCTCATCCATCACCAGAATATCCGCCTGCTGCGCAAGCGCGCGGGCAAGCAGCACCAGCTGCTGCTCGCCCCCCGAGAGGCAGGAAAAATCCCGCAGAGCCAGCTGCTCTGCACCCACACGCGCCAACGCTTCCCACGCAAGTGCCTCCTGCTCCTTTCCCGGGGAAAGGAAGGGAGATCGGTGGCGGGTGGTTCCCATCAAAGCCGTATCCAAAACCGTATAGCCGAAGGTCGGGCGATGACTTTGGGGAATATAGGCGATTTTCTTTGCCCGCTTTCGAGGAGAAAGCCTTCTGAGGTCCTGCCCCTCCACGGTAATGCTGCCGGTATAGCCGAAGAGGTTTCCAAGAAGACAACGAAACAGCGTGCTCTTGCCTGCACCGTTCGCTCCAAGGACAGAAAGCACCTCTCCCTCTCCGGCGGCAAAGGTCACATTCTGCAAAACCGGCCGCTCGTCATAGGAAAAGCTCAGGTTCTCCACAGAGATTCTCATGCCCATCCCCCCTTCCGAGTCATCAGATGGAGGAAAAATGGCGCACCTACAAAGGCTAACAGAATGCCGATAGGGATCTCGATCGCCAGAAGAGTACGGGAAATATCGTCCACCAGCAGCATAAACAGCGCGCCAAACAGGATCGACGCCGGCAGAAGATAACGGCAGTCATTGCCCACCAGGCGCCGGCTGAGATGGGGGATCACCAAACCGATCCAGCCGATCATTCCGGATGCAGAAACGCTGGCTGCCGTCAGCAGCGTGGCACACAGGATCACCAACAGGCGAAGACGCTTCGTATCCACGCCCATGGAGGCCGCTTCCTCCTCTCCCAGAGTAAGGAGGTTGAGCTGCCAGCGCAGAGCCAGCAGCGGAAGAAGCCCTGCCAGCAAAGGCAGCAAAATGAAGGATACATCCTCCCCTGCCGCACCAGAAAGGCTGCCCATCAGCCAATAGGTGATCTCCGGCAGCTTGCTGTTAGGGTCTGCTACCAGCTTGATACAGGAGATCCCTGCCGAAAACAGGGAACTGACCATAATTCCTGCAAGCAGCAGATTCATAGTACGGCTGCCGCGGCCTCTCCGGCCAACAAAATACACCATCACTACGGTGGCAAGGCTGCATGCAAACGCCATGGTCGTCACCGCCGGGATCTCCAGCAGGATCGCCAGAGTGGCACCAAAACAGGCTCCGGAAGATGCTCCGAGAATATCCGGCGACGCCATGGGATTTTGAAATACATTTTGATATGTCATGCCGGCGGCTGAGAGGGCTCCGCCCACCAGCATCGCAAGCAGGATGCGGGGAAGACGGATGTTCAGCACCGCTGCAGCCATCTGGTCCGTCCAGCTGACTGTTACAGGCAAGCCGCAGCGCCAGGCAAGGATCCCCGCTGCTGCCTTAGGAGAAACCGGCATTCTCCCCCAAAGAAAAGAGGAGAAGAACAGTATCGCCAGTAAGATCGCTAAGCCCCAAAGCCGGGACATCGCCTTTTTCTGATCCTTCACTGCGGTTCCTCCTCCCATAAACTCTTTCTATAAGCATGCCTTAAATTCAGAAATTTGTAAAGGGGCAGTTTTTTCAGCAACATCCGTCATATATGAAGCAATTTTTTATCCCCTATTACAAAACGTACTGCCCAAGCTTTTTCAGGCCCAAAACAGCAAGTTCATATCTTTACTAAAAATAGGTTTCTGCGTTGACGTTCCCTATAAAATTGGTTATTTTATATATATTAGGAGGTGCGAAATATGTACGACATTATCAACAACGTAAACACTGCCCTGAACAACTTCATCTGGGGCGTCCCCGCCATGGTGTGCATTCTTGGCGTAGGCCTGTATCTCACCGTTGGCTCCGGCTTCATTCAGATCCGCAAGTTTGGCTATGCCATGAAGCAGACCCTGGGCAAGGTCTTTGGCAAACATGACTCTGCCGCAGGCTCCATCACTCCCTTCCAGGCTGTTTGTACTGCTCTGGCCGCAACGGTAGGTACCGGTAATATCGCCGGTGTTGCAGGCGCCATCGCTATCGGCGGTCCCGGCGCCGTGTTCTGGATGTGGATCTCCGCCCTGCTTGGCATGGCGACCAAGTTCGCCGAAGTTACGCTGGCGGTGGAGTACCGCGAGCGCAACCAGGATGGCGAATATGTGGGCGGCCCCATGTACTACATCAAGAATGGTCTTGGCAGCAAGTGGATGTGGCTTGCTTATCTGTATGCCGGCTTCGGCGCCATCACCGTGCTTGGCACCGGTAACGCTACGCAGGTCAACACCATCACCGCTTCCATCAATTCCGCACTGCTGAACTACAACATCATCTCCGAAAGCGCTGTCAGTGTTACCAACATCATCATTGGTGTTGTGATCTGCGTGCTGGTGGGACTGATCCTGCTGGGCGGCATCAAGCGCCTCGGCCAGGTCACCGAGAAGCTCGTCCCCTTCATGGCCGTGATCTACATCCTGCTGGGCTTCGGTCTGATCTTTATGAACATCGGCAAGGTCCCCGCAGTTTTCGTCAGCATCTTCCAGGGCGCCTTCAATCCCGCCGCAGTCACCGGTGGTGTCGTTGGTTCCTTCTTCCTCAGCCTGAAGAAAGGTGTTTCCCGCGGCATCTTCTCCAATGAGGCCGGCCTTGGTACTGGTTCCATCGCCCATGCCTGTGCTGACACCAATAAGCCCGTTGAGCAGGGCATGTTCGGTATCTTCGAGGTCTTCATGGATACCATCGTCATCTGCACCATGACCGCCCTGATCATCCTCCTCAGCGGCATCACTGTTCCTTATGGCGAGGCTGCCGGCGCTGAGCTGACTATCGCAGGCTTCACCGCTGTCTACGGCAACTGGGTCTCTATCTTCACTGCCGTTGCCATGTGCTGCTTCGCATTCTCCACCATTCTGGGCTGGGGTCTCTATGGCTCCCGCTGCATGGAGTTCCTCTTCGGCCACAAGGTCATTAAGCCCTACATCATTGTTTATGCTCTGGTGGCCATCGTGGGCGCCACTTTGGATCTGGGCCTGATCTGGGGTATCTCCGATACCTCCAACGGTTTCATGGCTATCCCCAACCTCATTGCTCTGTTCCTGCTGTCTCCCAAGCTGTTCCAGCTGATGAAGAAGCACTTTGGCGAAAAATAAATCCGTTTTCAGAAAAAAGGCTTGCCAGATGGCAAGCCTTTTTCTGCTTTTTCATTGGTTTCCCGGGATATTCCGGGAAACCAATGGAAAAATCCCCGCGGCCCAAGGGGGGCTGCAGGGATTTTGGTGCCGGTGGTGGGACTCGAACCGACCAGAAAACGCCTAAAACCGTTGGTATCACTACATCGGATTTTTAACTTAGCATTTTACTTAGCATTTTTCTTCTTGCGGCCTTTCCCCTTTTCCTCCTGGGGAGGGGCATAAAATTCGGCCATTGCGTTTTGGTAGCGGGAGATATCGCTCTGGGCGATGTGCGTATAGATCTGGTGCATGGTGCCCGGATCAGCCCATCCGCCAATCTCCATCGCAATCTTTTCCGGAATCTGCAGATGGTATGCCAACGAGGCAAAGCTGTGCCGGAGGCCATGGATCGTCACATCGGTAATCTGATTCCTCTGGCATACCTTGTGCACATTCTCACGGAGCGTATCCTGATCATAGTCCATAATAGGCCCGCTGGGCTTCCGATCTCTCCGGATCGCCTCCAGCAGCTCCGGGATGATGATCGGCACATTGCGGGTTGATGTCCGGTTTTTATTTTGCTTCTTGCGCACCCACGTGGTATCCTCGCCCCGGACTACAGCGCCGGCTACCCGGATAAATTTGGGCTCCTCCGGGATGTTCTCCCAGCGCAGAGCAGAGATCTCCGAAATACGCAGCGAGGAAAGAGCCAGCAAGGCCGCCACGGCCACCCGGTTATCTTTGATCTCCCGCACGAAGACCTTGATCTCCTCCGGCTGCAGGAAAGCCGTGTCTGACGGCGGAACGCTGGGCAGCGTGATGTGATCTCTGCAGATCTCCCGCCCTGTCTCAAACTTTATCACCGTGCAGAGGAAGTTAAAGGCATTCTTTACCGTTTTAGGTGCCGCCAGAGCGCACTCCGCATTGATGAGGCCCTGCCACTCCCCTTCCCCGATCTGGTCCAGACGGCGCCCCATGGTGCTTTGGAATCGGTGCTTTTGGATGGCTCGGTATCCACGGATCGTGGATGGCGACAGCGTCCTGCTTTTCGCCTCAATGTAATGGTCGATGGCCTGCGACAAGGTGCACTCCGGCTCCGGTGCAGCCTGTGGCAGACGCTTTTCCGCGAGCCAGGCAGCCTTTACCGCCATGGCATCCCGCGTACAGGCTTTCTCCGTAGTTGCCACCACTGGGATACTCTGCCCGCCCAGGCGAAGCTGGATGAACCAGTTGCCCGAAGACATCTTCCGCGCTTTTGGTACTTTCATGCTCCGCCCCTTTTCCCAAAATAGTACATTTGTTCGATTTTAGCATTACAGAAAAGCCGCCCGCCATGGGGCGGCTTTTGTTGTGCCCGAATTGGGCACAGGTTCAATCATTTATGTCGCCTTTTAAAAATCTCAAAAACACCTGTGCATCAGAGTCTCCCTTTCGTCCCAATACATCTAAGGCTGAGACAGCATCAAGACGATCCCAGTTATCATTCACAAACGGCAAATGTTGTTCTGGAACAAACCCAATCAGATGCCCTTTGATTGCAATTCCAATATGATCGGGATCTTCGGTATCAGATATAATGGAAAGATCTACATCTCTATCAAACGGAGGTCTTCGCATTTTGAACTTATAAAGAATGTCTTGCCGCTCAGTACCATCCTCATTTTTCCCATGCGTATTAGTAGCGTAAAACTTTAAATGCTCATAGGGTGACGGCTTTCTCATAGTCCGAAGATATTCGACTGCTTCTTTTCCTCTATCTGATGACTCCTGAGAAATTCCTGTTTCTTTAGGAACGGGCTCTGCATCAGGTGCAGAGGGAGATTCTAAAACAGGTGCTGAGTTAATTACAATCGGCGACTTTGACTCAGCTTCCTCATATGTGGGGGTGGTGACGGTTGGAACTACAAGTTCCTTAGGTATAGGGGTGGACTCTGTCTTTTGGCGCCAGTCACGATGTCTCTCAGCAGGAGCTACATCCTGTTTGAAAAGTTTAGAAAAGAACCCCATGATATCCCTCCGTATGTATTTTAACGAAAATACAAATTCAGTGCGCGTAAGCTAAATTGCCATGCGCATACCAGCAAATAGTCTTGTGCACAAATTCTTCTGTGACGTTAAAGTATTCCGCCAGCTGCCACACCTCAGTGCAACCGTTGGCCACGGCTTCATCCAGAGCCTGCTGAGGTATCAGCCGCTGGATGGCCCATTTATCGGCGCGGTTCTCGTGCTTTTTGCGGACATCCAAAACCGCATGGGGATTGTAGAAGTTCCCGGTCTCACAGTGCCCCAGCTCATGCGCCAAAGCCACGGTTTCCTGAGCAATGGTTTCCATACGCCATGGATCTATAGCGATACAGCAGCTGCTATCTGGAAATGGCATAGAGAGCGAGGTTGCCCGCTCCATGTGAAACCAGTCTACATCAATGCCCCGTGACTCCGCAAATTGGTACAGATCGGGGAGATAGGTCATTTTTTCTGCCGTCTCCTCTGCTCCAGCTTATAGCGCATATAGTCCCGGGCATCGTCCCAGAGGGCATCCATCTCTTCCTGCGAAAGATCTTCGGCTCCCTCGAAAAAGGCAGCCTTGATATCATCCTCTGAAACGTTGGCACTTGCTGGCGTTTCTTTTGTTTCAAGGTCAGCGCCAGTAAGGATATATTCGGTGGTAGTGTTCAATACCTGAGCAATTTGAGGAAGATATTTGGTGTATGAAGCGGATTCGCGAGTTTTCCACTTTGTAACTGCGTTTTTCTTTACGCCAATCAAACTCGCAAATTCTTGCTGTGTTAAGCCAGAAGAATCGAGCAGTTCAAAGAGTCTATCAATGGCATCCACAGGAAACACCTCCTAAAAGTACCCAAAAAAGGAACTTCAAAAATATTCAACATAAACAAAAGTTCCTAAAACGGGAAAATATCTGTTGACAGTTCCCGAAACAGGAACTATATTTAAACCACAAGGAAATAAACCACAAAGAAAACCGAGAGGGGGGAATACGATGGGATTTCTGCTTGCTGCAGTTTACATGACAGCTATCTATCTGACACCGGGAATTTTGCTGTGGATCAAGTTCAAAAGCTTTGAGGCAGCAAAGCCCAACTTGGCTGTCTGGCTCGTATCAATGAGTACTCTTGCCGTGGCTTTTGGCCTTACGTTTCTCCTCGATTACTGAGGTCAACAGTTCTTCACAGAGGGAAATATTTAGCGGCGCATCAGAATAACGGTCGAGCGCGGCGTAGAGTGCGTCAAGCGCTGCTGCAAGAGCCCCTGTTTCCTTTGCACGGAGCGCAGCGACTTTGCCAGCTGCATCGGCCCAATTGCTTCTTGTCGATACGTGCAGTAAGCGGGAAACCTTTTCTACCATTTCGGCAAACTCGTCTTCCGATGAAACCATATCTTCCCGTTCCCAAGTAAGCCGCATCTTTTCTACTTCTCTTTTAGCTGTGTGGCGGGAAATACGCCACGCAAAAATATTTGCTACAAGACCTCCGATAACCGTGATCAGCGCACAGATGATTTCAGCGCTCATACTACACCACCTAAGTATATTTTCTATAAACTGCAAGGAAACCCTGCGCCAAAAAGAAAGGAGGCCGAAAGGTGAAAACCCCTCAGGAAAAATCTAAGTCAGACATTCGCTCAGTCAAGATCCTTCGCGTCATTGAGACTGAGGAATTAGTTGGTGCGGGTACGCCATCAGACCCTTACTACATTGAAACTCGATATTGGGCTATGGATGGAACTTTACTTGCCGTCAGTGGCCCGAGGACTTGATCGAGCAGCTTCCTTTTCCGCCGCAATGGCTACAACTTCGGATAAAAGTGCATCTTCATCGTGTTTTCTGACGTACCAAGTCTGGATCAAAAACTCGATAACTTTTAGAAGCGTTTTGGCTTCGTCCGGATCTACCTCGACAATACGTTCTACATCTTTTTCCATGTGAGCACCAATGTTTCCGAGTTTCCGAATCGCGTCAACAGCTTCCCACTCCTTCAGTGGCATACGGGATTTTAAAGCTGTAATCTCAGCATTTAGATTTTTCTCTGTAATTCCCCAAAAGTCATGGATCATCCCCTGCAGGCAACGTCGGGACAGCGTGGCAGAGGCTTTTGGGCTTAAATCGACAATGCTGGCAGCCTCCACATAATCTTGTCGAATAGCCAAAGGGACATACTCTGGAATGGATTTGGCGGTTGCCGGCGGATAAGAGAAATAGAAAAATTCATCACCCCAACCACTACCACTCGGAAAGAGCGTCAAGGAAATCTTATGGCATTCAGGACATTGATGCTGGAGGATCTCCAATCCTCCGATGTTGTAATCGGAAAAGGAGATATGGTGTGCCCGGTCTAAGCGTGAATCTTGCATATAGGGGGCATTGCAGTACGGACAAGTCTGTATAGCCATATGATCACTTCTCCCTAAAGTAACTAAACTTTTAGGAAAGTATACCACAGCAGAACAAATGTTTCAAGACCAATCAGAAGGAGGTGAAATCATGGAACACTGCGCAGCGAATATCAAGGCCCTCCGGGAGCGCGAGAACATGACTCAGGAGGAGCTGGCCAAGAAGCTGGGCGTCAAGCCCCCTGCCGTATCCAAGTGGGAGCGGGCACTGACCTTCCCCCGTATGGACAAGCTGATGGCCATGGCTAACATCTTCGGCGTCACTATTGATGCCATCCTTGGCACCGAACAGACTACCGCATGAAAGGAGAATTTACCATGCCGAGAACAAAGCTTGGCTCCCCTACCCCGGCGCAGCAGCGGGCCGTATTCAATCGCATCATGCGCATGGCCATGGCTGCCAACGACATTCCCGATCTGACTGCACTGGCTCCCCGGCTCAACATGACCCGTCAGGCTCTCTCCTACCGCGTCAACCATGGCGGTTGGAAATATGAGGAGATCTGTCTTTTGGTCCGGGTGCTGAAAATCACCGGCGAGCAGCTGGCCGCCATGTTCGGCATCGTCACCGCCGGAAAGGCCGCGTGAAAGGAGATCTACATGGCAAGAAATGACTGGTCGGAGCTCGACCTGAGAACCCGCAGCACAATGGGTCCCTACGATGACGAGCTGATCTGCTTGCATCTGGTTCCCAAGCTCTCCACCTGCACGGAGCAGTTTATGGTGGGTCGCATGATGACGGAGGAAGGAAAAACAAGGTTTGTCCCGGGCCGCGGTGATGCCTGGAACAATGGCTGCTGGAATATCTCCGCTCTGAAAAAACGCTACCGCATCGAATGGACCCATATTCCCCCCACGGACCGGAGGGAGCTTGTTGCGAAGAACCCACTTCCCCTCTGAGGGTATCACAAAAAGGAGGTAACTACCATGTCGGAAAACTACCCGACGATCTACCAAAAGGCTCGAAAAAGGAGCTGTTTAAGCCAGGAACAGGCAGCCGATGCGCTGCACGTCAGTCTCAAGACGATAAAGGCATGGGAATACGGAGAGCGCACGCCCTCCAATGCCGATGTGATGTACATGTGCGAGGCCTATGGCACACCATGGCTGGCGCTGGATCATCTTCGTCAAACCGCGGATATGCTGCAGGTACTGCCCGGAGGCATCACGCTGCAGGAGCTTCCCACGGCAGCCATCACGCTCTACAACCGGGTCATGGCCTTTGCCAATAAGTACCGGCGCACGGAGCAGCTGCTGGAGATCGCGGAGGACGGCACTATCGATGCCGGTGAGCGCGAGTTGTACGATCAGATCGTTGCAGATCTGGATGGCATCATCAGCGCGGCGCTGCAGATCAAGTTTGCCGAGGGCATAAAAAAAGACCGCCCGACAGGTGGCTCTGTCAGGCAGTCCGGTCCGCAGTCACCTGCGAACGATTGCAAAATTATTATACCAGATCCACGGGAAAATGCAAGCCCCACTTTCGGAGGAAAGGAGGATGGCGTATGAGCTGGAGCGCGTTTGCGTTTATGCTGATCGGCGTGTGCTATGTGTGCGCACTGCCGTTTAAGGCCGTGGATCGGATCGAAAGGAAGGCGAGATAATGGTCGCAAGTCAGGTAAGGTTTTCGGAAGAAATGATGGAATACATCCGAAAGGAATCTGGTCGCCTGGGCATCCCCCAGAACAGCTTCATTCTTGTGCTGTTGGAACAGGGCCGGAAGGTATGGGAAAGTACCTGCGTCATTCGTCAGGAGACACGGAAATAGGCCCATGGACAGTTTCGTACTGCTCAACACCAACCTTGATGAAATATTCATATTGGCTGTTAAGAGTACGATTTTCTCTTATGGCAATCTCCCTTGCCTTTTTGTGAAGAGTCTCGTCAATGCGCATCTGTGTGGCGATACGGCCAGGAATAGCTTTTGGCATACAAACACCTCCATGATTTAGTTGCATTATATAACTGGAACGGTATTCTGTATAGTTTCTATTTAGTTGCTATTTAGTGTTGACAACAGGCGGTAGCGTGGTTTATATTTAGTATCACAAAGCAACTAAAAGGAGGGTTATATATGAATAATCTGGATGCGTATGCCGACCTGCTGCAGTGCAAAAATGTGAAGTTTATCAAGATTTGGGAAGACCCCGAGGGGGTCTATCCCGCCATGCCCCTTTTCGAGATGACGGAGGAGCCCGCCGAAGTCTGGAACCAGCGGGCAAAGAAGGCGGTGGTCGAATGAAGTTTGCTGCCAATGCCCAATGTGCCCCGCCTGAGGCGCTGGATTTCTTCGGCCCCATGTACTTAGAAATGTTAGAAAAATTCTCTGCCGGACAGGCCCTTTTAGTCTGTCCGGCACCTGAGAAGCATTGTAAGCCCGGAGACTTCCTGGGCTGGGTTGCCCTGAATGCCATGGCCTATGGCTATCGGCAGGGCAAAGTAAAAAACAAGGAGGCAAGCGAGTAATGGCATATATGCACATATTTTCCGCCGATGTTGCTGCAAAGCATGGTCTGAGACAGGCCATCATTCTGCAGCAGCTTGTGCAGGAAAACGAACAACGTAGGCCGCAGCTTCCCCACTACAAGGGGCACGACTTCATGGAGGACAAGGAACATGATTTCATCTGGTTCCGATATGATGACAAGAGTCTGCAAGAGATATTTCCCTATTGGGAACTGGAAAACATCAAGGGCGGTCTGGATGAATTGGAGCGCTTGGGTGCAATCGTACTTTGGCGCGGAGAAATAACCGACTATCTTTGGATCAGAATGAGGTGACATAGTTTGGCTGCACTGACTTTCGTACATGGAATTGGCTCTGTTGCGATGGAATATGGCCTGGAGGAATCCATCTTCCTCGATACCATCATATACTGGGCAAAAGAGAATAAATCCCGTAGGGAGAACTTCCGTGATGGACGTTGGTGGACCTATAACTCTGTCCGAGGCTTTGCCGAAATGTTTCCCTGGTGGAGCGAAAAGCAGATCAGACGTATCGCCAACAGCTGCGTCGAGCAGGGTGCTTTGGTCACGGCCAATTACAACAAAGACGGACGAGACCGCACCATATGGTATTCTCCAAACGACCCCCTTTTGGCCCTCTATGGAGAGGATTGGAGTGAAAATAGCATTTGCCCAAATGGGCAAATGCATTTGACCGAACAGGCAGACTCATTTGCCCAAACGGGCGAACCATTACCATGTAATAACCCATGTAAAGAAAAAAGAAAAAAAGAAAGTCCTCTCTCTGGGCATCCCAAAGAGGTTTTAGACGTGTTTGAGCAGTTCTCCGGCGAGGACAAAGAACTGCGGGAAGCCTGTATGGAATTTTTGGATTACCGGGTGAAGCGGAAGAAGCCCATCCTCACTACCCGGGCAGCAAACACTCTGGTCAACAAGCTTAAGAACGCATCCAAAATTCCGCGAGTGCAGATTGCCATGATCGACAATGCCATCGAGCGAAACTGGACAAGCGTCTTTCCCCTCAAGCCAGACGAGCTGGCTCAGATCGAGAAGGCGAACCAGACCCCTGCTGTCCCTCGTTTTGTCGGCATCGAGATCGTCAACGGAGAGGAGCGTGATATCTACGCATGAGAGATCTCATCAATGCCACCGAGGCTGAGCGGGCAGTGCTGGGCGCCATCCTGATCGACGGCAAGTGCCTGCGCCCCGTTGCCCAGAAGATCCGCGAGGATGACTTCTCCACACAGACCAACCGGGAGATCTACCGCACCATGCTGGCGCTGGATGCCGACGGGAAATATATCGACGGCATGCTGGTGGGTGCTGCCATGCGCAGGAGCGATCCCGGAGATGACAAGGCGCTGCGCGGCTATCTGGCCCAGATCATGGAGCTCACGCCCACCAGCGCCAACGTCATGGAGTACGTGGAGATCGTGCTGGAAAAGGCGAAGCGCCGCCGGCTGCGTGAGGCACTGACCCATGCTCTGGAGCAGATAGACACAGGGGAGAAGGATGACACCATCCTGCCGGATCTGGAGGCAGCTCTGGCGGACAACTCCCGGCGCTCTGGGGGCGATCTCCTCTCACCCAAGGAACAGGTGGACGGATTCTTCGCCCACCGGCAGCGCATCGATGACGGCGAGAAGCCCTATGTGCGCACCGGCATCAAGCCGCTGGACAGGCTCCTTGCCGGTGGCCTGCAGGAAGGCGGCCTGTACTTCATGGCAGCCCGCCCCGGCATGGGCAAGACAGCCCTTGCGCTGTACATCGCCGAGTATGTGGCCTCCACCATCGGCACCGTGATCTTCATTTCCATGGAGATGACCAAAGCCCAGATCACTGCCCGGCGCATTGCCCACATCTCACTGGTCAACAGCAAGCTTATCCTCACGGAAGAGCTTACCCCAAAAGAGTATGCCGATGTGGCTGACGCCACGATCCAAATCGGCAAGACCCCCATGTACATCACCGACGGCGCCGCCTACAGTGCAGCTCGCATTACTGCCATCGCCCGGAGCCGCAAGGACGTGAGGATGGTAGTAGTGGATCACTTTTCCCTCATCAGCGTGCCGGGCCGGCAGCGTAACGACATCGAGTATGCCCAAGCTGCACATGCCCTGAAAAATCTTGCCAAGACGCTCAACTGCCCGGTGCTGTGCCTTGCCCAGCTCAACCGCGAGAATGAGCAGCGCGGAAACAAGCGGCCCCGGCTCTCGGATCTCCGCGAGACCGGCGCGGCCGAGCAGGACGCGGACGGTGTGCTGCTGCTCCACCGACCGGATTACTACGATGAGGACAAGGATGCCACAAAGGGTGGGCCTTCACTTATGGAGGTTCATGTGGCAAAGAATCGCCACGGCGATACCGGGAAGGTGGAGCTGAGCTACTACAAGGCCACCAACATCTTCCGCGAAATGTTCGTCAAGTGAGGTGAGATCAATGAGAATTGGAGATACCGTGAGCGTGAAGCTCTCCTGCTCCGACAGCAAGCGGCCTGTACCCGGCAAGGTGGTGTACATCCATCCGCAGCGCCGGTACTACACAGTGGAGTGCCTCGTGGGGATCCGCTGGAAGTCGCCTATCCGGGAGAGCTCCCCCTACCCCCATCGCCGGGGCGAAGACTGAAAAACGAAAGGAAAGAACTATGCGAACGATTGCGATCATGAACAATAAAGGCGGCGTCGGCAAAACTGTCACCGCCATCAATCTGGCCGACATCCTCACCCGGGAGCACGGAAAGCGTGTGGTGCTGGGAGACTGCGACGGCCAGTGCAACCTGACCCAGTTCTATGTGCCCGATTTCGACACCAGCGAGGATGCCTCATTGGACACGCTGATGTGCGGCCTTGCAAGCTGCTACGAGGAGGTCCTGCTGCCTCTGACGGACAAGCTCTCCCTGATCCCCGCATCTGACGGGCTCTATGATGTGGACATCTCCGCTCTGGACGGCAAGGAAGACCATACCGTGGATATGCGCTGCCTTATCGACATCCGGGATAATCTCATCGAGGACGAGGCGGCGGACTTCTTCATCCTGGACTGCCCGCCCGGCTTTACGGCTTCGGCCGTTTCCGCCCTGTTGGCGGCTGACGAAGTGGTGATCCCTCTCACCATCGACGGGTTCTCCTTCCGCGGCATGGCAGCGCTGCTGCGGCAGCTGGCCTCCATGAGAAAATCCAACTGGCGGCTGAAACGTGCCGCTGTGCTGATCACCCAGTATCGCAACGCCGATGTGGTGAGCCAGGGCGAGCAGCTGCTCCGCTCCAACGGAAAGATCGACATTTACAAGCAGGTCATTCGCCGCACAGACAAGGTGCCGGAGAGCACCATCGACGGCTCGCCCATCTGGCAGTACAGCCCCGGCAGCGCCGCTGCCAGAGATTACCGCGCATGGGTGCGGGAACTGCTGGGAGAGGAGGCTGCCCATGAGTAAGTTTGATATGGGCGAGTTTGCCAAGGTGCTGGCTGGTGTGCCCGATTCCGGCACCGCTGCCGATAGCAGGGAACAGATTGAGTACATCGACATTTCCCTGCTGGACAGCGACGAGAAAAACTTCTACGAGCTGTCCGGGCTGGAAGGCCTTGCCTCCAACATTTCCTTTGCAGGGCTCCAGCAGCCGATCCGCGTGCGCAAGACCGAAGACGGACGGTATACCATCGTCTCCGGCCACCGGCGCCGGGCAGCACTCCAGATTCTGGTGGATGAGGGCATCGACAAGTGGAAGCAGGTTCCCTGCATTGTGGAACAGGCCGGTGGATCTGAGGCTCTCAAAGAATTGCGGCTGATCTACGCCAACAGCAGCACACGCACTATGACTTCCCCGGAACTTGCCAAGCAGGCGGAACGCATCGAGACATTGCTTTACCAACTCAAGGAGGAGGGCATCGAGTTCCCGGGGCGGATGCGGGATCATGTGGCTGAGGCCTGCCGCGTCTCCAAGACTAAGCTCGGCAATCTCAAGGTCATCCGGGATAAGCTCTCCAAAGGATGGATGCGTCACTTTGAGGCAGGTAATCTCCGCGAATCCACGGCCCTCACGCTTGCCCGGATGCCGACAGAGCATCAGGATCTCATTCTTGCATCCGTAAAGGAGCGCAAGTCCAAACCCCAGTATTTTTATGAGCAGGAGGCCAAACGCTACGGAGACAAGCTGGCCACCATCAGCAAGATTAAATGCCCCTGGGATAAGAATACTCCATGCGCCAATGCCGCTGCCATGAAGAAAAAGACGGTCGCGATGGACTCTTGGTCGACAAGCTGCAAGGGCTGCTGTGACAACTGCCCAAGCCTTGCCACCTGCAAAAATGCCTGCCCTAAGCTGGCCAAAAAAGTGGCGGAGCTTCGCGATGCCGAAAAGGAAAAGCGGCGCCGGGATAAGCTGGAAAAGCAGGAGAAGGATGCTCCTGTGATTCAGGAGATCCAGAATCTTTGGAACCGCTTCGGTGTAGCCCGAAACAATGCGGACAAAACCGTGAAAGAGTGCTGGGCCGCCATTGGACGCTATTACAGTGCCTCCGATGATCAGAAGACTGTGGAGTTGGAATGTTTGGAGGCAAAGTTTACTGTGGATACACGGCTGCCGTATGGTTACTCCTGCAGTCTGGACGATGTCAAAAAGTGGATGCGAATTGCCGACCTGTTGGGCTGCTCCATTGACTATCTTCTCTGCCGGACGGATGTCCCGCAAGTGGCTAAGGCATCTCCCCAGCCCGAGGGGCAGCTGATGCTTTCCGGCTGGATGCCCGGCGGCACCACGCCGGCAACGCCCTGCGATGCGGTGGCGGACTTTGACATGGGCGGCACCAAAGTGCTGCGCCGGTGCTGCTACTGGAACGGCAGCGAATTTCTCTTCGAGCGTGGTGGCGTGAGCATTGAACTCCCGCCCATCCGCTGGATGATGCTACCGGAAACGGAGGAGGATACAAAATGAGATATCTCAAAATCGATACGCAGAAGGGCATCATTGAGGCACAGGGCAGTATTGCCGATACGGCTGCTGCACTCCTTGAAACGATCGATGCAATCTACAATGGCTACATGGTGAACGGCCAGCCCATAGCGGCACAGGTCTTTAAGAAATCCATCATCGCCGGAGTAACGCACCCTGAAAGCCCGGTGTTTGATGGCAGATTTGATGGTATGGAAAGCTCTATCTTGGTCGACGCAACCGACATCGAAAGGATGCGAGATCATGGAAAATAAGCCCGCCCCGTATCCCTGCCGGAAGTCTCCACCCGACTGCCCCTACACTATCCGCTGTTGGGAGATCGATGACGCTGCAGATCTGATCCGCGGCGCGGACGCTTTCGCCAAGGCTGCCATCGCCGATGAGCAGCTGCAGGAGATCCGTGATCCCAAAGTTGGCTTTGTCTTTCTGGACGATAAGCCCAATCGCCGCTTTCTGGAGGAGGGAGGATGCCCGGCCTACGCCGGGCTCCTCAACGGCGGCTCCCGCTCCTCCGTCCTGTGCCGGCTGGCTGATGTGCAGCTGCACGGATACATTCAGTGGAAATTTTGCAGATCGGGTCGGAAGATCTATTGCCCGATCTGGCGTGAGAGAGGAGAAACCTATGACGAGAAACCAGAAGAAACAGCGCCGGACTGATATTGCCCGGCTGGTGGGCATCGCCGCTCTGGCGGCTGCCACCATCCTGCTGATCATCGCGGCGCGGTAAGGAGGTGCATATGCTTTGTAAGATTTGCAAGCGGCCGATGCCCATTGGCCAGACCGTCCACCGCTCCTGTCTGGAGCAGGTGACCAATGAGCTGCAGGAGGACTTCTGCACCGACAAGTGCCGCTGGCCGCTCACCTGTGACGAGGAGACGCTGGCAGAGCATTGCGCATCCTGCCGTCTGCTCCAGATGGCGGCTCTTTGCAAGGAGGCTTTTGCGTGAGAGCGGCATGGCCCTGCACCAAGGACTGCCCACGTCGGGCGGAAGGCTGTCACAATCGGGAGATCTGCCCAGAGTGGGGCGAGTATGAGGATCATTACAAGGCAGAGCGGGCAGCAGCGGCTGCCGCCGGCAATGCCTGGAGAGATTTTTCCTCCGTGCGCCGCGGCGCACGGAAACGGAGCGAAGACAGGAGGAGAATTGATGAAAGAAAAAAAGCAGCTGCTCGACGCGCTGCGGAATCTTAAAGTCCAGACGGGCTCTCTGGCCTGCCTGGGCTGTGGATGGGAACACAACTGCAGCACCCAGGGCTGCGCCATTCTGCGGACGGCTTACCAGCAGATCACCCTTCTTTCCGACCAGCTTGCCGAAAATGCAGTTGCCCGGGCAGAGCTGGGCAAGCGTCTGGCTCTGGTGCAGCAGCGGGCAGACAGGCTCATGGTGGAGGTCAAAGGATCTGGTGACTGCTGTAACCTCTGCGCCCACCTGGGGCTCACCCCGGACTGTGACCGCGAATGTGAGGATTGCCGGATCTCGTGCGCCTGCAGAGGCTGCATGAACAACAGCCACTTTGAATGGCGGGGAGATTAAAAAAGTCTGCCATTCATTTCTGAACAGCAGACTTGGGGATATTAAGAATGGGATTCTGGCTCCGTAGAATGTAGTGTTGGTTGTCCTATGGAAATAGTACGAAAATGGATATAATCTCCATCTTCGTCAGCACAGAAGGAGTATTCCAAAATTTGTGTTTGCGTGTAGTGATTGCCGAAGATATCCATAAATGTAAGTCCCAGAGTAATTGTCTGCGCATCGGGATGTTTGCTCTGGTGCTTTTTGAAGAACTGCCAGTGCGGTTCGAAAGCGTAATAGCGAGTAGAATTATTATTTAGAAGGTTAATGTCTACAGAGGAACTATTGTGAGATATCCTTACTTGAAGAGCTGGACCAAGACCGCAATTGGATAATTCGATGCGGCTAATATGAGAATTACAGTCATACATAGGTTCATCGTATTCTGATATCCGTTTTAATGTCCCGTCAGAATTCATTCCAATGTGGGCTGCTGAGGAAACATCCCACTCGATAAAGCGACTGATTGCGCTGATCTGACAGTCAAAAACAGGCATCACGCTAAGACGGCGATCTGTACGGGTTTCTTCGTGTTGCCGAGCGGATTCTTTATGGCTGTGTTGAAGCGCAGCCATAGCGGGAAAACAGCCCAAAGCACCTCCTAAGTAGCTCCCCCAGAAGGCCAGCCAGTCAGATGAAGATAGAGAGGAAAGCGTGGGAATTGGAATTTGCATTGATAGATTGACAACAATGGCGATTATGAGAACAATCGCGATGTACATTGTAATCCAACCGTCTTCTTTTGCAAACCAGCTATCAAGGAACTGAGAGAAAGGATTTTTCTTTTTTTCGGGAGAGTTGTTCATGAAAGTACCTCTTTGTCTGGAATATGCTTAATATATCTCAAATTAGGGGTGAAGTAAAGAGCAACCCCATAGGGTTGCTCTGCCAATGATATCAACAAGGGGAATGGCCATTCACGATTCGATGCGATGCATCACATTGCGGCGCTATATGACCAATGGCGGTTTCTCCGATGCTCTGCATCATTACGGAGAAAATGCCAGAAAAAGAACTCACAAGCGTAAGCGCTGCGGCCAAATCGGCATTTGCGGCCATTGTATCACCTTCCTTCTGATATATTAGCTTCTTTAGCATATTACAAAAAAAGCGAAATCGTCAATAGAGGGGGCTAACAAAAAACAAAGGAGAATTTATGAGACGAAAGAAATTTATCAAATATCTGATGGCCAACGGCATCCCGCGGAATAAGGCGGTGTTTTACGCCAATATGTGCGGCGCTGAAATGCCCCACAGATACATGGCGGCCTTTGCTCTGTGCCGGCCGGACATCTGCGAGATGATGTGGTGGCTCTGGGTGAGAGTCCGCAGGACGACCACTTTCCCGAAAGCGAGGTTGGATCGCCGTGGCCAAGCGTAAGAACATCCGCACGGCGGGGCGGTTGATGACCGGCGTGGTCTACACCGTCCCCAGCCGTGGGGACACGGAGCAGCAGCGCTCCGCCAAGACCCAGGTCTCCACACTGGGCCGGGAGAAGATGAACATGAAATACTCCTGGCAGAAGATGGAGTGGCTGGTGGCGGCCAACTTTGACTACCGGGATCTGATGCTGACACTGACCTACCGGGACGATTGCCGACCGGAGAAACGGAGCGAAGCGGTGAAGCGCTTCCGGAAATGGATCAAGGGTGTCCGGGATCTGCGGAAGAAAACAGGAGAGGCCACGCTCTACATCTACTGCACCGAGGGCCTCCACGGAGATCATAAACTCCACCACCATGTCATCATCAACTGCCATGCCGACAGTGTCCAAACGCTTATTGATCTCTGGCCCCACGGCAACGTGGACTATGAGCCTATCGGCGTCATGGGCTACACCAAACTTGCTCAGTACCTCACCAAGGAGCCCCGGGAGCAAGGCCACTGGAATGTGGGCGAGCGGACATGGATACCGTCCCTTGGCCTGTACCGACCGAAACCGGAGACTGGTTTTTGCCCGGACAACTACACGCTGACGCCGCCTCCCGGCGCTCACGTCCTGTTCTCGGACTCCGTCCGAAACGAGTGGGGCGAGTTTACCTATCTCAAGTGTATCCTCCCGGAGCAGCCTCCGGATCTACCGCAGCGTTACCATCGGCCGCCCAGAAAAAACGCTGCCAAAACTTAACACGGCTTTGTCTTTTTTGGACTTGGAGCCATGTATATTCTCTGTAAATCTCCCAAAAAGGAGGGCGAAAAAGTTGCAAAGTACGACCAAGTGTGGTACAATCGAAGTGAAAAACGGATGGCTGACTTGCCCGGTGTGTCGCCGGAACAGGAAGCTGCTGAGAATCGACCAGGAAACCGAGGCCCACGGCCTGCCGGTCTTCTGCCGAGACTGCAAGCGCGAGTCCATCCTGGATATTTCGAGAGGCCAGAGAGTTGAGCTCCGGAGCCCATGACATCCCTGCGAGGGGTAGTGTCATTGGGCCCGGAGCTTTTTGTTTCGCCTGGAGGTGATAGCCCATGGCCATGAAGCCGCTGAGACCCTGCCGGCATCCAGGATGCGGACAGCTGGTACCCAACGGGTACTGCGACCGCCACAAGCCCAAAGAGCGCAGCCGCAGCCAAGAGGCTGAGAGCTGGCGCTGGATGTACCGCACCAAGACCTGGCTGGAAGATCTCCGGCCGACCCAGCTGCTGCTGGAACCCTTTTGCCGAGAGTGCGCCAAGCACGGAGCCCGGACGCGGGCTACCGACGTTGACCACATCGAGCCTCACAAGGGCGACTGGGAAAAGTTCTGTGACCGCAGCAACCTGCAGAGCCTTTGCCACAACTGCCACAGCCGCAAAACCGCAGCGGAACTGTGGCAAAACCGAGCGAAAAATAACCGCCAAAAGCGGCGTTGACGCCGGGACGCTTGGGCGAGCGGGCGCGGCGCGGATGGCGCGCGGATGCGCAGCCGGGAATCTTCTCAGCCCCTCCCCCCGGGGTCAAAAAGTTTTCGCCGGCTGCCGGAAAACCGCAGCCCCCCCTACACAGAAAATAAACTCCCCACGGCAATTTTGAAAACCCCCCCTTGACTTTTTTGTTGCTACGATATATATTTGTTGTAGCAACAAGAAAGGTGGTGAATTTGTGGTTGCAAAAAAAGGCCGTCCTGCTTCTGAGAATCCGAAAGACTACATGCTTCGCGTACGACTGGATCAAGAAACGTTGGCGCAACTGGATGAATGCTGTGTAGTTGAGGGTGTTAGCCGATCAGAAATTGTTCGAAAAGGCATACAAGAGCAGCATGGCAAGATTAAAAAATAAAAACAGCCCGCCAACCCTGGAAAAGTTACGGACTGTTTTTATGAACCACACCCGAAGGTTTGGCAAATCCATTATGTCACAACCTCCGGGATAAATCAACAGGAGGTTTTTCGAAAATGACCGAGTACGTGAATGTGCTGGAAGTAAGCATCCCGGGAGTAATCGTTCTGGAGGATGAAGCTTATGGTGAGTGCGGTGGACGACTGTACCCAGTGACCGGGCTCCTGCGAGCCGGGGATGGTTTTATCCCGGTATTGGACATCCCGTTGAAGGATGACCTTCCTTACAAAGGAATGGTAACGGCATAACCGAAGGAGAAGTTACTAATGCAACTGATCGATCTGACTGGAATACGTTTTGGCAGACTAATCGTTTTGGAGCGGTCTACCCAAGACGACAAGAACGGCCATGCAAGATGGATTTGTCAGTGCGAATGCGGGAACATGTGCGTAAAAGACGGGTATGCTCTTCGGATAGGCAAAACGAAAAGCTGCGGCTGCTTAATGAGTGAGCATCAAATGTCGCAAAAAACATCTGGAAGTTTTGCCTTTAAGCATGGTTTAGTCTATCATCGGATATACAGTATTTGGCGTGGAATGATAGACCGTTGTGAACGACCCAAAAACAAGGCGTATAATTACTACGGCGGCAGAGGAATCCGGGTTTGCGATGAATGGAGACAGTCTGTCGAAGCCTTTGCTGAGTGGGCATTTCAATCCGGGTATCAAGAGAATCTCACGATTGATCGAATTGATGTGAATGGAGATTATTGCCCCGAAAACTGTCGTTGGGCTACCCTCAAGGAACAGAGCCGTAATCGGCGAAATATTCGCCCTCTTACATATCAGGGAGTAACTCGGCCACTATGGGAATGGGCAGAGATAACGGGTATTTCTGTTACGTTGCTGTCAAGCCGAATGAGCAAGGGTTGGCCCGCAGAACGGATATTCAATGAACCTGTTCATACAGAATGCCGAAACCATAGGACAAAATCTGAATAGCCATAGAGCCCAGAGAGTTGAACTCCGGAGGCCAAGACATAAACCGGAAAAGGTTTAAGTCTTGGCCTCCGTTTTTCTTTTTTCACTTTTCAAGCAGAACAAATCAGCGTGCCGCCCAGCCCTTGTACGGGCCAGGGGCTGGTGATGGAAGGCATTTCTGGACACCTCCTTAGCCCACCCTCCGTCAGTGAGGGTTGGGCGGTGCGCTGATCTCCATGCAGGCAGATGCAATGGAAGCGGCCGAAGACAGCGGCCGGGGCATAGCTGCACGCCTCAGAGGTTCGAATCCTCCTGCCTGCCCAAGATTAAGTGCCGGAATCCGGCACATCACACTTCCGGCTTTCTGCCGGGTGGTTGGCGATGGCCACCCGCAGATTGGAGCCATTTTCTTTCCTGCCGTGCGGCGCCCCCTACAGGCGACCGCCCGGCAGAGAGCCGGAGAAAGGAGAACCGTATGCCAGGATCCAGATTGCCCACTGACGTTATCAAGGAGCGAGGCCGCAAGCATCTGAGCAAGGCTGAGGAAGCCGAGCGCCGCCAGAGCGAGGTGAAGCTCCCCAAACCCAAGAAGATCACCCCACCCAAGTGGCTGCCCGAGTACCTCAAGGGAGAATTCAAGACCCTGGCAAAGGAACTCCTGGAGGCGGACATGGGGGCCGCCGGACTGGATCGGGACACCATCGGCAGGTATCTCGTGGCCTCCCGGCAGTACACTGCAGCTGCCATTCAGGTGCAGGACGCGCTGGATGCGGAGGACGCGGAGAAGGCTGCCGAATGGATGAACATCCAGGACAAGTGCTTTAAGCAGGCACAAAAATGTGGAAATGACATGGGCATGACTCTCACCAGCCGCTGCAAGCTGGTGGTGCCGCCCAAGAAGGATGAGGACGAGGATGAGTTCACGGCCTTCCTGCAGCGCAGACGAGCCAGCGGAGGTCAGCCGTGACCCCCGATTATATCCCCGAAGGCGCATGGTTTGACGAGGACGAGGGAGCCTTTGTCTGTGATTTCATAGAGAAGCTGCCACTCTCTGACGGCTCCGGCCCCTTCCGGCTGCAGCCCTGGCAGCGCAGCGTGGTGATGCAGTTCTACGGCTGCCAGACCTATGACGACCACCAGAGAGTGATCCGTCAATTCCAGTATCTCTATCTGGAGGTGCCGAAGAAAAACGGCAAATCGGAGATCTCTGCCGGATTGGGCCTGTACCATCTGCTGGCGGATGGCGAGGAGAGGGCGGAAGTCTACTGCGTAGCTGCAGACAGAGACAACGCCGGAATTGTCTTTACGGCGGCGGTCTACATGATCGAGCACAGTCCCATGCTCAAGCGCATGAAGGATCAGGGCAAGATCAAGATCGTGGAGAGCCAGAAGACCATCCGCTATCTGCCCACAAACAGCGTCATGAAGGTGCTGAGCTCTGAGGCCTACAGCAAGCACGGCTACAAGCCCAGCTGCGTCATCTTCGATGAACTCCACGCTCAGCCCAACCGGGCGCTGTGGGACATCATGACCTTTGGCGCCGGTGACGCACGGCGGCAGCCTGTGTGGATCGTGCTGACTACGGCCGGTGATGATCCCGACCGCAACTCCATTGGCTGGGAGATCCATACCGACGCCATGAACATTCTCCGAGCTCGCGGCAAGATCCCCGTCCAGCTGGATGCAGAGGGAAAGCCCAGAACTTACGAGGATGATCCTCTGTGGCTGCCGGTGATCTATGGTCTCAGCGCCATCACCGGCGACGATGACGACGCTCTGCAGAACATCGACATCTACGATGAGGCTGTCTGGAGAGCCTGTAATCCGTCTCTTGGCGTCACGGTACCGATGCGTATCGTCCGGGCAGAGGCCCAGGCCGCCAAGAGGAGCGCGGCCAAGGAAAAGCTTTTCCGGTGGCTGCGCCTTAACCAGTGGATCAGCGTTAAGGCGGTGGGATGGCTGCCGCTTACTCTGTACGACAAGACCCAGTGGGGTCCCTCTGCCAAGGCAGAGCGGGGCGAGTGGATCGAGAAGCTGCGCGGCCTGCGGTGCTACGCCGGACTTGACCTCTCCATGACAACAGACCTTTCTGCCCTCGTTCTGATCTTCCCGCCTCAGGCGTGGCTGGAAACGTGGGTGGCGGTGTTCTGGGCGTGGCGACCCATGGAGGGTGTTGTGGAAGCAGAGCAGCGCGACCATGTCCCGTATCGGGACTGGGAGCGGGCAGGGTTCCTGCGATTGTGCGAGGGCGACCAGATCGACTTCTCCGATATCACGGAAACCATCTGCGAAATCGCCAAGACCTACAAACTGGAAGCGCTGGGTGCAGACCCCTACCTCTTCCAGAGTATCAGTCAACGGCTGCAGGAGAAGCGAATCCCCATCATGGAGATCCCCCAGAACATCATGACACTGTCCCCCGCAATGAAGGAGCTGGAGCGTCTGATCCGAGGCCATGCCATGCTCCACATCCACAATACCTGTGCACGGTGGTGCTTCGGTAACGTCCGCTGCTACGTGGACGCCAACGAGAATATCCGCCCGCAGAAAAACCGCAGCATCGGGCGTATCGACATCACGGTTGCCTGGATCATCTCCATGGCAGTGGCGCTTTTTAAGCAAACCAGAAGCCGGATCTCGCCGCAGCGATGCAGCGGCGCAACTATCATTTGTAATTCCAGCGGCGCAGCTGCGCCGGGAAAGGATAACACCATGAAGAAAATCGCAAACAGCCTTGTATCTCACCTCGGCGAGCTGGCCTTGCTGACCGGTGCCGCTCTGGTGGCAGTGGGGGCGGGGATGTATTCTCTGCCTGCCGGTCTGATCGTCGGCGGCGTGCTGCTGATGGGCGGAGCGGTGCTCTCCATCTGGGGGGACGGTGACGCCAAGTGAGTCTGAAGCAGGGCATTGTGCGGGCCGGCCGGAACCGAGACCGCCCCGTAAAATCCATGTACCGCCCCGGTCAGATCCTGACGCTGGACAGCAACGACGGATGGTGGCTGGAGGAGCAGCGCTCCATGGCCATGAGCACGGATAAGGCCATGAAGATCTCCACGGTAAACCGCTGCGTGGAGGTGCTTTCCACCTCCATGGCGGTGCTGCCGATCTACATCATGGAAGAAGCCACCAAGGAGCGGAAGAAAGAGCATCGCCTCGGGAATATCCTCTGGCATCAGCCCAACGAAGCCATGACCATGTTCGACTACGCCCGGCTGATGATGAACAACGAGGTGCTGCGGGGCAACGGCTACGCCTGGATCTTCCGGGACAGGCTGACCGGCTATCCCAAGGAACTGATCCCGCTGCCGCCCGACTATGTAACCATCCGGACGGACTACATGGGTCACCTCTGGTATGTATTCAACCATCCCGTAACGGGGCAGCTGTTCTCCCTGCGGCCGGAGGATGTGCTGCACTACAAGGCCTACACCACCGACGGAATTGAGGGTATCAGCATCCTCAAGCGGGCATCCATGACGCTGGATACCTCGATGGCGGCACAGAAGTACGAGAATTCCACCTGGCACAGCGGCGGCCAGCCCTCCGGCATCCTCACCACGGATTCTGACCTTGGTGACACCGTGCGGGTGGAGCAGGAGGACGGCACATGGAAAACGATGGATCCCAAGGAGCAGCTGCGCCAGAGTTGGGAGAAGCTGCACCGGGGCGCTGACAATGCCATGCGAATCGCGGTGCTGGATCTGGGACTGAAATACCAGCCCATCTCCATGACCAACAGCGACGCCCAATTTGTGGAGAGCAACGAGATCCGCGTGGCGGATATCTGCCGCTTTTTCGGTGTGCCGCTGCATCTGGCCTATGCCGGAAAGCAGTCCTACGCCAGCAACGAGCAAAACGGCATTGAGTTCGTCCGCTACACCCTGCTGGGATATGAGACCCAGTGGGGGCAGGAGGATACCCGGAAGCTGCTGCTCCCGGATATCGATGCCGGACTGCGGATCAAGCGGGAACTCAAAGTATTCCTGCGGGGCGACACAGCCGCGCAGGCACAGTGGTACCGGACGCTGCGTGAGATCGGCGCCTATTCCGTGGATGACATCCTTGCCCTTGAGGATATGCCCAAAGTCCCCGGCGGCGGTACCCGCTATGCCAGCTGGAACTACGGCCCGCTGGAGTTGTTTGAGAAGCTGAGCGTGATCCGCGCTCTGGGCGGGAAAATGGATGAGGAGGAAGCAAAAGAATGAACATGATTCGGAAGGCCGCCTGCGTGAAAATGCTGGCGGCAGATGAAAGCGAGCTGGCGCTCATCAACCAGTATGCCCTGCGGCCGCTGAAAGCCGAAGAGGTGTTTACCTTCCGTCTGGCAGCCTGCAACAATCAGGTCGACCGGGATTTTGAGCATTTCTCCGACGCCGCTCTGGAAGGGTTTGCAAAGCTCTATCCCGGCAAGAGTGTGCTGCTGGATCACGCTTGGAGCTCCACGAAGCAGACGGCGCGGATCTATGCCGCCAACGTGGAAGCACAGGGAGAAGTCAAACAGCTGGTGCTGCACTGCTACATGCCCCGGCTGGAAACCAACGCCGGCGTGATCGCTGCCATTGAGAGCGGTATCCTGCGGGAGTGTTCTGTGGGCGTTGCCGTCGGCAGCGCGGTCTGTGATATCTGCAAAACGGAGCTGACCACCGGTTGGTGCGATCATCGCCCCGGCAAGGTGTATGACGATGTTTTGTGCACCGTGACGCTGGACAAGGCTACGGATGCCTATGAGGTGTCCTTTGTGGCAGTCCCCGCCCAGCCGGATGCCGGCATCATCAAGAGTAAGCGCTACGGTGGGCCGGAAGAGCCTGCCGATCCCCCTGAGGAAGGGGACGAAGAAAAACTGGCCCGCGCAATGCAGGACCAGGAAGAAAAAAGATATGGAGGATTTTGACCATGACTACTTATCAGGAACTGCTGCAGCTCAAGCACCAGCGCGCCGAAAAGGTCAAGCAGGGCAAGGAGCTGCTGGCCAAGAAGGATTTCGCGGCGCATAAGACCCTCATGGGTGAGGTCGATGAGCTCAATACTCAGATCGAAGCTGTGGAAAAGCAGCTGCAGGAGGAGGGCATTGACCCCGCCACCGGCAAGGAAGATACCAGCAAAGCCTTTGGCCCCATGAAGGGCGCAGAGGAGACCGGCTATCAGAAGGCGGTCAAGGCTCTGGCGGCCGCTGCCCGCGCCGGCTTCCCCAAGGCGAAGAGTGGCGAGATGATGAATGAGGGTACCGGCAGCGATGGCGGCTATACCGTTCCTAAGGACATCGTTACCAAGATCATCGCACGCCGTGACAGCAAGGAGAGTCTGCTGGGCGAGGTTCGCGTGATCAATGCCACCGCTGAGAGCGGTTCTCGAACCCTCAAGAAGCGCAGCCAGCATACCGGCTTCCTCACCGTGAAGGAGGCTGCTGCCTACGGCAAGAAGGCAACACCTCAGTTTGACCGTGTGGAGTACAAGATCGAAAAGCGCGGCGGCGTGCTGCCTGTCACCGCAGAGCTGATGGAGGACAGTGATGCCAACATTGCCGCTGTTGTTGAGGAGTGGATGGGCGATGAGGCCCGTGTCACCGTCAACAATGAGGTCATCGCTGTCATCGCCACGAAGGAGCAGCAGGATCTGGTGGATCTGGATGGCATTCTGAAAGCCTGGATCGGCCTTGGCTCTCAGTTCCGTGCCACCAGTAAGCTCATCACCAACGATGACGGCCTGCTGTGGCTCTCTACCCTCAAGGATGCCAACGACCGCTACCTGCTGAATCCCAACCCCGCTGATCCTCACGAGCTGCGCCTGTGTGTTGGCCCCCATGTGCTTCCCATCAAGACCTACGATAACGACACCATCCCCAGCGCCGACACCAAGATCCCTGTTATCCTGGGCGACCTCAAGGAAGGTGTTGCCTACTGGGATCGCCGCAAATTTACCCTGACCCACAGCAACACCGCTGTGGTGGGCGACCTCAATGCCTTTGAGGATGACCTGATCCTCTGGAAGGGTAGCCTGCGCGATGACTGCACTCTGTGGGATGAGGAGGCCTTTGTCTACGGTTACATCGACAGTGCAGCGGTTGCTGCCGCTGCAGAGCCTGACGACCAGGGCTAAGCAGCTGAGGTGACAGGTCATGGCGATGCCTGATAATGTGAGAGCTTCCGTTCTGGCCTATTGCCAGCTGGAGGAGGAAGATCTCACGAATCAAGATAAGGTGCTGCTGGAGGAGTTTTACGACGATGCTGTGAGCTACATGGCGGATTCCGGCGTGACCGAACCCGCAGCGGGCACGAAGCGCGCTGCAAAGTATAACCTCTGCGTCAAAGCCATGGTCCTGGACAGCTGGGATCGCCGCAGCGCCCAGACGGAGTCGGCCTCCATTCGGGAGAATCCGGCATTCCGACGCCGATTGAACCAACTGAAACGAACCGAGCCTGTGCCCAAATCGGGCACAGGCAGCGGTGAGTAAGGGAGGGATCGCTTATGGCCGAGATGTGGGTGGATGCCGGTGAGCTGAAGCACCGCATTCGGATCGTCCGCAGGAACACCAAACGGGATAAGGACGGCTATCAGACCAAACGGGAAGCATCAGAGGATTACGAAACCGTCCGAAGCTGCAAGGCGAGTTTTAAACAGCTGAGCGGCACGGAGGCGATCAAGGCGAATTCCGATTTTGCAGAGGAAAAAGTCCGCTTTCTGGTGCGCTGGTCGCCCAAGACCATTGAGCGGAAGATGATTGTCCTCTTCCGGGGCAAAGAATACGAGATCGAATACGCCCATGACTATGGCGGTGGACGCAAATGGGTAGAGATCTGGGCGGTATGGCGCAGCCAGAAGGAAGGTGCAGACCATGACGATCAATGAGCAGATCAAGGCGGCAGTGGAGCCTGTCGTGGCTGCGTGCGTGCCTGACGAGTACGATGGCGAGGCTGCCGAGTATTGCACCTTCAATTACACGGAGATCCCGGAGGACTTTGGGGATGACGCGCCGGATCTGATTCGTTACGTCGTGCAGCTCCACTATTTCTGCCCGAAGGGCCACAACTCTCTGAAAACGCGGCAGGATCTGCGCCAGGCGATTCTGGAGGCGGATTTTACCGCCCCGGAGATCATCAACGCCAGCGACGAAATCGGCCAGCACTACGTGTTTGAGTTTGACGGATTCGGGGGCGATGTCTGATGGCAGAGTTTCACTTTTCTGGCGTTGATGAGTTGGAACTTTCTCTGCGTGAAATCGAGGAACTTCCGGAGGAAGTAGTGGATGAAATGCTGGAAGCACAAGCCGATGTCCTCATCGATGAGATCCAGAATCGCGGAGAAGCGTATGGTGTCATGGCACCCGGTTCCGGCAAAATGCTTAGATCTATCAAAAAAGGCAGACCCAAGCGCGGGAAAAATGGTACCCGACAAATTGTGGTATCTCCTCGCGGTACTCGCAAGCGAGGGAAAGAGGGGAAGAAGACCTCCAACGCGGAGATTGCCTTTCTGAACAACTATGGCACACGACATCAGCAGGCGCGTCCTTTTTGGAGTGATGCTGAGAAAACATCTGAAAAATCAATGGAAAAAGCCGCTGCCGAAGTTCACGACAAGTGGCTCAATTCCAAAGGATTGTAAAGGAGGTAACCTATGAGCCAGTATGGCGCACTTTACGGCAAATGGGCACCCATCACTGCCGAAACTGCTGACGCTTATCCGACCTATGGTGAGAGCGTCAGCCTGGGCGCGTTGACCAAGGTCACGGATGCGCCCAATTTTACCGAGGTCACCGCTGATGGTGATGACCGCGTCCAGGATTCGCTGGCAGAGTTCACCGGCGGTACCGTGGATATCAACTTTGCAGCCGGCACGCCCAACGAAGCCAAGGCAAAGATCTGGGGAGCCGACATCACCGAGGATGGCGAAATCGCCATGGGCGTGGATGACGAGCCTCCCTATGGTGGCTACGCCTTTGTCACCCGCATGATCAAGGGCAACAAGAAGTATTTCCAGGGCGTGTTTTATCCCAAGCTCAAGGCAACGCCTCAGGGCAAGGAGTACAACACCAAGCTCAAGTCCGGCGCTACGCTTACCGGCGATAACATCCACATGCTGTGGGAGGCTCCTCTGTACGGCAAGTACAAGGTTGAGTCCGGCGAGCTCGCCACCGAGGCGGAAGCCAAGGCATGGGTCGATGCCAAGCTGGGTGTCGGCGCTGCAGCGGCTGCCGTCGCCGAGGGTGAGCCTGAGAGAGACGCTTAATCAATCAGCGCCGGGCGCTTCGGCGTCCGGCGCTGATATCGTAGGAGGAACAAAATGAAGACCACAGAAGTGAATTTTTACGGTCGCACCTGCCACCTGCGGCTTACTACAGCGGCGCTCTATGACATCTATGAGCGGTTCGGCAAGGATAAAGGCGTTTTCGAAAATATTGACGGCTCGGGCAAGGATGCCTTTGACGCAGCCTGCTGGTACTTTGCCAAGCTGGCCGAGCAGGGCGAGCTGACCCGCAGGTGGGAAGGCCACGAGGCTCAGCCCGTGATTGCCGAAGAGGATGTGCGCATTCTGATGACCCCCGGAGATCTGCCGAACGTCAAAAAGGCGTTGATCCGCGCCCTGCAGCGGGGTTTTTCCTGCGAAGTGGAAGACGATGAGCCCATCGATGTGGGTCTGCTGGAGCTTCAAAAAAAAACGGCGACGGCCGAAGCCGCGCCAAATTCCAGCAAACCGCGTCGCAGCTTCTGGGCATCCCTCTTCGGGACGCATACATGATGACTCCGGGCGAGTTCGGCGATCTGGTAACGCTGGAGAACCGACGGAGACGCCCGATGAGAAGGGAGGCCTGACGTGGCAGTACGTGTGATCTCCACCCGATTGCAGGTGGATGGAGAGACTGAATATAAGCGTGCAATGGAGTCGATCAATGGCACATTGCGCACAATGAAGGCTGAGCTTGGCTATACGGAAAGTGCCTTCCGAGGGCAGGCAAATACGTTGGAGGCACTGGAAGAGAAACAGCGCATACAGAAGAATCTGGTTGATCAGCAGGCGGAGAAAATCAGATCTCTGGAAGAGGCCGTTAAGGAAGCCTCCAAAGCATATGGGGAACACGATACCCGGACAGAGAAGTGGAGGAAAACTCTATTCCAGGCAAAAAAAGAGCTCAATAACATGGAGGATGAACTGCGGGACACCGACAAGTATCTGGATGAAGCCCGCAGCAGCACCGACAAATGCGCCAAGTCCATTGACGAGTTCGGCCGGGAGGTCAAAAACGCCGGAGGCGACCTGAAGGATTTTGACCTCAAGGGTCTGATCGGCAGTCTGGACGATCTGAAGGGCATGCTGGTGGGCGGCGCTGCAGGCGCAGCCATTGTTGCCGGCATCAAGGAGATCTCCGGATCCATCATGGAGCTGGAAGAGTCCACCCGGGAGTACCGGACGATCATGGGCAGTCTGCAGGTATCCAGCGAGGCTGCCGGATACACGGCAGAGCAGACGGAGGAGGCTTTCCTTCGGCTCTACGGCGTGCTGGGCGACACCCAGACAGCAGCCACCACCGTGGCCAATCTGCAAGCCATCGGCCTCAGCCAGAAGGATCTCATCCAGATTATTGACGGCTGCACCGGCGCCTGGAGCAAATACGGTGATTCCATTC
>JAFQRI010000150.1 GCA_017410185.1 Oscillibacter sp. | reverse complement strand
CAAAGGCGTAAGTTGGTGTTTATTAGAGTGAGGGTCCACCCGTTCCCATTCCGAACACGGTAGTTAAGCTCACTTCTGCCCACAATACTTGGCTGGAGACGGCCCGGGAAGATAGGTAACGCCAACACAAAGCGACGACCAAAACGGTCGTCGCTTTTTTGTTGTGCTCGCAGAAAAAATGGTGTATAATCTCCACATAGATTTAACGGAAACTATGATGAAGGAGATCGTAGGATGAAGAAATCAAGGAAACTGTTGGCATTATTGTTGACCGTGATAACGGCTGTCTCGCTGGTGCAGCCTGCAATGGCTACCGGGATCACCTATATGCCCGATGTGACAGCTGAAATGTCCGATGCGGCTTACTGGGCGGATCTGCGGGAGAATTCCCGGGAGACGATTCTAACTGAGGCAGAGATCAAGGCTTTTAATGAGGACACGATTCTTGCCAAGGGCACGATGGTGATGGATCTGCGCACTGCTGCTGAGACTTTTGATGGAAAGGCCCGCAACGAAGCCATTCGTACGTCCTCTACTGCCGATGCAGAGTATTATTTTGGTTGGACCTATGGTGACAACGGCAAGAAGGCCAAATGGTCCTATTACGAGAATATGATCAATAACTGCATTGACCGCAAAGCGAAATCCGTTATGCCCGTGCGCTATGGCATTGCGGTGGAGCGCACGGTGCTGCAGGTGTTCCCCAGCAGCAATCCTATTTGGGATGATCCTGCGGACCATGATTTTAACTATCAGTATCTCAGCGCTGTACATGTGAATGATCCGCTGCTGATCTATACCACCTCCAGAGACGGGAAATATTACCTGGCCCGCAGCCGTGACTGTTCCGGCTGGATTCCTGCAGAGGATATTGCCCTGTGTGCCGATAAGGAAGAGTGGCTTTCCGCATGGGATCTGCCCTCTGACAAGGTGCTGGTAGTCTATGGCAATAAGGAATATACCGATGAATCCTTTACCGCCCCCGAAACAGCCCGTCGGATGCTCTCTCAGGGCTCTATTCTGGAGTTGGTGACGGACCTGGAGCCCGATCAGCTGGTGAATAACCGCTCTCCTTATCACAACTATGTGGTGTATCTGCCTGTGCGCAGGGAGGATGGAAGCTATGAGAAGAAGATGGCACTTATTCCGGAAAATGCGAAGGTCAGCATGGGTTTTCTGCCTTTGACGGAAGAGAATATCGCCATGGTGATGCTCAACAATCTTGGTGACGCTTATGGCTGGGGCGGTATGATGGATGTGGAGGACTGCTCCGGTCTTATCCGCACGGTATATGCATGCTTTGGGCTCCAGATTGGCCGCAACGGCAACTGGCAGTGGAACATGAACATGGAAAAGATCGACATGGCCAACATGTCTGTGGAGGAAAAGCGGCTCATTTTGGATGAGATGCCCATTGGTGCGGCATTGTGTTTCCCGGGACATGAGATGATGTATCTTGGAAAGGTTGATGGCAAGTACTATGTGGTCAGCACCGTCAGCAGCATTATGAGTCCTGATACCGGCAATCGCCTGCGCACCCGGGATGTGATGATCAATACGCTGGATGTCAAGCGTGCCAACGGTCAGAGCTGGCTGCAGGCATTGAATATGGCCTTTATGCCCTGCTATGCCAAGCTGGAAGGAAAAGAATATGCGTTTCCTGCTCTGCAGTGGTATCACGATGCTGTTGCATGGTGTCTGAGCAAGGGCGTCATGTCTGCCAACAGTGACGGCACCTTCGGCATCGGAGAACCGGTTTCCCGCGCCACACTGGCAAAGGCTCTTTGGGTCATGGCAGGAAAGCCTGATTCAGAGGAGACCATGATATTCACCGATGTGGCGCAGGATCACACCGCGGCCGCAGCCATTGCCTGGGCCGCGGAGCAGGGCGTTATGACCGGCTATAGTGAGACGGTCTTTGCCCCCGGAGATGTGCTTACCCGGGAACAGATGGTGACGGCACTCTGGCGCTATGAGCAGCTGCAGCAGTCCCCTGTGGAGACGGATATGACAGATGTGAGCGTTTTTCGGGATGCAAGACAAGTCAGCGCCTATGCCCGCGAGGCCTTTGGTTGGGCCTGCGGCAGCATCGTGGGAGGAACGGAAACGGGGAAGATCTATCCCCGTGAGCTGGCGGTTCGTGAGCAGCTGGCAACGATCCTCTACCGTTACAGCCAACTTCCTCGGGTAGAAATTCCTGCTGAGAAGACTGCCTAATAATATGAAAGCTCCCGTCTGCGTGCTGAGCAGACGGGAGCTTTTTCATGCCCATTTGGGGACCAGGCGGTAATTGGAAGAACGGTAATAGACCGGCAGAGCCACAGCCAGAGCGAGCAGAAAGGCAAAAATCACATCCAATATGGCGTGCTGCTTGATAAATACCGTGGAAAGACAGATCAAAACCACCAGAACTGTGATACCGCGGCAGACCTTGGGATGCCGGATGCGAAGGCGGGGGCAGTCTTTCACAGCCAGCAGCGCACCAAGAGAACCCACCACATGAACCGAGGGAAATACGTTGGTGGAGGTATCTGCAAGGTGGATCAGGGAAATGAGGGCTGTAAAGAGATTTTCGCGGGGAAAAACAACGGGGCGCAGGTTGTGACCGTTGGGGTAGAGGAACCAGATCAGCTCGCTGAGGAAGAATGAGACAGCGAGAAAGGTCATATAGCGGTGATAGGCAGGGACATCCCAGCGCAGAAGGTATACCGCAATACCGATCAAAAGGGGATACCATAGACCATAGGGAACCACGAACGCCTCGCAGAAAGGGATCATAGCATCCAGCGGCGTATGGGTGGTGTACATGGCAATGGGAAATAATCGTTCCATGGCAAGATAGATGACCATATACACCGGGAACCAAAGCGTATAACGAAGCTCGCGCCAGAGAAAAGCTTTTTTCATAGAGATCTGTCCTTTTTCTGAATTTCAGACTCCAATGGAGCTAATGAAAAAATAACACAGATCCCCGAAAAAAGGTGTGGACAGACTGGTAAGAATCTGTAAACAGATGATGAACAGGACTGGAATAAAGGCGGTCTTTGTGATATCCTGTATAGGATCAATGAGAAACCAAGGAGTGGTGTATGATGCAAGCTGTTGAATTTGCGATGCTGGATTGGATCCAGGAAAACTTACGCTGCGGCTTTCTGGACTGGTTTTTCCCTGTCATTACCAGTTTGAGCAACAACGGTGAGATCTGGATCCTGACGGCCATTTTGCTGCTACTCTTCAAGCGATACCAGCAGGGATGGAGTGTTGGCGCGGCGCTGATTTTGGATCTGATCAGCTGTAATTTCATTCTGAAGCCACTGATCTCCCGCCTGCGGCCTTGCATGGTGAACACAGCGGTAGACTTGCTGGTGAAGGCACCTGCTTCCGGATCGTTCCCCTCGGGCCATACGGCGGCGTCCTTTGCGGCGGTGTTTGCCTTGTATTTTTCCGGTAGCCCCCTGTGGAAGCCGGCAGCAGTGCTGGCCAGTATCATCGCCTTTTCCCGGCTTTACCTTTACGTTCACTGGCCGACTGATATTCTGGGTGGCATCCTGTTGGGTCTGTTTGTGGGCTGGCTGGGTGCAAAAATCGTAGAATTGGCAGCGAAAAAACTGAAGAAGTGAAGCAAAGGCGGTGGAAGCGTGTAGCTTCCACCGCCTTTTTCTTAGGGGCTGATCTCGAAATAATAGTGATGGTAAGGGGTGGGAGCTGATTGAGGTGCAGGGAGGTTGTTGCTCCCAAGCTGCTCTGCAGAGACGCCCTCAACGGTGAGCGTGGTGGGAAGACCGTTCGTGAGGAAGTCAAAGCCCGTGGTGCCGGAGCGCTTTGTACCGGGGAAGTTGAAACTCTCCGCCCTGCGGGAACAGGCGGTGATGGTAGTGCTTTCTCCTGCGGGAATGGTGATGTTAAAGGCCGTGTAGAAGATACGTTTCATAATAAGGGCTTCCTGAATGACCTCATCCAGACGGCCGAAATCATAGCGCTCCGCCGGCGATTCGGAGAGGACACCGTATTCCGTCAGGATCTCTGCGGCGCAGCGGACAAAGAGCTCTGGAGGAATATTAGCGGGGTCAGAATGAAGAATACCGCTGATATCTGCGCCGGAGGCGTTCTGTTCCAGATAGCTTTGGCACAGCCGCTCCAAAACCGTGCCCATATCGCTCTCATAACGCTCTACGTGGCAGGAAAGCCCGGAGAGAGGCTCCTCACAGCTGCCATCGGTATAGCCTGCCAGCTGATAGGATCCTATATCCTCTCCCATTAGGATCAGCAGCTTGGGAGAGATGTCGCGGCGGATCCCATTGGGGACGAAGAAATCATATTGCCGCCACGTACCGCTCCAGGTGCTGCCGTTAAAGCCGTAGGTCATGATGGCAGTGTCCTCACTTGGCAGTGTGAACTCTATGGCGAGAGTGGCGGCGTCATAGTCCGGCCGGGTGATAAAATCGCTGAATTCGTAAACGGTGACAGGTTCGCTCAGGTCTGCCATGGGGACGAGGGCGTAGCCAGCATCGTCTTTGTCCTGCAGGATCTTGTCATAGTGGTCCCATGAAGAGGGCTGCAGGAGATTATCCCGCCTGCTATCATCTCCGGAACCGTAGGCAGCGGTGAAGGAACCGGCATATTGTCCGGCATACAAGGAGGTTTCTGTGTCTGCGCCATTTGTGGTGACCGTTGGCAGGATCTGATCCAAAGAACTCAGGCTGCCGCACACGGGATAAAGGGCTGTAAAGGAGAAATCCTGTTCAGTATGATTGGTGAATATATAGCTGTCGGAGACCGCTGCACTACCATCGGTGACAGAAATTACAAGGTCACGGGAGGCCTCCAGTCCGGTAATCTGGGGTATGATCATAGGAAGAATGGGACCGGCATAAGAGAGGAAGGAAAATTCTTCTGCAGCGCATCCGGGAGCACCTGCGGAAGGAGCGGAGGGAGCCTCAGCGGGGGCGGATTCCATTTGCGCCCCTTTGGGAGAGAGGAGACCGCTCAGGGGCAGAGACACCGCACATAAGGTCAGGCAGGCCGCTGCCGCAAGGCCGACAGGGAACCGCTGGCGCCGCGGCGTTTCCATGGCCTGAAGGACAAGATCTTCTTCCACGAGGCCGATGAGTTCAAACAGTCGTTGGGCTTTCACAGTACGATCCCCTCCTTTTCCAGAGTTTCCCGCAGCTTGGCGCGGGTGCGAAAGAGGGAGAGCTTCACTGCCGATTCCGTGCAGTGCATACCCTCTGCGATCTCGGCAATAGAGGCGCCATACCAGTACCGCCGGAGGAAAATGGTACGGTTCCGCACTGTCTGACGGTGCAGGAAGGCAGAGATGATATCTGCGATCTCCTGATCCTCCAGATGGCGTTCTACGTCCTTTGTGGCGGGGACACAGGAATCCAGTTCTCCGAGGAGGATGTCCGTTTCATCACCGGAACGTTTGGCGGCGTTGATTCTGCGCCAGCGGTCCAGAGAGAGGTTGCGGGTGATGCGCCCCAGCCAGACCTTAAAGGCACTGGGACGCTGGGGCGGGATGGAATTCCATGCCCGGAGGTAAGTGTCGTTCACACATTCTTCCGCGTCATCAACGCTGCGGAGTATATTGCGGGAAAGGGCCGTGAGAAAGGAACCGTATTTTTGAGCTGTTTCTGAAATGGCAGCTTCCTGCCGCTGCCAGTAAAGGTCGATGATGGCGTGGTCTTCCACTGGGGCCACCTCCTTTCTACCCATATAGACGAAAATGGTCGGGGAAAGGTTTCGTGAAAGTTGAAAAAATCCCATGGAGTTTTCAATCTCCATGGGATTTTGTGGGATTTACTTTTCCAGCTTGGCCTGGCACTTGGCCAGAAAGCGCTCGTTGTTGATGACGGCGCGCTGGTGGGTGCCGGAGGAGATGGGACCCTTTTCGTCCCATGCCTTCACGGCGAAGTCAACCAGCTTGCCGTTTTCGCTGACATGAGTGATCTCCACCTCACACCAGACGGTCATGCCGATGGGGGTAGGAGCGTCGTGGCTGATGTCCAAATGGGTGCCGACACTGCCCTTGCCCTCTTCCAGAAAGGCCTGCAGCAGGGTCTGGGCGGCGTTTTCCATCATGGCGGCGAGGTAAGGGGTGCCGAAGACGGGCAGCAGACCGGAGCCAACATTGGCGGCGGTAAGCTCCTCCGTAACGATCTGCTGCAGCTGGCAGCGGGTTCCGATCATGATCATGGGAAATTCCTCCTGCGGTCAAATACCAAGTTTTGTCCAGAGCTCGTTATAGAGGGTGAGGATCTCGGGGGGCAGATTCTCGTAGAGGGTGCAGCGCTCCAGCGTTTCGGGGGGAGCCGCCATGATCTCGTAGAGGGAGGGATCCAGCTCCTCCTCATAAGCCTCCTGATAGTAGTCGGGATAGCCTTCCAGTGCCTCGGTGTTGGGAGAGGCGTACCAGATATAGTCCATATTGGCGAGGTTGGACTGGGTGGAGGCAATGAAGTTGATCCATTCCTCGGCTTCCGTCTTGTTGCGGGAGGTCTTCAGGATGCACATAGCGTCCACAAACCAGTTGGAACCTTCCTCGGGGACGACAAAGGCGAGATCCTCGTTGTTCTCCAGCATGCTGAGATAGTCACCGGCATAGTACATGGTGATGGCAGCGTTGCCGCCTTCCATCTTCTGGAAGATCTCGTCCATGTAGAAGCCCTGATACACGCCCTTGGCCTTGGCATCGGCGATGAGGCGATAGGCTTCCTGGATCTGGTCAACATCGGTGGTGTTGATGTCGTAGCCAAGATAGAGGAGGGCAGCAGCCAGCGCGTCACGGGAGTTGCGGATCATGACTACTTCGCCGGCGTATTTTTCGTCAAACATGGCACTCCAGCTGGTGATGGGCTCATCCACCATGGTGGTGTTATAGATGATGCCCACGGTGCCCCAGGTGTAGGGAACGGTGTACTTGTTTTCGGGGTCGTAGGAAAGACCCTTGAAGCGCTCATCAATGAGGTCGTAGTTGGGAACGTTGCTGTAATCGATCTCGGAGAGCATATCCTCGGCGATCAGGCGGGCGATCATGTAGTCCGAGGGAACCACAACGTCAAAGTCGGCGCCGCCGGTCTTGAGCTGGGAGTAGAGGGTCTCGTTGCTGTCGGCCGTCTGATAGTTGACGGTGATGCCGGTCTCGGCCTCGAACTGATCAATGAGGCTTTCATCGATATACTCACCCCAGCTGCACACATTTACCACCCGCTCGGTTTTGGCGCCCTGACGCAGGGCGATCATACCAAAGACCACAAAGCAGGCAAGAGCGCCGCCGGCCACACGCTTGAGCAGGATCACGCTCTTGCTGGGGGCGTGATACTCTGCACCATAAGCAGGGAGGGAGGCGCTGCGGCGGCGAAGCTCTTCTGCCCGGGCCTCCCGGACGTTGACGATGACCAGCAGCGTCAGCACCGTGAGGAACAGCAGCGTGGAAATGGCGTTGACCTCGGGGCTGACACGCTTTTTCGTCATGCCGTAGATGGTCATGGCCAGCGTGGAGGAAGAGGTGCCTGCCGTAAAATAGCTGATGATGAAGTCATCCACGCTCATGGTGAAGGCCGTCAGCGCGCCGGAGACGATGCCGGGCTTGATCTCGGGCATGATGACCTTCCAGAAGGCCTGCATCCAGGTGCAGCCAAGGTCCATGGCGGCATCCACCAGATTTTTGTCCATCTGGCGCAGCTTGGGGCTGACGGAAAGGATGACGTAGGGGATATTGAAGGTGATGTGGGCGATGAGCAGTGTGCCAAAGCCCATGGTCAGATGGGGAAGAGAAACGAAGCTCTGCGAGGCATTGAACCAGGTGGCAAAATCGTTCCAGTAGTTGAAGAAGGCTACGAACAGCAAACACATGGCAACGCCGGTGACGATATCGGCATTCATCATGGGGATGTTGTTCACGGTGTTGAGCACATTGCGGTAACGCCGGCGCATGGCGTAGAAGCCAATGGCGGCGAAGGTGCCGGCAAGGGTGGCGATGATGGTGGCAAGGAAGCTCACCAGCAAGGTGGTATAAAGGCTTTGCAGGATGATGCGGTTACTGAAGAGCTTTTCATACCAGTGCAGGGAAAACCCCTTCCAGACGATGGAGCTGTCGCCGGCGTTGAAGGAGAAGACGATCAGCAAAAGGATGGGAGCATAGAGGAAGAGGAACACCAGAAACATGAAAAAGCGGTTGAGGGCGGAATTCCTTTTCATAGCATCACCGCCTGTTCTTCGCCTTCACCGAAGCGGTTCATCACTACCATGCACACCACAACGATGATCATCATCACCAGCGAGATGGCTGCGCCCAACTGGGGGTTATAGGCGCCGCCCAGGAACTGCTGTTCAATGAGGTCGCCCAGCATCATCTGGGTGCCGCCGCCCAACATTTTGCTGATGGCAAAAGTGGAGACGGAGGGTACGAACACCATGGTGATGCCGGAGAGGACACCGGGGAGGGACAGGGGCAGGATCACCCGGCGGAACACGTTGTAGGAGTTGGCGCCCAGATCTCTTGCCGCCTCGATCAAAGACTTATCCAGCTTGATGATGACGGAGTAGATGGGCAGGATCATAAAGGGCAGGTAGTTGTACACCATGCCCAGCACCACCGCGCCGGAGGTGCCGATCATGCGGAAATATTCAATGTCTGTACCCATGATGGAGTTATACAGGTCAATGATGCCCGCGGCACGGAAAAACTGATTGAGAAGGCCATTATTCTCCAGAATGGAGATCCAGGAATAAGTTCTCAAAAGGAAGTTCATCCACATGGGCAGCATGATGAGCACCATGGCAATGCGCTGGAACTTTTCTCCTTCCCGGCTCATCACATAGGACACGGGATAGCCGATGAGCAGGCACACGACAGTTGCGATGAAAGCCAGCTTGAAAGAGCGGGTGAAGATCACGGCGTAGTCGCCAATGGAGGAGAAGTTTGCCAGAGTAAAGCCGCCGTCGGCGGAGGAGAATGCGTAGATCACCACCATGATGATGGGAGCGACCACGAAGAGGGCCATCCAGATCACATAGGGGATAGCCAAAGGCGCCTGCTTATTCCTCATCCCCGCTCTCCTCCTCGTCCGACGCGAGGGTCGCGTCGCCCATTTCGTCGTACTCCTCAGAGAAGGAGGAGTAATCGCCGAACATGCCGGAGTACTTGCTCTTTTTCATAACGTGGATGCCGTCGGGATCGATCTTGATGCCGATGCGCGCACCTTCGGGGCAGTGATCCGTGGTCTGAATGAGCCATTTGAAGCCCTTGAAGTCCACAATGATGTCATACTGCATGCCCTTGAAAGTGACAGAAGTGACGGTGCCGGTGATCTGACCCTGCTCCACGGGTACAAT
>JAFQRI010000149.1 GCA_017410185.1 Oscillibacter sp. | reverse complement strand
CCCACGGCGTTGACGCAGTCCTCCACCACGCCGGAGAAGGCCTCGTCCAGCCGCTTAGGGGGGCAGTCATGCTGTTACTGGCCCACGCCGATGGCCTTGGGATCGATCTTCACCAGCTCCGCCAGAGGGTCCTGCAGCCGCCGGGCGATGGACACGGCGGAGCGAAGATTCACATCAAACTGGGGAAATTCCTCCGCCGCCAGCTTGGAGGCGGAATACACGGAAGCGCCCGCCTCGGAAACGATCATATAGCTGACGGTGCGGTTTTTGATCTCCCGGATCAGCTCCACCGTCATCTGTTCCGTCTCACGGCTGGCAGTGCCGTTGCCAATGGCGATATGCTCCACGCCGTGGGTTTCGATCATGCGCTTGAGAGACATAATGGCCTCTTTTTTCTGACGCTCGCCGTAAGTGGGATAGACCACGGCGGTGTCCAGCACCTTGCCGGTGGCGTCAACCACCGCCACCTTACATCCCATGCGGTATCCGGGGTCAAGGCCCATGGTGACCTTGCCCTTGACAGGAGGCTGCATCAAAAGTGGCCGCAGATTCAGGGCAAACTGACCGATGGCGCCCTCGGAGGCCATCTCGGTAAGGGAGGCGCGGGCTTCCCGCTCCAGAGAGGGGAAGATCAGGCGGTCATAAGCGTCCTCCGTCGCAGCCTTGATAAACTCCATAGCGGCGCTTCCCGGCACCACCACGGCGCGGCGCAGGGTCCGCAGGGCAAGCTCCCGTTTCAGTTCCACGGAGACCTTCAGCTTCTCCTCCCGCTCACCGCGGTTGATGGCGAGGATCTGGTGGCCCTGCAGCTTTGCAAGGGACTGGGAGAAATCATAGTAAAGACGGTAGACGGTATCCTCCTCCACTGCGGCAGCGGAGAGGAGTCGACCGTTTTTCTGCATCAGCTCACGGAGCTTTCCCCGGATGGCGGCGTCATCGCTGATGGTCTCGGCAATGATGTCGCTGGCGCCGCTCAAAGCATCCTCCACAGTCTCCACACCCTTTTCCCCGTCCACATAGACCTTTGCGGCCTCAGCAGGGTCGGGGCAGTCGTGACCTTGGGCAAAGAGCAGCTCCGCAAGGGGCGCAAGGCCCTTCTCCCGGGCAACGGTTGCACGGGTGCGGCGCTTTTGCTTGTAGGGCCGGTAGAGATCCTCCACCTCCGCAAGAGTCACAGCAGCGTCAATGGCGGCAGAGAGCTCCTCCGTGAGCTTGCCCTGCTCGGCGATGGACTTTTTCACCGCCTCCCGACGCTCCTGCAAGCCCCGCAGATAGGCAAGGCGCTCTTCCAGAGTACGCAGAGAGGTATCATCCATCGCGCCGTGGAGCTCCTTACGGTAGCGAGCAATGAAGGGAATGGTGTTGCCCTCGTCCAACAGGCGAATAACATTTTCAATATGCTTGGCATCCTTGCCCAGTTCTTCGGCAAGGAGTTTTACGATCTTTTCCATGGAGGTTTCTTCCTTTCAGGTGTAAAAGCGTGCTGCAGAGACCTGCAGCACGCCCTTTTGCTTTATTTATGGTAGAGCTTCTTGGTTTCATACTGGGGTTCACAACTGACATTGATGCCAAGGCGCTTGAGGAGCTTGGCATCCACATCGCTGAGGATCACAGTAAAGTGGGCGTCACACCCCTTGAGCTTGGGCAGCTGCTGCTGGGCGTGATCCGCCATGGGGTTGGTGAGGGCGGAAATGGTGAGGGCCATGAGGACCTCATCCGTATGGAGACGGGGGTTCTTGTGGCCCATATACTCGGTTTTCAGCCGGCACACGGGCTCCAGCACCTGCTGGGAGATCAGCTCAAACTGATCTCCGATGCCGCCCAGAGCCTTCAGCGCGTTGAGCAGCATGGCAGAGGCTGCGCCAAGGGTATCGGAGGTGCGGCCGGTAATGATGCGCCCGTCATGGAGGATCATGGCGCTGGCAGGGCCGCCGGTGGCCTCCGCCTTTTCCAGAGCCGCCGCAATGACGGGGCGGTTCTCCTTCGTGACCTTGGCCTGCGTCATCACAAGCTCCAGCTTGTCCACCGTTTCATCGCTGCCCTTGCCCTGCAGCTTTTCCACGCAGGCGGTATAGTAGCGGCGCAGGATCTCCTGACGGGAGGCTTCGCAGCAGACACCGTCATCCACAATGCAGTTGCCCGCCATATTCACGCCCATATCCGTGGGGGACTGGTAGGGGCACTTGCCCTGGATCTTTTCAAAGATGGCACTGAGGACGGGGAACACTTCCACGTCCCGATTATAGTTCACGGCAATATCGCCGTAGGCTTCCAGATGGAAGGGGTCGATCATGTTCACATCGCTGAGGTCCGCCGTAGCAGCCTCGTAAGCAAGGTTCACAGGATGCTTGAGAGGCAGGTTCCAGATGGGGAAGGTCTCAAACTTGGCATAGCCGGAGGTGATGCCCCGCTTATAGTCGTGGTAGAGCTGAGAGAGGCAGGTGGCCATTTTGCCGCTGCCGGGGCCGGGAGCCGTGACCACCACAAGGGGGTGACTGGTCTCGATATAATCGTTCTTGCCAAGGCCCTCATCGCTGACGATATGGGGCACATTGGAGGGATATCCCGCGATGGGATAGTGGCGGTAGCAGCGGATACCAAGGCTGGTGAGGCGCTGGATAAAAGCGTCCGCCGCGGCCTGCCCGGTATAGCGGGTGATGACCACGCTGCCCACAAACAGCTCCATCCCCCGGAAAATATCGATCAGGCGCAGCACGTCATCCTCATAGGTGATGCCAAGGTCGCCCCGGATCTTGCTCTTTTCAATATCGGTGGCGGTAATGGCGATGACGATCTCCACATCGTCCTTGAGCTGCTGGAGCATGCGGATCTTACTGTCCGGCTCAAAGCCCGGCAGCACCCGGGAAGCGTGATAGTCGTCAAAGAGCTTGCCGCCAAACTCCAGGTACAGCTTGCCGCCGAACTGGGCAATGCGCTTTCTGATCTGCTCGGACTGGGTTGCGAGATACTGCTGATTATCAAAACCGACGCGATTCATGGTAAACTCAATCCCTTCCGTTTCCGTTATACAAAATCGAAGTTAGTATACCACATTGCCTCGCGTTTGTGAAGAATGGAGTTGCCCCCTCCCCTCAATGTTTGGAGCTTGATACAAAAGTTTTGCCAAAAATCAGCAGATTTATAAAATTTTTGAACCTTGACTTTCCGCTACCTCCCTTACCGCCTTCGCAGCCGGCAGGGAAATGTTAAATTTTTTGCAGCGGTGTTGAATTTTTCTTATTTAGTGGTATGATATGGTAGAAAATTTATTGAAACCGAAGGGTGATTGATCATGACAAAAATTGATATTTTTTCCGGCTTTTTAGGCGCCGGCAAGACCACGCTCATCAAAAAGCTGCTGGGTGAGGTCTACAAGGACGAGAAGATCGTCCTCATCGAAAACGAGTTTGGCGAGATCAGCATCGACGGCGGCTTCCTCAAGGAAAGCGGCGTGCAGATCTCCGAAATGTCCTCGGGCTGCATCTGCTGCTCTCTGGTGGGTGATTTTACCCAGGCCCTCAAGGATGTGGTGGCCCAGTTTGACCCTGACCGTGTGCTCATCGAGCCCTCCGGCGTGGGCAAGCTCAGCGATGTGATCGTGGCTGTGGAAAAGGCCGTGGAGGAGAGCGAAGGCACCATGGTGCTGGGCAGTGCCGTTGCCGTGGTGGACGCCAGCAAGGTGAAGGTCTACATGAAGAACTTCGGTGAGTTCTACAACAATCAGGTGGAATCCGCCGGCACCATCATCCTCTCCCGCACCCAGAAGCTCAGCGAGGAGAAGCTGAACGCCGCTGTGGAGCTGCTGTGGGACAAAAATCCCGACGCCGCCATCCTCACCACCCCCTGGGATCAGATCTCCGGCGAAACCATCCTCTCCGCCATTGAGAAGGTGTCTCTGGCTGACGAGCTGCTGGAAAAGATGCGCCGCGAGCACGAGGAGCATGAGCATCACCATCACCACGACCACGATGAACACTGCGACTGCGGCTGCCATGACCATGAGCATCACCATCACCATGAGCACGACGAGCACTGCGACTGCGGCTGCCATGACCACGACCATCACCACCCTCACCCCCCCGCCGACGAAGTATTCGTCAGCTGGGGTGCAGAGACCTTCGAGCAGTACAGCGAAGCAGACATCAGCGCAATGCTCACCGCCTTCGTGGACAACGACGAGGCATACGGCAT
>JAFQRI010000148.1 GCA_017410185.1 Oscillibacter sp. | reverse complement strand
AAGAAAGGAGAGCTGCGTTTGAAGCTGCGCGGCTTCTGCACGGAATTCCGAGGGTTCCTGCGTGAGGGCAAATGCCGCCGCACGGTGATAGGCTGTCAGGATATCTGTGACGACCGTTCGATCCAATATGATATGAAGATACGGCTGCCGGGACGACCAGTCCCGGCAGCTTTTTTCAATGACGCGATATGCTTCCTCCCAGCGGCCCTGCGCGGCGAGGGCATCTGCCTGCGATACGTGCATTTGACATGAGTTTGTTAGTGTATTCAGATATGCGCTGTTTGCCAGAGAAAAGATCAATAGAACGAAGAGAATGGAAAGCGAGGGGAGGAGATGTTTCATGAAGGCTCCTTTGGAATACAGGTCACAGTGCCTGCAGTATCGATGGTAAGAAGAAAGACCTCTTTGGGGGAGGTGAGGCCGTGGCCCGCCAGAGTTTTGGAAAGCCACGCGTCATCTTTTTGTACGGATCTTAGATTCCCGCGCAGGATACGTCCGTCATTGACAAGGACGGTTGGCAGAGAGGCTCCTTCTCCCACATCCAACCCCAGCTGCTGGGGTGTCACGGGTGCATATTTGGTCCAGGGCAGTACCGAGAGTTGGCCCGAGTTTTCCAGAATGGCATAGCGGACTTCTTCCAGATTACAATAGCCCATTTCCCGCAGCTCTTCCAGAAGCTCGTCCAGCGTGTAGCGGTTTTCTTTCATGGCCTTTTGCTGAATAACGCCTTCGTGGATGAGGGTGGAAGGGGTGCCGCAGACGATTTGCCTGAATTTCAGGGATTGCAGAGAGAGTCTGCTCGTCAGCATGGACAGAGCCAGCAGTGTGCAGATGGGGAGGACTCCCGCGAGGAGCGGGATGCCGAAATCCTGCATGGGAACGGCGGCCAGATCGGAAAGCATGAAGGTGAGGACCAACTCTCCGGGCTCCAGCTCGCCGATCTGCCGTTTACCCAGAAGCCGTAGTCCTGCCATAATGAGAAGGTAGAGAATGATGGTTCGAAAAAAAGCGATGAGCATAGTGGTTTCCTCCGGAAAAAGTATGTGCGCTTTTTCCGTCTTCATGCAGAAAAAGATTGACATAATTTTCTTTGTCGAAAAAAGAGGAAGTTTTTATTGACCTGTATATGTGGGTCTGTTATCATTGTGGCAGGCATTGAGTTGGGTAACATAATGCCAGCAGATTGTTGTGGATATTTTCTGGGAAAGGATCATATATGTACCGAAAGATTACAAAGCTGTTTGTGGTGTCAGCCCTTGCCGGCACGTTGCTGGCGACTTCGGCCTACGCCTTCAAAGATACGAATGGACATTGGGCAGAGAAGGATATTATGAAGTGGAGCCAGGAGTATCCCATTCTTCGGGGAGATCTGGAGGGGAACTTCAATCCCGATGCGCCCATCACACGAGGCGCCTTTGCGGGGATCCTGGACCGGTTCTTCCATTATCGGTATGTCTCTGACGTTTCTGTATTTTCGGATATTTCCGAAAACTACTGGGAGACGGAGGTGCTCAAGCTTCATGCTGCCGATGTTTACCGCGGCAGTGGAGGGAAAGCACTGCCGGATGATTCCATTACCCGGGCACAAGCGGTAACTATGCTGACTCGCGCTTTCCACATGGAAGTGCCGGAAACAGTGGAGTCGCTGCCTTTTTCTGACGATGCTGAGATCCCTGACTATGCCCGTGGGGCAGTGGCTGTGGTGAGCGGGGCGGGCTTTGTGAGCGGTGACGCTGAGGGGCGGTTCCGTCCGGAGGACCCCATCACCCGTGCAGAGTTCGTGAGCATCCTTGGCCGCATGGTCAATGTTTTGCTGCTGGAGGGCGGCGAATACAGCGAGGATCTGGAGGGCACCGTGATGCTCAGTGCGGAAGACGGTGCGGAGTTTTCTGAAATGCATATTGGCGGCGACCTTATTATTTCCCCTGGGGTGACAGAGAACGTTGTCCTCTATGAGGTCACGCTGGATGGTGAGATCGTAAATCTCAGCGAGGCAGAGGTTGTGATCGAGACAGCGGAAGAGGAGATAGAGGAGAAGCCCGCCATTTTGCCGGAAGATGTTTACAAGCCCACGAAAACCACTGGGGAAACCATTCTTTTCCGGGACAAATATACGGTACCTATTTATAAGGACCGCAAGCTGCTGAAGATCAAGGAGCGGCATCTGGAGTGGGACGATGACCGGATCGTTTATACCGGAAGCCGGTATGACACCAGATTCGGCATCGACGTTTCCGCCTATCAGAACCGTGCCACCGAGGGCGGCATCGACTGGGAGGCCGTAGCGGATGACGGCGTGGATTTTGCCATGATCCGTGTAGGCTTCCGTGGCACCTCCACCGGCAGTCTGAACGCAGATGCTTTCTATGCCGAAAATATTGAGGGAGCCATGGATGCGGGGATCGAGACCGGCGTATACTTCTTCGCACAGGCCATCACTGTGGAAGAGGCTATTGAGGAGGCGGAGTTCGTTCTGGAGCTTCTGGAGGATCACGAGATCGACGGACCCATCGCCTATGACTGGGAGATGCATGACGCTACATACCGTGTCTACGGAACCCCGCCCGAGATGGCAACTGCCTGCGCCATCGCCTTTTGTGAGCGGATCGAGGAGGAAGGCTATGACGCCATGATCTATGCCGGCAGCTATGTCAGTTATCTCAAATACGATCAGGGCGCCATCTCAAAGTATCTGAGCTGGTATCCCGAGTATAAGACCGAGAATTCTGAAAGCCTGCTGCCCTCCTTCATTTATCAGATGGATTACTGGCAGTTTTCCAGCAAGTGTACCATTGACGGTATTGACGGCTACGTTGACGGCAATATTCATTTTTATTAAGAAGAAAGCCCCACATTCACGCTTATCGGCGATGAATGTGGGGCTTTGTTCAGTCTGTTTTTGCGAGGATAAGCATGGTAATGAAGATCGCCGCAAAGCCGATGAGCTCTGCAGTGGAGAAGCTGGTGCCGAGCCAGCAGGCAGAGAAGACTGCGGCGGCAACCGGCTCCGTTACGCCCATCATGGATGCGCGGACAGGGCCAGCATCCCGAACGCCTGCAAGAAAGAAGGAGAAGGCGATCACCGTGCCGAAAATCACGATACAGGCGAAAGACAGCCATCCGGCAGGGGGGAGAGTAACATCATAGGTCCAGAGCCGGGCGTAGATACTCAAAACAACGCCGCCGAAGAGCATGCCAATGCCGCAGACAGCTTCCCGGCTCCAGCGGATCAAGAGTCCTTTGGAGAGAAGATTATAGGCGGCGGCGGCAAAGGCGGAGGAAATACCCCAGAACAAGCCTTGGGGAGAGAGGATCATCTGCGCCGGATTTCCACCGGTGGAGATCATAAAAGTCCCGAAAAATGCCAGGATCAAAGCCAGCACCTGCAGCTTTTGCGGAAGACGCCGGGACTGCAGACAGGAGATCAGCATGACAATGACAAGACTCAGCTGCTGCAGCACCGTGGTAGTGGCGGCATTGGAATGGGAGATGCCGCTGAGGTAGGCGTATTGGCAGAACATCAAGCCAAAAAGACCGAAGAGGAGCAGCATGACTACGTCTTTCGGCTCTTTCCAGATGTTTATAAGGTCGGAGCGGTATTTCCCCAAAGCGATCAGTGTCATCAGTGTGCCGGCGCACAGAAGGCGCAGACAGGTGACCCACAAGGGGTCTGCACCGCACTGGGAGAAAAGATATTGTCCGCAGGTTCCGGAAAGGCCCCAGAAGATGCCGCCGATGCCGGCGGAAATGGTGCCGCGGATCACAAGGGAACGATCTTTTGTCATAATCATCACGCTTTCTTTGCATTTTCACAATGCAAAGATTTTATCGAAAAGACGCTGAAATGTCAATTACCCCCGAACTGCGAAAACGCAGTTCGGGGATAATGAAAATCGTCTTACTTTCTCAGACCGGCAACCCACTGGCTGTACTTTTCGGTGTTGGCGGCAGACTCGGCGGCATCCTTGCCCTGGGTCAGGATATAGACCTTGATCTTGGGCTCGGTGCCGGAGGGGCGCACCAGGATCACGGTGCCGTCCGCCAGCTCAAAGCGCAGCACGTTGGAGCCGGAAAGCTCCATGGTGGTCTTCTCGCCGGTCTCGGCGTTGGTGACGGAGCCGTCCTTATAGTCCTTGTAAACGGCGACCTTGGTGCCGGAGATCTCCTTGGGGGGATTCTCCCGCAGGGACTTCATCAGCTCTGCCATATCCTTCAGGCCGTCCAGACCGGGCATGACCAGGTTGTGGGTCTTCTCAGCGTAGTAGCCATACTTCTGATAGAGGGCCTCCAGAGCGTCAAAGAGGGTCATGCCCTGGCTTGCGTACCAGGCGGCCATCTCGGTGAGCATCAGGGAAGCGGTAACGGCGTCCTTATCGCGGACATAGTCGCCCAGCATATAGCCGTAGGACTCCTCGTAGGCGAAGATGACCTTGCCCTCGCCGGCGGCTTCCAGAGCATTCTTTTTCTCAGCCATGAACTTGAAGCCGGTGAAGGTGTCAAAGCAGGTGACGCCGTTGCTCTCGGCCACCTTGCGGGCCATCTCGGTGGTGACGATGGTCTTGATGGCAACGGCATTCTCGGGCAGAGTGCCGGCACGCTTCATGGCGCCGATGAGGTAATCCAGCAGCAGAACACCGGTCTGGTTGCCGGTGACGGGGCGGAACTCGCCGGACTTGTCCCGGATCATGATGCCCACGCGGTCACTGTCGGGGTCGGTGCCCAGCACAAAGTCCACATCGTTTTCCTTTGCAAGGTCAATGGCAAGATAGAAGCCCTCGGGATTTTCGGGGTTGGGGGATTCCACGGTGGGGAAGTTACCGTCGATGACCATCTGCTGGGGCTCGCAGATCAGGTGCTTGATGCCCAAAGCCTTCAGTGCCTCGGGAACCAGCTTGTAGCCGCAGCCGTGGAAGGGGGTGTAGACCATCTTGAAGGTGTCAGCCACCTTGGCAACGGTCTCGCGGTCGTTGATCATGTTGGTGACCTCGGTCATAAAGAGTCGGTCAGTCTCCTCACCCATGATCTCGATGAGGCCGGCCTTCACGCCCTCCTCATAGGGCATGGACTTGATGTCGTTGAAGATATCCACTTCCTCCAGACGCTTGGCAACGGCGTCGGCGTGCTGGGGGGGAAGCTGGGCGCCATCCTGCCAGTAGACCTTGTAGCCGTTGTACTCTTTGGGATTGTGGCTGGCGGTGACGTTGATGCCGGCCTGGCAGTGATACTGGCGCACGGCGAAGCTCAGCTCGGGGGTGGGACGCAGGGACTCAAAGATACGCACGTGGATGCCGTT
>JAFQRI010000147.1 GCA_017410185.1 Oscillibacter sp. | reverse complement strand
AGTGTGACCAGCCTTGACATACTCGCTGGCAGCATTGGGGGTCAGGCCCACGCGAAACTCGTTGTTCTTGATTTCCTTAGCGACACCAATAATCATATGAAATCATTTCCTTTCATTTTCGCCCGCTTTGCGGTGCGATTATTAAATAAGGTATATATGTGATCCGCCACAAAAGTGAAAAAACAGCAGAAATACAACACCACGGATGTGGGCTGCATTCCTGCTGGGTTTCAAACACTTTGACGTGACGGTGGTCACCTCTTGCGCAATGAAGCAGCCGTTGAAATGACGTTTTTTCCAGTTTGCGGAATATTTACCTTACAGACTGAGTATAAACTTATCAAAGGCGGCTGTCAAGCACGGCGAAATGAATTTGTGCATTTGACCATTTAGGGGCAAAAAGAGTTGTATAAAATGTCAATTCAACCGAACGATATATGAAAAACTTTCATACCCCTCAACCGTTACTGCCCTCTTTCATCGTATGATACCGCTTCAGGGCATCACGGTAGCTGGTCAGCACGGCCCGCCGGGAAGATCCGCCGTAGCAGCGCTTCAGCGTGCCATCCAGCCATGCGTCGATGGAGGGGAAGTGCCGGCCCACAAAAATATTCTTCAGAAACTCCTCCGTCAGATCCAGAGTATGGGTGCAGCTGAATTTCAGCACCTCTTCCGTATCCGCATCCACTTCAAAGGCCATGTAGAAGGAGCCATAGATGCTGGTGATGGCGTTGTCCGCATTGGTGCGGGACTCGCCAATGACATAATAATTGCAGCGGGGGGGTGTGGTGTTATTCATGGTATAGCCCTTTCTCACTGGATTTTAAGAAAAACGGCAAAGCGCCATCAGCTGCATTTCCCTTAGATTTTAGCCGCCGATACAAAACAGTATGACGGAACAGGCAGGAAAAGTCAAGGCTTTGCCCCTGCTTCAGCCCTCCACAAATGCAGGGAAGCGGGTGTGCAGATTGCACAAAAAAGAAAGTTGAGTGCTGAAAAAATAGAAAAAAGTTGGGCAACATCTTGACGAATTGGGAAAAATTCTATATGATAGGGTCAAAGCGGTCCCCAAAGGGCCGCCTTGTGTCGAAAACGCACTTTACATATCCGCTGCTTTGTTCTGCCAGGATAATCTACACCTTTTATCTGGAGCGAATGAAACCCAGCAAAGGCGTAAGGAGTCATTCTGCCCTTTGCCGGGATTTTTTTTGGAACAGCGGTTTGCGGTGGTTTTCGGCCGGCCGGCGTCAGGCACCGGCTGTACTACGATCAACGAAAAGTTGATATACATTCCTGAAAGGGGGGCGGGGGAACGCATATGCTGCGCTGTCCGCTGCGTTGAAGCGGACAAAGATTGAACCTTCATCGGTTCGAAACTGAGAAAGGGAGAAGAATATGTTTACCATTACTAACGGCTTTACTTACGTCGCATTTCTGATGTTCATCGCCGGCGGCCTTCTCGCTCTGGAGAAGTACGCTAAGTGGAAGATCTTTAACTGGGTTCCCCCTCTGGTCTTCATCTACGTCCTGAACATGGTGTTCTGCACCATCGGCCTGTATGACATGGCCTCCGGCTCTGCTGTCAAGGCTGCTTACTCCAACCTGAAGAACAACCTCCTGTACGCCATGATCTTCGTCATGCTGCTGCGCTGCGACTTCCGCAAGCTGGCTAAGCTGGGCGCCCGCATGATCGCTATCTTCCTGGGCTGCTCCGCTACCATCGCTGTGGGTACCATCGCTGGCTATCCCATCTTCATGAACTCCATCGGCGGCGGCGAGAAGACCTGGGCTGCTACCGCTGCTCTGTATGCTTCCTGGGTTGGCGGTTCCGGCAACATGGCCGCTATGCAGGCCGCTCTGCCCGTCGACGAGGGTGCTTACGCTTGCGCTCTGGCTCTGGATACCGTCTGCTACTCTCTGTGGATCGCTCTGCTGCTGTTCATGGTCAAGTATGCTGACAAGTGGGACAATGCTGTTAAGGCTGACACCTCCAAGCTGCAGGCTGTTGCTGACGCTGCCAACGCCGAGATCGAGAAGGAGAAGTCCGTCAAGGCTTCTGCTGCTGACTGGATCTTCATGATCGGCGTTTCTCTGCTGGTTTCCGCTGTTGGTCAGATGATCGGCGGCTTCCTGAACACCACCTTCAAGAACATGGGTCTGGGTATGTTCGATAAGGGCACCTGCACCACCGTGTTCATCACCATCCTGGGTCTGGTCTGCGCCATGACTCCTCTGGGCAAGATGCCCGCCGTCAACGAGCTGTCCAGCGTCTATCTGTACGCCGTTGTCTCTCTGCTGGCTTCTACCGCTACTCTGGTCGACCTGGTTGCCGCTCCCATGTGGGTTGTCTACGGCCTGTTCATCCTGGTCATCCATGTTGTTGGCATGTTCATCCTCTCCAAGCTCTTCCACTGGGATCTGTGCATGGTCTCCACCGCTTCTGTTGCTAACATCGGTGGTTCCGCTTCTGCTCCCATCATCGCTGTTGCTTACAACCAGGCTTATGCCGGTATCGGCGTCCTGATGGGCGTTGTCGGCGCTGCCATCGGCAACATCGTCGGCCTGGCCATGGGTGCTGTCCTGAAGATGCTCGCCGGCTGCTAATTGCACGCCAAACTTCTCTTCGGTACTTACCTTACCAAACCATTTCATTGCCTGATTTAGTCAAGCGACCCGCCTGAAAAGCATATGCAACGATTGCCCCGCCTGCTCGTGCAGGCGGGGCAATTTCTATAAAAATGTTCATTCAATCTGCTATAGCAGGCAACAAGGAAAAATCCGCCCCTTCGGGCGGATTTTTATTTATATCAATATTAGAAATTGTCTTCCTCGTAAGTACCGTTGCGGATCGCTTCCTTCATGTCCTCGATCTCAACTTCCACTTCCTCGATGTGTCTTTCGATGAGCTTCTGCCGCTCCTTCCAGCGGTCATGGGCGCGGCAATAAGGATCGTCAGGCTCGCTATGGCTGATGGAATGCAGCTCGTAACGCAGGTCCCGCAGCTCCATCTCCAGCTCCTGAGTCTTTTCTTCAATGGTGGCGTTGATCTCAGCCTGCATGGCCAAAGCCTGCTCGGCCCTCTTCTTCATTTCAGCGAAGGTGGCCAATCCGCCCAAATGGGAGCTTTCGCCGGGACCCATGGGGTCAAAGAAACTATTGAGTGCCATATTGTGTTCTCTCTCCTATCTCATATTCTAAGATGCCGGGAAGATAGCAGAAATCCGAGGTGTCATACTCACCTGGACATAATTCTCCTGTAGCTATTATAGGCCAAAAAAGTGTATTGTGCAAGGGGTTATTCCATTTTCGGAAACAAATCTCAGATTTTAACGAAGATTTAATACCCGTGAGCGAAGCGCCACGGAAAGCATCAGCCGCTTCTCCCCGCCATCCTCCAAGGCCAGAGTGATCACATCTCCGTTTTTCTCTGTAATCCTTCCGGGACCAAAGTGCTTATGCACCACTTGCCTTCCCGGATAAAACTCCTCTGCCGGCAAAAGAGGGCTTGATAGCTGCCCTCTCCGGGCGGACTCACTGCGGGGCAAGGGCCGCACTGCCCGTGAAGCTTCTTTAGGAAACACTTCCTGCGCAAAAGAGGACTTCGGCAGCGAGAAAATGTACAGCGTCTCTCTGGCGCGGGTCATTGCCACATAGAAAAGCCGCCGCTCCTCTTCCATATCGGCCTCCTCCCCCTCTTTGGGGAGCACGCCATCCATCACGTCCATCAGATATACATTGTCATATTCCAGACCTTTGGCTGAGTGGATGGTGGAGAGTATCAGCGGCGCTTCGGCAGAAATGGGTCGGCGCAGGATCTCCTGCAGCTCCTCCAGACGCTGCAAAAGCCGCTCCGGAGAGGGCTCCTGCTCCCCCAGCGCCTCCAAAATGGCGGCGCGGTTGGCGTCTCCGCCCCGCTCCTCCAGATAATCTCCATAACCCATGAAATGCATGATGCGGTATACCGCTTTGTCCCCCCGCTCTGTGCGCATATTGGCAAGATGGGTGTGCAGGGCCCGGGCCTTCATCCGGGCATAATCGGAGATGCCCTCCAGTCCTCCCACATAAGCAAAGAGGGAGCCCTCGCGGCTGCAGTGGATGCAGGCATATTCCGCAGCCTGACGGGTGATCCCTGCGCCAAACTTATAGTAGACGCGCAGGAAGGTCTCCTTGTCCCCCGGATCCAGTGACAGCCGCAGAATGTCCGTCAGATCCCGGGTGACACGGTTTGAAAAGAACGTCAGATCCGTCTGGCGGCTGCGATAGGGGATCCCCCGTCGCTCAAAAAGGTCGATCAGAGGAAGGGCACATTCATTGTCCCGATAAAGGACAGCCGTTTCCACCCGGCAGTTTTCCGCTACCTTCAAAAGATAGTGGTACTGCTGCCTGCGGGATGCCACCGGGATCTCTGTCACCGCCCTGCCCTCTCCCCGCGCCGGCGTCATGACCTTGCTGCGGCGCTGGGTATTGAGGCGGATGAACCGGTCTGCTGCTGCTACAATGGGCCGTGTGGAACGGAAATTTGTTTCCATCAGCAGCACCTGTGCCCCCTTATGGCTGGCCTCAAAGTTCATCAAAGCCTGGGGGCAGGCCGCCCGGAAGCCGTAAATGCTCTGGTCCTCATCCCCTACCATGAAAAGATTTCCGGTGGAAAGGAGGTCCACGATGGCGTGCTGGATCCGGGAGGTATCCTGCGCCTCATCCACGCAGATATACTGCCAGCGGCGGTGTAGCTCCCCAAGGATCTCCGGATACCGCCGCAGGATCTGCAGGGCATAGACCATCTGATCGTCATAATCCATCTGGGCGCGGCGGCGCAGTTCCTCGTTGTAGGCGCGGAACACAGCGGGAAAGTGCTGTGTTTTCTTCCCCAGCTCCTCGATCCCCTCCGCCGTGAGCATTTCATTTTTCGCATAGGTGATGGCCGTCTGCATTCCCTTGATGTCTCCGTCTGTGGGAAATTCCCCCGCTGCACCGCGGTAGATCTCCCGCAGGAGGGAGGCGCTTTCTCCCTCGTCTGTCAGCAGGGAAAAGGCCTTTCTGCCGCAGCGCAGCTCATAGAGGCGAATAATGCGGGCGCACACGCCGTTGATGGTGCGAAATTCCAGCGCCGGCTCCTCCCCGAAAAGGGCGGCATAACGCGCCTTCATGTCCCGGGCGGCGGAAACGGTATAGGTCATGGTAAGAATGGAACTGGGATCAATGCCGCAGCAGCGGATCATATAGCCGAGGCGCAGCACCAGCACCGTGGTCTTGCCGCTGCCCGGCACCGCCAGAAGCAGAGTCGGCCCCTTCACCGCCTGCACTGCGACAAGCTGCTGGGCGGTCAAAGATGAGGCATATCGGGTTTGAAACGTATTGAGATCCATGGCAAAATCCTTCTTTCAAATTCTCCTCATTCTACCACAGGAGCCGTTGTTTTTCCACCATCAAGCTGATATACTGATTTTAATATGACCCAAGGAGGAACCGGTATGGACTTTATGGATCTGGACACCATGGACCGCGAGGAGCTGCGCGAGGCCCTTGCGCGCGTAAAGGCTCTCATCGAAGAGCTGGACGCTCAAGAGCCCCGGAATATGGAAAGCGAAGAATATGAGGAATGGGGCGAGCGCCACGAGGAGCTGGAGGATCTGGCGGACGAGATCATGGACCTTCTGGAGGATCTGGCGTGAAGCTCAACACACTGGCTCTGGTGCATGAGGTCCTCGCCCGCCATGTGCAGCCGGGCGCCTTCTGCATCGACGCCACTGCCGGAAAGGGGCGGGACACTGCCCTTTTGTGCCGCCTTGCCGGCCCGGAGGGCACGGTCCTCTCCTTTGATATCCAGTCTGACGCGGTTCGCCAGACCAGAGAGCTGCTGACGCAGGAAGACCTCTCCGCCCGGGTCTATCAGGAAAGCCATGTCAATATGGGCAATTTTGCCAAAGAAAACAGCGTGGACGCCATTGTGTTTAATTTTGGACGTCTCCCAGGCGGCGATCCCCATATTTTCACCCATGCAGAGACCTCCATTGCCGCCATCAACGCCGGCCTTGCTCTGCTCAAACCCGGGGGATTGATGGCCATCGCCCTCTACTACGGCAAGGAAAACGGTTATGCCGAGCGGGATGCCATTCTTACCCATGTGCGGACGCTGGACGACCGGGCCTTTTCTGTGCTCAGCTGCGACTGGGCCAACCGAAAAAATGATCCCCCCCTGCCCCTGTTCATCTGGAAGGGGTAACTCCGCCCCTGTTTTACACATTCTTTACACATTTGTGCATTTTTTGGCGATTTCGCCACTTTTCTTTCTGGAAGAACTACATATATAATAAACTCGCACGCAAACTGAATCTGCACACACAAATTCTTATCAAGTACTGATCATTCAGAAAGAATCAAAGGAGTATTTGTTATTATGGATATCTTCTCCGTATTTACGCTCCTGGGCGGTCTTGCCTTCTTCCTCTACGGCATGGACCTGATGTCCAAGAGCCTCGAAAAAATGGCCGGCGGCAAGCTGGAAGCCCTGCTCAAGCGCATGACCTCCAACCGCTTCAAGAGCCTGCTGCTGGGCGTCGGCATCACCGTAGCCATCCAGTCCTCTTCCGCCGTCACCGTGATGCTGGTGGGTCTGGTCAACTCCGGTGTGATGAGCCTGAGCCAGTCTATCGGCGTGATCATGGGTTCCAACATCGGCACCACCATCACCGCGTGGATCCTGTCTCTGGCAGGTCTTGAAAGCAGCAATGTTTTCGTCCAGCTGCTCAAGCCCAAGAATTTCTCTCCCCTGCTGGCCTTCATCGGCATGATGCTCATCATGACCTCCAAGAAGCAGCGCCGCCGTGACGTTGGACGCGTGATGGTAGGCTTCGCCGTTTTGATGACCGGCATGGAATTTATGAGCGGCGCTGTGGAGCCTATCGCGGATATGCCCTTCTTCACCAGCCTCTTCACCGCCTTCTCTAACCCCATTCTGGGTGTTCTCTTCGGCGCAGTCTTTACCGCCATCATCCAGTCCTCCTCCGCCTCGGTGGGTATCCTGCAGGCGCTGGCCCTCACCGGTGCCATCAGCTACGGCGCAGCCATCCCCATCATCATGGGCCAGAACATCGGCACCACCATCACCGCCCTGATCAGCTCCATCGGTGTCAACCGCAACGCAAAGCAGGTCTCCGCCGTGCATGCATCCTTTAACCTCATCGGCACCTCCGTGTGTCTGGTTCTGTTCTACGGCGCCAACCTGATCGTGGGCTTTGATTTCCTGGCCCTCCCCATCACCGCCGCCGGTATCGCCGTGTGCCATAGCCTTTTCAACGTCTTCACCACCGTCATCCTCCTCCCCTTCACCAAGCAGCTGGAGTTGCTGGCACAGAAGGTAGTCAAGGAAGATCAGAAGGATCAGGAGATTGCTTTCCTGGATCCCCTGCTGCTGCGTACTCCCGCCGTTGCCATTGCCGAGTGTTCTAACATGGCCCGGGAGATGGGTGCTCTGGCCCGGGAAACGCTGGCCCTTTCTCTCCAGCAGTTCGGCGGTTACAGCGAGGAGCGTGAAGACCTCATCAATGAAAACGAGAACAAGCTGGACATCTATGAGGACCGTCTGGGCCGCTATCTGGTCAACATCTCTCAGAAAGGCGCTTCCAGTGATGATATCCGCGTGGTATCCCGTATTCTTCACGCCATCAACGACTTTGAGCGCATCGGTGACCACTGCGTAAACCTGCAGGACAATGCCCGGGAACTCCATGAAAAGAAGCTGCAGTTCACCGATAAGGCCCAGGCTGAGCTGAAGGTGGTCCTGGCCGCTATCGACAAGATCGTGGACCGCGCCTTTACCGCCTACAACACCGACGATGTGGACAAGGCCCGCCGCGTAGAAGCGCTGGAGGAGACCATCGACGGCCTCATCGAAGAGGTCCGTGCCCGCCACATCCTGCGCCTGCAGAGCGGCGAATGCACCATTCAGATGGGCTTTATCCTCAATGACTTCCTTGCCAATCTGGAGCGCGTTTCCGACCACTGCTCCAACATCGCTATCAGCGTCATTCAGGAAAAGACCCGGGGCTTCAACCCTCATGCCTATGCCCAGGACGTTAAGCTGGAATCCGGTTTTCAGGACGAATACGCCAAGGCTCAGGAGGCTTACAAGCTCCCTGTGTGATAATTACAATATACAAAGACGCCCGGACTGATCCGCCCCTGTCAAGGTAGACTGGGGAAATAAACAAAAAATAGTTCTACAATCTCACCGTTACCAAACTGGTAGCGGTGAGATTTCTTATGCAGCAAACTTTGCCTTGTATTTTTGGATGCGTTTGTTTTCT
>JAFQRI010000015.1 GCA_017410185.1 Oscillibacter sp. | reverse complement strand
TAATCGAATCCACCTTTTCAATGCGAAGGCTCCCGTAAGGCTCATTGGCAAAGGTGACTTTCGCCACCTCTCCATAGCTGACGGTCACGGTCTGGGTGGGCTCCTCCGCCGGCAGGAAAAAGCGGGGCGGGATTTTCTCCGTCACGGTATAAGTGCCGCTCATGGTCAGCTCAACGAGGATGCGGCCGCTGGAGTCAGTGGAGTAGGACCCGAACACATCGCCGTCAGGGCCGATGATTTCAAACACGGCGCCGCTCAAAGGCACTTCCTCGCCCGCCGATACCTTCATGATCTCAAGTCCGGTTTCGATCTCGACGGGGGGATCGTCCCCGTAGGAACTCAGCGCGGCAACCTCCATTGTGCGGGTCGGGTCGGTGTCGCACATGTAATTTTGCAGGTTGCCGTATTCGTCCACCTCCGCGCAGGTGGCGTAGAACACGGCGTACTGGTACACATCTGCGTCAAGGTTGAGCTGGATGCTGCCGCTTTGACCCTCAATGCTCTCGACGGGATACAGGACCTTGAACTTGCCGGCGTACTCACCGCCTTCGGTGGTCGTGGTGATTTTTGTGATGTCACGGTTGTTCATGTCCACGATCCGGGTACCTTCGGGTACGCTGTCAGGGTCTGCAAAGGACACATTGACGGTGTAATCGCAGATCCAGGTCTCCGAATTGACGGTGAATACCTGCTGCTTATACTGTTTTCCGTTGATGGTGACGGGATAGGCCTCCTCCCGGTCTGCGAGGGTGGTCAGAGAGGGGGACGGATTGTTGGTCCACCAACTGCCGCGGCGGTAGATGTCCTTTGCGGCCGCAAGCATCTTCTGGGCGCGCTCCAGTTCCAGGCCGGTGAGGTTGGGGTTGACGGTGGCTTTGTTGATGTCCCATCCCGGAATGATGTAGCACCACAGCGCAAATTTGGTCGCATAATAGGCCTGCGCTTTATTTTCAAGGCCCAGTTCAGCAAGCCCGCGGGTGGGATAGCCGCTGGCGACAATGCCGGTGAGCTTGGGATCGCTGGCCTTCTCGTCAGCCAGATACTTGATGCTCTCACCCTCGGCCACGGTCTGCGGCACACCCTTCACGGTGGGATTGACGCAGTAGGCGGGGATTTCCTTGACTGCGCCGGTAATCGGGCTTTCATAATAAAAATAGGTATAGACGAAAGTTTGAATCTTACCGTTCATGGCAAGATAGGAGTATTTGCTGCCTCCGTTGTAGATATCGACCTCACCAAGCGCCTCCTCCTCTGTGGAAGCGGCGAAGGCAGTTGTCGAGAACATACCGAGGAGCATGATTACAGCCAAAAGGGCTGTGATAATTCGTTTGCTCATTGGCTTACCTCCATAAAAACAGGGAGGAAGCCCCCTTGTAAGTAAGTACGGCATCCCCCCTTGGGTGAATTATTCTGTTTTGGGGATGCAAACAGGAGGGCAGCAGTCGGCAGGTGCTGCCCTCCTCGTTTCACTTAACTCACATGAAGAACAATGTACTCTGTTCGGATAAAAACGCCATCCTTGTAGACATCCCAAGCTTCCATGCAGTGCGTTCCGCAGGGGCTGGAATTGAAGGGATCAACGATCTCCCGCTCCCGCCACGGCCAGAAACTCTCAGTACCTTGATCCGTGTCGATGGTCAGGCTGATGCGTACCTTTGGGTTGCCGCTGGGATGTGTTGCCAGCGTTCCATTCTGCCATGTTTCCGGATTTGCCCCGACCGCATTGTAAAGGGTATAGAGCATACGGCGGGTTTCGTAAAGATTCCGGATATACAGCCGGTCCCCGTTTTCCTGTGTGGATCGCCGCACTTCAGCGGCGGGCAGTTCTACCTCGGGGAACTGGCTCCAGTCGCAGGTCGGCTCAGGCAGAGGCCCAAGCGGGCCGCTGGCGAACATATTGGCATCATATCGGCTGACATCTGTGATGGTGTAGTTGCTGCCGTCATCGCAGCGGATCACATCACCGGCCTGCGGTACATACTGGGAGCCGTCGGACGGGACATTGATGGAGCCGTCTGCATTCCGGGTCAGAGGCTTGCCGTAGTTGATAGTTTCCTCTGTGGGATTGCTTTCGGGGATGTCCCCGGTGTCCCACCCCAGCTGTGCCATAGTCCGGTAGACGAGAATAGCCATGCCCCCTCTGGAGATTTCTGAACCGGTCAGGGACTCCATCGGCGCAAGGTTTAACTGAACGGCCTTTTGTACGGCAGTGCGGAAACTCCAGTCGGTTTCAGGATGGCCAAGACACCGCAGCATCACCGTGCAGGCGGCAGCCGGGGTCACGGGGTCATAAGAGCCATACAGACCGCCTCCATATCCGGCAACAATGTAGTTGGTGGCACAGTAGCCTACATAGACCTGCGCCCATTCCGGGACATCCGTAAATGTGCATTGTCCGGCATAAAAGGCCTTGTCTGCCATGAGATGCTCCTGATTGACCGTCATGCGGGCAAGGATGGCTGCCATCTCCGCCCGGTTGAGTCCCCGGTCAAGGTGCATTTCTCCGTTCTGATCACCCACCATTACGCCGGTCTGGCGAAGATAGGCGACGGCGGCATCCAACTCGCTGGACTGTGCTGCTGCCGATGCGGGGCAGGCCAGCGTGAAGACCAGCGCCGCAGACAACAGAATATTGATCACTCTTTTCATTTTGCTACGCTCCTTTCCTGTAAAGAGTAGTGACCGCGCTTACGGTCATCTGGCGGGCCTGCTGATCGTAGGAGCATTTCTCAAACTCATAAAAGCCCAGCAGTTCCACTTTTTCCGCCATCTCCGCAGGCAAATCAAAAGTGATCTCCATGCGGATGGAAACTGACTCCTCCTCTGCATGGGGCGTTACGAAATTCCTCATTTCCGCTCACCTCACAAGCGTATTTTTTCTTCCGCCTGATACAAGCATAATATGAGAAAAACCCCGTGTCAAAGGATTATTTTATAGTCATTTGCCGCCATTTTGGAAACTTTTTAATAGGTTTCATATCTGGTGATTTATGGCTCTTTTTCACCTCCCACACCACTAAATCTTGTTCAAAAAAGTTTTTCCGGCCTTTGCCTTTCAGACCTCTTTGGCCTGCACGCAAACACGCAGGGAGGGCTGGTCGGCAAGGCAGGTGATCAGCGTGATCCGGTTGTCTGCCGTGGCCTGGAGATAACTCCAGTCGGTGCTTAAAATATTCCCGACAAAGCTGACGGCATAGGTGCGGCTTCCAAGGCTGGTGGTGTAGGTAATGGTATCTCCGAGCTTGAGATCTTTGATTGAGCCAATGACATAGGCGGCGTTTCTGTTGTGCCCGGCAAGTCCGACATTTCCATACCAACCGGAGGTTTCAGAAAAGTGTCCGACACCCCTTTTCATGCTGGCCGCAGTCGCTCCCGCGTAGGCCTTCATGTAAATCCCGAGAGAAGGGATCGAGAGCGTCCCGATACTCCCATCGCTGCGGGTCAGGGTGGCGGGATCGGTGTAGGATACCTGCCGGACAGCGGTATCTCCCCACAGGTCGGGATAGCTGACGGAGATGTCGTAGGTTGGTACGGTTGTCCCGCTATTGGTTGTACCGGGCACAGGCGTAGGTGTCGGGGCAGTGGAAGGCTTGTAGTCCACGGTGGTAGGGTCGTAAAAGTCGATGGCATTGGCACCGCCGTAGTTGTACCGGCTGCCGTAAATGTCCGCGTAGGAAGTGCTGCCGTAATAGTCGGCGCTGCTCTGGGTTTCAAAGGTATATTCCAGCGCGGAGGCCGGGGCCGTGGTCAGCGACAGGGCGGCAAGAATAACAGAGAGAAATCGTTTCATACTGTTGAAGCCTCCTTGTCTTCCAGTTCTTCGCCGGGGATGCCCTGGGCGGAAAATGTGGCCCAGCAGTCCCCATCGGCGGTTTCAACGAAATAAAACGCCTTGAAGCCCCGGAAAAGAATGGGGATATGGCGTCCCAGCAGTTTTCGGGCGGCGCGGCGCTTGATCTCGATGCCCACTTCTCCGGCCGGATAATGGCGCAGGCAGGTCAGGTCGATGGCGGGATGCCGCTTCGTGATCCGCACGGCGCCGATTTTGCGGTATTCATCCCGCTCCTCATCCGGCTCATAGATCACCACATTGTTCCAGCGGAGCAGCCAAAATGCGCCCACCAGCAGCAAGAGGGCAAGGATGCCGATGGCGACCTGCAGCAGAGGAAAGATGGGAGAGTCGGGCTCAATAGGGAGTTCTACGATCTTCTCGCCCAAATAAGTCAGCGTATAGACCACCCCGGAGATACCGCTGCTCTCCACCGTTCCTGTGTAATCCGCCGTCGTTACATAGCCGGTTGCCACATTCCGGTAGTTCTTTGCCGAATAGGTCGCCACGGCCATATAGGACGAGGGGATCAAAGAGTCGCCCACAAGACTGGTTCCCTGCACCACCCACTCGACATTTGCAAGGGACAGGGTTTGTCCGTTTTTAGTGGTCGTGGCAGGCACGTAGGACGGGTCGTTTCGGTCAAGGCCGCCGATCTCCTTTGTTTCAGATACGGTATAACTTTTGGAGGTGTATCCGGACGCCTCCGTTTTGATGGAGGTATGGTCCAGCGTCAGGATACCAGTGTACCCGCTTTCCGCATAGTCCACCGTCGGAGCCAGCTCTTCCAAAATGGTGGCCAGTTCGTTGGAATCGGTTTCAATAGTGATGGTCCGGGAGACTATTTTCTCCTCGTGATAAGGGATCTCCTCTTTGACGATGCCGGCGAAAGTGTAGGTATAGCCGTCATATTCAAAGGGGGCTTCTACAAGAGCCTGTGCATCCTGCCCGGGAGCCAGCGTATAGGTCTTCACCATTTGCTGCTGCCCGTTCAGGTTTTGGACAATGGTGTCCGTGGGGACTTCCATGGCGGCCGCCGCGGTACTGCACATCATGCACAGCGCCAAAGCGACCACAAAGATCGTTTTCTTCATTCCTTCTTACTCCTTTTCAAAAAATAGACCAGGGATAGTGACGCGAGGGACAGGGCAGCGATAATGGGGATTTTCTTCACGGGATGTTTGCCTCCTTTCTCATAAACTTGACCGCCGCACAGGGGTCAGACTCTATTTCAGCGAGCATCTTCAAAGATGACTCGAGAGCCTGCATGGTGTTTCTCTTATGCCGCTTGATGAAGGGTGCAAGAAGTAAAATGTCTCCGTTTCCACGGATGGCAAAGATCACACGCACAAGCACGCGGTTTTTCTCCCGTATCTCATAGAGAGAGGAATACCGTTCAAGGGTGAAATGCTTGATATGAGGCTCGCGCATCAGGCTGACCGGAGTAGAGGGAAGCCGGGCCAGCTGCGTCAGAAGCTTTATGCGGAGCTTTTCATCAAGGGAGGTGAGAAAATCGTAGATCGGCGGCTTGCCGCCGGGGGGACAATAGACAAGCAACTCACTCAATGCGCACCCTCCTAAATCGCGGCCGGATGGCCGGTATTGGACTGCATGGCCTCCAGATAACTCAGAAATGCGGTCATAAACCGGACAATGATCTCTTCCTGCCCGGCGATCCACCAAATCGGGTCCGGAAGC
>JAFQRI010000146.1 GCA_017410185.1 Oscillibacter sp. | reverse complement strand
TGGGCGAGAAGCTCTGTCAGCTGGGCGCGGATGTTCTTCTCCACCGCCCGCTGATGCACATAGATAGCCTCCTCGTCATAGGCGATGCGGGCGGTCATGGAGATGCCGAAATCCTCCGTCCACATGATATTGTCCACTGCCATCACGGGGATGCGCTCCCAATCCGGCGCCCCGGAAACCTTTGTCACCTTATATTCTCTCATCATTCTCCACTCGCGGGCGAAGCCTCTTCACCGGCATGGCAATGCCGGCAGCGCCTTTTATCTCCCGCTCTCCTCCTTCACGATCTTTTGCATTTCCTCCCACTTGGCCTCCATGTCCCGCACCAGCTTGAACTGGGTGCGGCAGCGGTCCAGATTGTGGCCCTCCCGGTGGATGGCGAAGTAGTGGTCGCCGTCCAGATAGTCGGTGAGGAAGCGGATGCCGCATTCCATAGTCATGGTCTTGGCCCCCAGAGGCAGCAGCTCCACCTCCCGGCGGGTAAGGGTGGTGCAGGCGGCAAGGAAGCCTCTGGTAAACTCCCGGAACATCTCCAGGCTCATCTCCACCTTGTCAAGATCCCGCTCGTCCTCGGCTGCGGTGGCAGCGCCGAAGCGGATGGCGTCTCCAAAGTCATAGAGGCTCAATCCCGGCATCACGGTGTCAAGGTCGATGATGCACAACGGCTTGTAGGTCCCCTCCTCCAGAAGAACGTTATTGAGCTTGGTGTCATTATGGGTCACACGGGTGGGCAGCTCGCCGCTTTCACGCATGCGCTGCAGGGTGCCCATCTCCTCCTCCCTGGAAAGAACGAAGGCGATCTCCTCCCGCACATCCCCGGCGCGGCCGCAGGGGTCCTTTGCCAGGACCTCTCTGAAGATGCGGTATCGGTCCACCGTGTTGTGGAAGTTGGGGATGGTCTCCACCAGCCGCTCCACGGGGAAGCCCTCCAGCTTGGTCTGGAAATCCCCGAAGGCGATGGCGCTTTCATAGAAATCATGGGGGCAGCGGGGGGCTTCCAGCGCCACCGCGCCCTCGATGTAATCATAGACCCGCCAGTATTCCTCCCCCACCTGCCGGAAGCTCTCCCCGTCGCAGGCGGGCACGATGTTCATCACATGATCGGGGCAGTCGCTTTTTCTGCGCAGATAGTCTGTCACAAGGCAGATATTGTTCATCAGTCCGGGAACGTCCTTGAAGGCCTCCGCGCTGATCTTCTGCAGGATATACCGGTGGGGCGCATCGGTGCGGACGCAGTAGGTCTCGTTGATGTGCCCCGAGCCGCAGCGCTCACAGGAAACAGGCGTCCCCTTGATCGAGAATTGTCTGAGTAATTCATATTGCTTGGCAGTCATGCCGAGGTTCTCCTTGCTTGTTTTTGTGCATTTCCATACAGCCTATATGTTATCGCGTCTTGCCCCAAAATGCAACTGTGAAAACCCTCCGGCGGAACATTTCAGCGGGCAAAGAGGGAAAAGACCCCTTGTTCTTTCCGTCCAAATGTGCAAAAATAGGCTCAAAGGGGGCGATGATATGCAGATGCAGATCCTGAATACCAATGACCTCAGGGGCCTTGGAACGGTGCTTCCCTTCTCCGGCGCAGCCCTTTCCGCCCCGGTTTCCATGGCTTTTCGTTCCGACGGTCCCATCTATCGCTGGCGGGCGTCGAAGGACGTGGTTCTGGATTATGAAAACGGCATGGCACTTCTGGTGCTTTTCTCTCCGGAGGGGCCTTTGATGTTTTATCTGGACCGGACGGTGCAGCTCTTCCCCGGCACCTTTTTCTCCATCGTCCCGCTGGACGCCTCCTGCACCATCCGCCTTTCCATGACTCCCGGCGACACCCTTGAGAAGGAGGAGTGCTCTGAGGAGCTTTTGCCCGCGTCTCCTTCCCGCCTGCAGGTGGAGCGGATCTATACCTGCTTTTATCAGGAGTATGAGGGCGATTTTTATTTCCGCGGCGAGCGTCATATCCCCTATGAGCTGACCTATGTGGATCACGGCACTCTCCACACGCTGGTCAACGGCTCGGATCTGGTCCTGCGGGAGGGGGACATTGCCATCATCGCCCGGAACGACTGGCACATGCAGTATTCCGAAAGCGCCGTGCGCTTTCTCACCGTCACCTTCAAGCTCTCCGACGGTGCGCTGGATCATATCGTCAACAAGGCCTTTTCCCTGCCCAGCGGGGCCAGAAGTCCCGTCAACCGTTTCCTGCAGCAGCGAAATGACAATGACTCCTTCAGCTACGATTATCTGGAGGCCCTTTTGAAGATCGTCCTCATTGAGCTGCTCCGCTCCACCACTGCTGCCGTCCGCCTCCCGGTGTTTCCCGCCACCAGCCGCGCGGAAAACCAGATCATGGATCAGGCCCTGCAGATCATCGCCCAGAATTACCATCATCCCATCTCTCTCAAGGCCCTTGCCAGAGAGGTCCATGTCAGCGTCCCCTACATCTGCCGCCTGTTCAACACCCACCTCGGCATCCCGCCGGGGCAGTATATCACCAAGGTCCGCATGGAGGAGTGCAAGGATCTCCTCCGTCAGGGCACCCTGAGCATGGGGGACATCGCTCGGCACATGGGCTTTTCCAGTCCCCAGCATTTTTCCCGCCAGTTCAAGCAATACTGCGGCCTCACCCCCTCGGAGTATACCAAGGCCCACCAGCCCCGCTGAATGGCAGACTAAGACACACCCCCGGGCGGATCAAACCGCCCGGGGGTGTCAATGTTAATTGGTGCCGGTGGGTTTGGTGAAGAAGCTTCCGTCATTTCCGACATCATCAAAGTTACTGCCGCCGAAGGCGAACCCACTGGCAGAAAACTTTCCCCAATCTGACTCATTCTTCCACGCTCTGCCAAAGGCCCAGTCTTCGGCAGCCAACGCCTCACAGGGAGAGAGGAGGATCATCTCTGCCATAGGAGGAACGTATTCTTTTTTCTTGCTCATAGTTCCTCCCTTCAGCCTTGTCCGCCTTCTGCAGCCGCCTGCTTATCCAGCGCAGCTTCCTTCGCAGCTTTTACGATATCTCCGTTCAGATCCAACGTCACGGTATTGCTGGCGTAGCACACGCCGCCGAAGTCCAGCAGAGCCTGTCCGGTCATGCTGTCCGTTCCGTCGGGCCGCTCTACCAGACACGTAAATGTGCCATTGTCGAACTCGTCCGGTTTCTCCGCCCAAAGTTCATTCTTTTCATCGCCGTTGATACGGAAGCCGATCCGCTGCAATCCGGTTTTCTTCACGTCGCCCGTGAAGGTGCCCTTGAAGCCCACCCATGTGGTTCCGCCGGTGTATTTCTCAATGTACCAGTCCGTCACGGAGAGAGAGAAAATCTCATAGTTGCCGTTCACGAAAACAGCCGTTGTGCCGCAGACGGTGCAGACCCCGCCAACCTCACTGACTGGTTCCCCCCAACTGTGACCCTTGGCGGCAACGGTCTCCTGCTCGACCAAAATTTCGTTACAAACGGAGCAGTGCTTGCCCTCCGTCAGGCCCGTTTCGGTGCAGGTGGGAGCCACGGCTACGTCGACAACCTCGGTGTGCCCGAGGGCATCTACACAGGTGTCAACAATGCTATATCCACAAGTGCAGGTATGTGTCGTATAGCCCTTTTCTGTGCAGGTAGGCGCAGTTACAGTATCCGTGACCGTATGCGCTCCCTTGACCCACCGCTGGTGTTCCGCAAGGTAATTATATTCGCCGGACTCTGTTCCCAGATAGTCCCCGTTTCCTTGTTTTAGCTTGGCGGGGGTAACGGGGATCTTATAGTAAGTAGCCTCCACTTCTCCTACTGCCTGCGTAAACTGATATGTGTTGGTCGCCGTACCGGGATTCATGATCACCTTGCCACTTCCGGTACTGCAGATATTTGCGCCGCCGCCGGAAGTATCCGTGATTGTTCCCGCAGTATTTACGCCGCAGGTGGTATAAAGATATCCTTTACTTGCGTCCAGCGTTCCGTTTACGATGATTTTGGCGTCATTATCCGTGGTTCCGGTGCGAACAAGGAAATTTCCGTTTGCATCCTTCGCTCTTCCCGGTGCGTAAACCACAGGCACAAACTCTGCATTACCACCATTGTTGTAAACAAAGTTGCCCCAGTTATCCGCATCATAAATGTAGAGATTAACCTTGGAATCCACTGCGACTGTTGCCCCTTCTTCGATCACCATCTCCACGCCTGGATAAATCGCCATATCTTTCGCAAAGGTCACCGTGCTGCCGCTGCGCACAATGATGTTGCTGTTATGGTTTACACCGAACACAAAATTTGCGGAATTAACGCTGTACATACTGACAGTGATTGTTGTCGACTTCAAAGATATCGTACCCGCAATATCAAAGGTCACCCGGTCACTCTCCCCGTCATAAGACATAGTGAGTTGACCACTTGTGATCTGAAACAGGGCGTTTTTGCCTTCTGCACCCACAATAAAAACCGACGTTCCCGCCTGTCCTATAATTTTTATATCAGCACCGGTATAACCATACAGAGACGCACCCGCCTGTATGGTAAGGGGAACTTCAACATTCTGCAGATAATATTGGGACAACGGAAACACGCTATGCTCCATCCCTGTTAGCTGCGATCCACCTCGCCAGTCTCTGACCTGGAAGCACTGATAAACCGTTGCCGACGCGGTTGCTGTTACCGTGCCGGAGCCTGTGATGAACCCATAGACATACAATCCGCCATTTGCCGTAATAGAGCTTCCCTCTTCCATCTTTACCCAGCCGCAGTTGCCACTGGGAGAGCCGTTCACGCCAAAATTTGTCGTCACCTTCGCAGGAATACTCATGGCTCCGTTTACGGTAAGCTTCGCTCCCGCTGCCATAGTCAGTGTCCGATAAGCTGTTGGTTGGGTATAGACACCGGACGCAGCAAATGCCGGCTCTGTTGTATAAAGACTCTCCGCTTCATCGAAAGGAATCAACAGCGTATTTCCGGAAGAAATCGCATGGTCTCCCGCTGGAAGCACACCATCCTTGATCAATACAATTATTTTACCGTTATTAGTCGCGTATGTGTCAGCCTCGTTCAGGCTGGTAAACACTTTTGTTTTAACTTTATAATATGCTGTTCCAATCGGCGCAAAAATCGGTTCCACCGTTACATCTTCCACAAACTTCAAGTTTGCTGTCGGACTGAATGAAAAATACTCCTCTGTCGCCGCGTTCTGCCATCCTACAAATGTATATTCAGCTGCTGGTGTAGCCACCAGATTGTATTCTGTGGTTGCCGCCGCCGTTTTGCTGGTCTCTGCGGAGACCGTCTCTCCGTTCAATGTATAGTTGCCGCCGCTGGCTGGTTTGAAGGTAACTGTCAAATCTGTGCCAATGGGTGCCAGCGATATACCGGTTATGGAAAATGTACTCTCCCCGCTTCCCCATGGCGATTTAAATGTAATTGTATTTCTTCCACCCGCTTCAAGCTCCACGGTATTATCTCCTGCAGAGGCTCCAGATATAGAACCACCGCCCGAATAGGAAACATTGAACTTCAGTTCAGCTTTTTGGGAAAGGTTATTTGTAAGAGTAACGGTTACAGAAGATTGCAAAGGAATAACAATCGCTAGATAGCCGCTGGCTGTACCGTTGATTCCTCCAATGGTGGCACTGCATGAGCCTTTTCCACTTACAGAATAGCTTGCCCCAAGACCTGTAACACCCGTTGTCAAATCCGCAGCCAACGCCTGTGCGGTAACTGCAGCAATGGACATCATAGTGATTAGCAACCGCAACAGCACCCGTTTTTTTATGTTTTTCACTGCTGCATTACTCCTCTCTTCCATTTTGTATGTGCACTTATGCGGCTCCTGCTTCATAAGTGCAGGAGCGCCTGCATTTGAACATTTCACCCGCAGGCGCTCTGTTTGCATCAGCTAAAGGTGTATTCCGGAATTCGTATCAATTGCCTTTCAGCGCACCGTCCAGTGCCTCTGCAAGATCAGAATCGCCAAAACCATTGATCAGCAGGGAGCTCACTGCCTTGGGATCCTTGGAACTGCTGTTGATCATATTCAGCGCGGACATATAACCCTGCAAGTCAGTCTTGGCTTGTTCGGTATTCAGATATGCCTTGAAATCACTGTTGTTCAGATCTGCCAGAGCCGCAGCCGCATTTTTGCCCTGAGCTTCCGCGCTTCCATATTCGGAATGTGCAAAGGCGGTATACATACCATAGGCAAGTGTGGCCTGTGCAAAGGCGGTGGAGGTTCCTTCCGCAGTGCCTGCATTCATATTGGTGATAATTGTGCTCTTTGCATTGCCGGACAGCATGGAAAGAATGTCACTCTGGTTCATATCCTTGGCCAGATTTGCCGCATAGAGGACTGCAGCATTGGTGTTCATTTTATTAACCACTCCACTTGTATCAAGAGTGGGATTGTTCTTCTGAACTTCCTGCATAATGTAGAGAGTCTGCCCTTCAGGATCATCGCCAAGTGCACTCATAAAATAGGCGCTAAATCCGGAACTGTTCAAAACAGAATTCAGCAGTTCCTTGCCGCTGCCGCCTGCTTCGTCGTCAACAAGTGCTGCGGCAAAGTTAGTTACAGAATCCACCTTGCCCAACAGACCGCTTGCACCGCCGAGGGACGCTGCCTGCATGAAGGTGCTTCCATTGACATATCCGATGTCTGTTGTGGAGAAGCTAAGCTGTCCGCCACCGTAGGACGCAGTGATCATGCTGATAGCAAAATCAGCCACAAAAGTGCCGTTCTGGAAATTCAGCGTCTCCGCAACTTTGAGTGTCGCACTCTCATTACCGGCGAAATACTTAGCAAAGGAGTCCTCAATTTTGGCCGCCAAAGCCGCAGACACCGTGGCAGTTTCCTTGACATCAATAGCATCAATATCATCCTTCGTGATATCTTCCGCATCCGTAACAGCCGCATTCACGCCGTTTTCCACGCAGGCAATGGCATAGGCCTGATTGATAGCTGCCACCAGCTGCTGATCCGCCGCCATGTTGGCCTTTTTAATATACCCGCTGTAGCCCACAGTACCGACACCGGCTAAAATTCCCAAGATAGCGATTACCACGATCAGCTCAACAAGGGTAAAGCCCTCTGTCTTTTTCACAAACTTCTTCATGTTTTTCCTCCGTAAGTTTCGTTTATCCTTCTTTATATAACTGTGCCTTTGCGCGCTTCACCGTTCCCGCGCACACCGGGCACCCGGTCCCGTTTGGTTTTGTTCGGGCATAGACCACCGTCTTCCACACGTGGCCCTCCCCGCACCGCCACCACACAGCCCTGTGGCTGCCTCTGGTGAGGGTGCTCGGCGCCAGCGCGCCGTTGAGCGTGGGGTGCCATTCCCCCATCAAGCCGGGATACTGGCTCTCCAGATCGTTGAACCCCGGCCACGCCTTTCGCCCCGCGCAGTAAGGGCACCCTGTCCCCTCTGCCCGGCTGAAGATCATCGCCTGATAGTCATGGCCGCGTTTGCACTGCCACCAGACCCGCTTCACGCTGCCCTGCGACACGTCACGGGGCGTCAGAGCGCCGTTTTTCTCCCCGTGCCACTCCTTTGCGATCTCCGGATGGGTGGTTGCAAGGTCTGTTTCACCGGGGATCGCCTTTTTTCCCGCGCAAAAGGGGCAGCCGCACCCTTGGATCAGCGCGGAAGGCAGCGCCTCCCATACATGCCCCCGGTCGCACCGCCACCAGAATTTCCGGTGGGTGCCGGGCATCACATCCCCGGGTGAGATCCCCCGGTTCCGCCCCGCGTGCCAGAGCTTTGCCACCTCGGGATAGCGGGTGGCAAGGTCGTTCTCCCCCGGCGCTACCCGCTGCCCGCTGCAGTAGGGACAGCCCCGCCCCAGGATCGTCCGGGAGCTGACGGCACTGCTCCAGCGGTGGCCCTTGTCGCACCGCCACCACACCTTGCGGTCGCTGCCGCTGTGGACCTCCTGCGGGGAAAGGGCGCTGTTCCCTTCCGTGTCCCACTGGGCCAGCAGCTCGCCGCGCCTGGAAACAGCGGCATATTCACTTAAAAGCAAACAGCCACCTCCCCGGAGGAGCACCGCCAGATGCTGGATCGT
>JAFQRI010000145.1 GCA_017410185.1 Oscillibacter sp. | reverse complement strand
TCTCACTCTCATCGGCGTTCCAATCGTCCCTGGAAGCCCAATGTGAAGCGCGTGAAGGCGATTGTCAACGGTACCCCCCGCCATGTGTATGTTTGTACCCGGTGTATGCGTTCCGGTAAGGTCACCAGAGCGATCTGATTGATTTGTACAAACAAAATCCCCGACTAAAAAGTCGGGGATTTATTTTTATCCAATAAAAAGCTGTGGAGCAGACCAAAGGGTCCGCTCCACAGCTTTTTTCTCAATATCCCAAAGCGTAACCGTCGCGGCGGGGATCTGCGGAGCCCCGCAGGGTGCCGTCTTCCAGACGCATGACCGCCTGAACACAGGGAAACAGCAGATAGCGCTCACTGGTGTTGAGGGTATGGCCCATCTCTTCCAGCTGCGCAATGACCTCCTCGCTGACCCGGTTTTCCAGGATCAGGGTGCCGAAATCATCGTGCATACGCACGGCGTTGATAGCTTCCTCGATATCCATACCGTGGTCAATGACCTTGGAGATGACCTGAGCAACGCCGGTAATGATACGGGTTGATCCGGGGGCGCCCAGACTGAGGAAGGGCTGGCCGTCCTTCATGACCAGCGTGGGGCTCATGGAGGACAGGGGGCGCTTGCTGCCATCTACCACATTGGGACTTTCAGGATCAATGGAGAAATCATACAGGGTATCGTTGAGCAGGATACCGGTGCCCTCAGCCACCAGGCCGGAAGCGAAGGTAGCATCCACCGTCTTCGTCACGGCCACCATGTTGCCCGCGGCATCAATGATGGAATAATGGGTGGTGCTGTCAGACTCGAAGGGCCAGGGATCGCCGGCCTCATAGGTCTGAGCCTTGGTCATGTCGATGGAGCCGGCCAGCTGGGCGGCATACTCCTTGTCGATCAGGCCGGTGGCGGGAACATCGATATAGGCGGGGTCGCCCATGTACCTGGTGCGGTCTGCAAATCCCAGCTTCATAGTCTCGGACAGCAGGTGGAAATATTCTGCGCTCTCGGGGTCCATGGAGCCCACATCGAAATTCTCCAGAATATTGAGCATCTCAATGATGATGGTGCCGCCGGAGGATGGCAGATTGGAAGAGTAAATGTCATAGCCCCGGTATGTGCCATGGACGGCCTCACCCACAGAGATCTCGTAATTGGCAAAGTCCTCCATGGTCAGATGGCCGCCGTGCTTTTGCACAGAGTCCACGATCTTTTGGGCGATGGAGCCGGTATAGAACTCGCCCTCGCCCTTCTCCGCGATGAGCTCCAGCGTTTCCGCCAAGTCAGGATTCTTTATGATGGCGCCCTTCTGATAGGGCATATCCAGATTGTCGTGGTCAAAGTAGATCTCAGCCGTGGATTCAAACTGCACCAAAAATCCGTAAGCGTCGGAAATATCCCGCTCCGTGATGGCGGAGACCTCAAAGCCGTCGCGGGCCATATCAATGGCAGGCTGCATGACCTCCCGGCGGCTCATGCTGCCGTAGGTATCCAGCGCATAGAGCATGCCCTTGACCTCGCCGGGAACCGCCACCGCCTTGGCGCCCACCTTGTTGGCCTGATCCACCACTCTGCCGTTTTCATCGATCTCCCACATATCCAGACTGGCAGCCGCGCCGGACTGGTCACGGAAGTCGATAAAGACCACCTCGTCACTGTCGGCAAAACGGATCATCATAAATCCGCCGCCGCCAATGCCGCTGGACTGCTGCTCGCAAACGCCCAGCAAAAAGCCCATGGCCACAGCAGCGTCAATGGCGTTGCCGCCATTTTTCAGGATCTCCACGCCAAGCCGGCTGGCCTCCATCCGGCCGCTGGACACCACGCCGGTGGTACCCTCCGCGTCACGGCCCCCCAGAACGATGTTGTCAGGGTCAAAGCCGCTGGTGACCATTTCCTCAGAACCGGCAGCCTCAGACGCTGCCGGAGTGCTCACGGCACCCTCCCCCGTCTGTCCGGAACCTGCACAGGCAGTGAGCAGAAGGCTCAATACCATTACCAGCGCCCATATACGCAGCATCCTCATTTTCATAGCAAACGCTCCTCTCACTTCCCGAAGGGAACTCTTAATGATTTATTTTCAGTATATAGCGTTTGTTTTCATCCGTAAACAGAGGGATTTGGGATAAATATGAGAAAAATCCCGTCTGCACAGTGCAGACGGGATTTTGGTTTACATCCAGGTTTTTTCCAGAAGCTCATCCTTCTTGGCGCGGGTCATCAGTTCCCGCACCACATCTTTTGCCTGCTTGCCCTGATAAAGCACCTCGTAGATACACTGGCAGATGGGCATTTCCACACCCTCTCGCCGGGCAAGCTGCCAGACGCTCTCGGCGGCATAATAGCCTTCCACCACGGCGCCCACTTCCGCCATGGCCTCCTGCGCCGTCTTGCCCTGACCGATGAGGATGCCGGCCCGGCGGTTACGGGAATGCATGGAGGTGCAGGTGACGATAAGATCGCCCATGCCGGCAAGGCCGCCGAAGGTGCGGCGGCTGCCGCCCATATCCTCACCAAGGCGGGTGATCTCCGCCATGGCGCGGGTCATCAGCAGCGCCTTGGTGTTGTCTCCAAGACCAAGGCCGTCACACACGCCGCAGCTGAGGGCGATGACGTTTTTCAGCGCCGCGCTCAGCTCCACACCCACGATATCGTAGCTGGTGTAGATGCGGAAATAGTCGTTCATAAAAGCGTCCTGCACAAAGCGGGCGGCCCTGCGGTCGCTGCAGGCAGCCACACAGCCGGTAGGCATACGGCGGCTCACTTCCTCTGCATGGGAAGGGCCGGAAAGCGCTGCCACTTTACAGATATTTCCCGTTGTCTCCTGCAGGATCTCGCTCATGCGCAGGTTGGTATCCCGCTCGATACCCTTGGAAACTGTCACCACAACAGTATCCTTGCTGATGTAAGGCGCCATTTTCACGCCCGTTTCCCGGACGGCGATGGAGGGCGTGGCGCACACCACCAGCTCCGCCCCCGTAAGGCAGGCAATGTCGCCGGTGGCCCGGAGGCCTTCCGGCAGCGTCACGCCGGAGAGCTTGGGGTTCACGCGGCTCTTTTCCACCTCCGCGGCCCGTTGGGCGTTATGATCCCACAGCCATGTCTCGTGTCCGTTATCCGCCAGCACGATGGCAAGCGCAGTACCCCAAGCACCGCTGCCAAGCACAATAGCTTTCATTCCTTGCCCTCCTTCTTTTTGTGGAAAGTAAGCTTTCGTTCATTACCCTGCACGAGGCGCACGATGTTGCCCCGGTGCTGCCACACAACAAGGCCGCCGCAAAGAAAGGCCAGCAGGGTGATCAGCGGCATACCGGGATAGCAGTACCAGCTGATAAAGGGGAAGGAGCCTCCCGCCCACACGGAGCCAAGAGACACATACCTTGTCAGCAGCACCAGAATGATGAAGCCGCCCCAGACCACCAGCGCGATGCGCCAGTCGATCATGAGGGCAATGGTGCCGCCGGAGAGGATGCCCTTGCCGCCCTTGAAGCCAAACATCACCGGGAACATATGGCCAAGAAGGCAGAACAGGGCTGCCCAGTATTTGGCCGCCACCATCAAGACAGGATCCGCCCCTCCGTTGAAATAGCTTGCCAGAAGCACGCCTCCCCACAAAGCCACCACCGCCTTGAGCACATCCGTGAGGATGACCACTGCGGTGAGCCCGCCGCCAAAGGTGCGGTGGAAATTGGTGAGGCCCGCGTTGCCGCTGCCGTGGTTGCGGACATCGTCCCGCAGGATATACTTGGAAACGATGACCGCGCCGTTGAAGCAGCCGCAAAGATAGGCCAGGAGCGCAATGGAGAGCGCCATCAGAAACAGGGTATCGCCAAGGTCAGTGCCTAACGTCATGGCTTACTCCTCCTTCTCACCCTTCTGACGAACGGTGATGACAACAGGAGTTCCCTCCAGCCCGAAGGTATTGCGGATGCAGTTTTCGATATAGCGCTGATAGGAGAAGTGGAAGAGCCGTGCGTCGTTGCAGAAGATGACGAAGTGGGGAGGCTTCACGCCCACCTGGGTCATATAGTAGATCTTCAGGCGGCGGCCCTTGTCCGTGGGAGGCTGAACGCGGGTCTGTGCGTCTGCCAGCACGTTATTGAGCATGCCGGTGGTGATGCGGGTAGCGGCCTGATTGCACACATAGTCGATGAGCTCAAAGAGGCGGTCCACACGCTGACCGGTCTTGGCGGAGATGAAGAGGATGGGGGCGTAGGGCATGAAGGCCAGATCCTGACGGACCTTTTCCCGCATGTGATCCATGGTCTTGCCGTCCTTTTCCACCAGATCCCACTTGTTGATGACGATGATGCTGGCTTTGCCGGCTTCGTGGGCCATGCCTGCCACCTTGGTATCCTGCTCGGTAACGCCCTCGGTGGCATCGATCATAATAAGGCAGACATCGCTGCGCTCGATGGCCATGGTGGCGCGGAGCACGCTGTACTTCTCGATGTCCTCATCCACCCGGGACTTCTTGCGCATACCGGC
>JAFQRI010000014.1 GCA_017410185.1 Oscillibacter sp. | reverse complement strand
GGTGACGGAAGTATAAGCAGCGCCCACCACGGAGGTGATACCGGCGGCAAACAGGGCCAGACCAAACAGCTTCAGACCGAAGGTGCCCAGGGCCAGCTCGAAGGCGGCGGCGGGGTTGGAAGCGGACTTGATGGCCTCAGCGGCAGCGGCGCCGCCGGCGGTGCAGATACCCAGGACGGACAGGAACAGCAGAATACGAACGGTACCGGAAACGGAGATACCGGTCAGAACGGACTTGCGGAAGAAGGGAACCTCTTCGGGAGTGCCGCCGTTGCCGGCATCCAGCAGACGGTGAGCGCCGGAGAAGGTGATGTAGCCGCCGCAGGAGCCGCCGATGAGGGTGACCATAACGGGGATCAGATCGGTGGGATTCTCGGGAGTGAAGATGTGGATGGCAGCGTCCACCACGGGGGGCTTGGAGGTGAAGCACACGATCAGCATGACGATGATGATAACAGCGCCGCAGGCCTTTGCCACCATGTCAACGATCTTGTTGCCGCTCTTGGAGAGGAAGATGCAGATGCCGATGATACCGGCGAGGGCAGCGCCAACCTTCTCGTTGAGACCCAGCAGGGCGTCAAGGCCGAGGGCAACACCGCCGACGTTACCGATGTTGAAGGCAAGACCGCCGATGGCGACCATGACTACCAGGGCTACGCCAAGACCGGGCAGAACCTTGTTTGCGATCTCGGGGCCGCGGAGGCCGGATGCACCGATGATGGACCAGACGTTGGTCTGGGCGATCATGTCGGCGATGATGACGAAGAAGATGACAAATGCGAAGGATGCCATGTAAGTGGCGGTAAAGTTACTGGTCTGGGTCAGGAAGCCGGGGCCGATGGCGGAGGTCGCCATCAAAAACGCTGCGCCTATGGCGACAGAGTTGCTCTTCTTGGTCTCTTTCATGGTATTCTCCTTATCAATTTTTTATTTTGATGGGGAAACTCAGACGATCTCGGCAATGGGAGCGATGGTCACGCCTTCGCTCTGGAGCTTTGCGCGGATATTCTTCACGAACTCCACTGCAGAGGGATTGTCGCCGTGGACACAGATGGAATGGGCGTCGATGGAAACCTCCTCACCGGTGATGGCGGTGACTTTACCCTCTGTGACCATGCGGATGGTGCGGGCGATGGCCTCTTCCTTATCGTGGATCACAGCGCCGGGCTTGCTGCGGGGCACCAGAGAGCCGTCAGCCTGATAGGCGCGGTCAGCGAAGACCTCGCTGGCAACACGCAGACCCAGCTGCTTTCCAGCCTCCAGCATCTTGCTGCCGGCAAGACCCAGCAGGATAATGTCCTTGTCGATCTCAGCGATACCCTCTGCAATGGCGAGGGAAAGCTCCATATCCTTGGCAGCCATATTGTAGAACGCTCCGTGGGGCTTGCAGTGCTGCAGCTTCACGCCCTGTGCGGCGCAGAAAGCCTGCAGCGCGCCCACCTGATACTGGATATAAGCCTTGGCTTCCTTGGGGGAAACCACCATGTTTCTCCGACCAAAGCCCATGAGGTCGGGATAACCGGGATGAGCGCCGACGGCAACGCCTGCGGCCTTTGCCGCAGCCACTGTCTTGGCCATCACCAGGGGGTCGCCGGCGTGATAACCGCAGGCAACGTTTGCAGAAGAGACATGGGCAATGACTTCACTGTCAAGGCCGATGGTGTAGGCGCCAAAGCTTTCGCCAAGGTCGCTGTTCAGGTCTACTTTGTACATAACGTTTTTCCTCCTTTTCTAATTTTCTGCATTGCCATTATACAGGAAACTCTTTATTCGCACAAGTGCTTTTATACATTTGCGTCAAAATATGACAAGATTCCCGGCATTTTATGCGCACATTTTACTATAGCTGACGATAATTTTGCCCGGTAGCAGAAAAGGGAGCTGCTTTCGCAGCTCCCTTTTCTTATTTTTTCTCCCCCGGGCGGAACAGCACCGCCGCGATCACGCCGCAGACCACCGCCGCCGTGATGCCTCCCGCGCCGGCGGTAAGGCCGCCGGTAAAGGCCCCCAGCAGCCCCTTTTCCGCCACCGCCTTTTCAACACCCTTGGCAAGGTTGTGGCCAAAGCCTGTGAGGGGCACTGTGGCTCCCGCGCCGCCCCACTCCGCAAGGGGACCGTAGACGCCCAGAGCGCTCAGCAGCACCCCCGCCACCACATATCCCGTAAGGATGCGGGCGGGAGTGAGCTTTGTTTTGTCGATGAGGATCTGCCCGATGGCGCACAGCACACCGCCGCAGATAAAGGCTTTCAGATATTCCATACTATCCCCTTTCCGCGGCGATCACCGCTGCGTGGCAGATGCCGGGAATGCTCTCTCCCTGGAAGCTGGAGGTGGGGGAGAGCAGCGCTCCCGTGGGGGCAAAGATGATCTTTTTCCACTTTCCCTCCCGCAGCTGCGGCAGAAGAAAGGCGTTCAGCACCCCTGCCGAGCAGCCGCAGCCGCTTGCCCCCATGTGCATATCCTGCCGATCCCGGTCATAGAGCATCATGCCGCAATCCTGATACCGCTGCCCCATGTCATAGCCCCGCTTTGCCATCTGCTCCACCACGATCCGGTGCCCCAGCGCCCCCAGATCCCCTGTGAAGATGCCGTCATAATCCTCCGGCTTCGTCCCCGTGTCCCGGAAGAGGGCGGTGAGGGTGTCGCAGGCCGCAGGGGCCATGGCCGCCCCCATGTTGTTGGCGTCGGTGATGCCAAGGTCCACCACCTTCCCGCAGCACACGTGGGTGATATAGGGTCCCTCCCCTTCATCCCCCAGCAGCGTGCAGCCCGCCGCCGTGGCTGTCCACTGGGCGGTAGGGGGCCGTTGGGAACCGTAGGGCACCGGCATGCGGTACTGCCGCTCGGCGGTGCAGAAGTGGGAGGAGGTAATGGCAGCGGCTTTTTTCGCGTATCCGGCGTTCACCATCAGCGCTGCAAGAGCCAGCCCCTCCCCCATGGTGGAGCAGGCGCCGTAGAGCCCGTAATAGGGAATCCCAAACTCCCGCAGGGCAAAGGCGGAGCCGATGCACTGGTTCAAAAGATCCCCGCCGAAGATAAAGCCGATGTCCTTTGGCTTGAGCCCCGCCTTGTGCAGCGCGGTGTGCAGCGCGGTCTTCTGCATAGCGGACTCCGCCTTTTCCCATGTCTTCTCCCCGAAGAAGGAATCCTCTCCGATCTTGTCAAAATACCCGCCCAGAGGCCCCTGCCCCTCCTGCTTCCCCCCAATGGCGGCGCAGGAGAGGACAGACGGCGGCGAAGTCAGCGTTACAGTCTGCATAGTTCCCTCCGTTCTTTTTGCGTAGCTTCCCCGCCGTATCCCCTTTTATCCCCCTTTGTTACCTTTTTGTTGGTTTCCTTTCCCCGCCGGCTCTGCTATCATGTAGGCAGGAAGATATTTCGCAGAAAGGAGCAGACCCATGACCCGTGAAAATCTGAAAGCCTCCGCCCTTGCCATGCTGGACATGGCCTACTGTCCCTACTCCCACTTCCCTGTGGGCGCCGCCCTGGAATGTGAGGACGGCACGGTCTACACCGGCTGCAACATCGAAAACGGCGCTTACTCTGCCTGCATCTGCGCTGAGCGCACCGCCATCGTCAAGGCGGTGAGCGAGGGCAAGCGGCGCTTTCGCCGCATCGCCGTGGCAGCGCGGACGAAGGAATACTGCGTGCCCTGCGGCGAATGCCGGCAGGTGATGAACGAATTTTCCCCCAATATGGAGGTCATCTGCATGAATGAAGCGGGTGAGGACATGACCCTCCCCCTGTCCGCGCTTTTGCCCCACGGCTTCAACCTTCCCGAATAAGCAAAAAGATGACCGCCGAAATGGCGGTCATCTTTTTATACCAGCTTTTCAAAATAGAAGTAGGTGTCGTCCTTCCCGGACTTGCGCATGCAGGAAGAGAGCATTTTGAAGCTTGCCTCATTTTCGTGGAAGCACTTTGCCTTCACCTTTGCAAGGTTCAGCTGATAAAGGCCCCAGTCTGCCACGGCGGAAAATGCCTCCGTGCCGTAGCCATGGCCTGCAAAGGCCTTGTCCACCCGGCAGCCAAGCTCTGCGCCGCCCCGCCCGTCAAAGTTATAGAGTACCGCCTCTCCAATAAATTTTCCATCCAGCCGCAGGGCGAAATTCACTGCCAGGCGGTTTTCAAAATCCCGCTTTGCCACCTCAAAGAAGCTCCGCTCCTGCACCTGCCCGCCAAGCCCTCCAACATCGTCGTAGCCCCAGAGGCGGTTGCGCTCACCGTCCAGCACAAGGGCGTTGTAGGCAGGGATATCCTCCTCCCGCAGCTCCGTCAGGGTCAATCGGGCCGTTTTCAGGGTGGGAATGGCCTCCAGATGGCGCATCAGCTCATTTTGTACCTTCACCTGATACTTGGAGCCTAAGAAAGCGGGGCCGTACTGCAGCTTCGAGGTACGAAGCCCCCGGTCCGCCGCGTCGTCCTCCCGGTTGAAATAGGTCACATCGCCGCCAAAGAGCATGGCGTATTCCTGCACCATGGCAGGATACACACCGGAATAGGAGTAGAGGGCCTTTTCAATGTGGACGATGAGGGTCTCACCGCACTTTTCTCCAAGGGCCAGAGCGATGAGCCGATCGTCGCAGAACATGCCGCCGGCAAGGAAATAGGGCTTGGAGAGCTGGCGGAACATCTCCTTTGCCAGCTTCAGCTCGCTGCGGGCAGACTTGTTGTCCCCCTTGGCAAACTCCGCCTCATAGTCCTGCCAGAACCGCTCAATGGCAGGTTCGTCCTCCGCCGTGAGCCGCCGCACGAAAGCCTGAGGCCACTGGGTGCGGAACTTTCGGATGTGGTTGCGCTGACCGGAGTACCGCCGCCCTGCGAACAGCTGCAGATCCTCCCGGTAATAGATATAGTCCCGCCAGGTGCGGTTGTCGCTGACGCACACATAGGGATACCGGCTCAAAAGGTTGCAGATACGGCTCTGGGGCACGATGGCGTAGTGCAGCGGCACGCCGCTGACGGTGCACCACTCCTCGATGGCGTCCAGCGCGGCGTCGATATCTCCCTCGCTTCCCGCCACGGGGTAATCGAAGGTATACTTCCCGTTTCGACCACTGCGGGTGATGAGGCAGCCTGCCGCCTCCGCCCAGTGGGTGTTGAGAGCCTTGCGCCACATCAACCGGGTACCCACGGAGTATTCACAAAGGCCGTAGTCACAATTTTCGTAATAGCGGCGCAGCCGGGCTGCGTCCCGCTTGGAAATGGGCTTGAATTCCAGCATAGTTTCCCTCTTTTCCATTTGTCAAAAAAGGGGTCGGAACCCGACCCCTTTTCGCACCTGCGGTGCGAATGAACACAATCATTTTTGGCCGCGGCGTGTACGTGGACAAAAATACTTCTCAGCTTGCAAACGTGCGAGCGCAGCGAGTGCGCTGCAGCAAGCTGCAGCTTTCATCACTTAAAAATCCGCAGATTTTTAAGTGCTTTAATTCATCTGCTTGCGGCGGGAGAGGTTCATGGTGCCGTCCTGCATATTGTTGAGAGAATCCAGCGCCTTGCCGGTGCCCAGAGCCACGCAGGAGATGGCATCCTCCGCGATGACGGTGTTGATGCCGGTGCGGGCGGAAACCAGCTTATCAAAGCCGGAGACCAGACTGCCGCCGCCGGTCATGATGATACCGTTGGTGGAGATATCTGCCACCAGCTCGGGGGGCGTGCGCTCGAGAACGGAGTGGATGGCCTCCATAATGCGCTCCACAGGCTCCTCAAAAGCGTCCATCATCTCACTGGAGGTGACGCTCACCACCTTGGGAAGACCGGTGAGGAGGCACCGGCCCTTCACGTCCATAGCCTCGTCCTCCTCCTTGGGGAAAACGCAGCCGATGCGCTTTTTCATCTCCTCCGCGGTGCGCTCGCCCACCAGCAGGTTGTGCTTGCGGCGCATGTACTTCACCACGGATTCATTGAGCTGGTCGCCGGCGATCTTGATGGAGGCGCTCTCCACCACGCCGCCCAGAGAGATCACGGCGATGTCGGCAGTGCCGCCGCCGATATCCACCACCATGTGGCCGTCGGGCTTGGTGATGTCGATGCCGGCGCCGATGGCGGCGGCAACAGGCTCCTCAATGAGATAGACCTTGCGGGCGCCGGCCTGAATGCCTGCGTCGATGACAGCACGCTCTTCGACCTCGCTGATGCCGGAGGGCACGCAGATCATCACCCGGGGCTTAATGAAGGAAAAGCCCGCCACCTTGTGGATAAATTCCCGCAGCATCCGCTCCGTCATATCGTAGTCGGAGATGACGCCCTCCCGCAGGGGACGGATGGCCACGATGTTGCCGGGGGTACGGCCCAGCATGGCCTGCGCCTCGGTGCCCACCTTGAGGAGCTTACCCGTGATCTTATCCATTGCCACCACGGAGGGCTCGTTGAGCACGATGCCCTTACCCTTTACATATACCAATACAGAAGCGGTACCCAGATCGATACCGATATCCTTTGCCATGGACATAAATTCCACCTCTATGATCTTTCTTAATATAATATAAACGTTTTTACCGTATATACACATTTCCGCAAAACAATTATAAATTGTTTTGCACTGCCGCACAGGCGGCAAGGCGGCAGCGCCGCCCCGAAATGATGTTCAATGCTGTCTTTGGGCGCTCAGCGCCGCGGCGGTATGCCGCAACAAAAACATTTTGAATGTTTTTGTCAAAGAACAGCATTACATACTCATGCAGAATATATTATATGATAACTTTTTTTGCATTGCAAGACCCTTTCGGCGGTTTTCAAAAAAGGTTTCCCTTTCACAGAAAAGAGTTGTCACAAAACACATAAAGAGCGCAACGCGCCCCAAGCCTTCCCTGTATAAGGGGAGGCTTGGGGTGCGCTTCGTTTTACTCAGTTGTTTAAAGCCACCGTTTTGCAGCAGCTTCTTTCATCACTTTCTCTCGGGAAACTTGGCGCGGTAACGGTCCAGCTCGTCAATGAGGGCCTTCATCTCCTCATGGGTCATCTCACAGATGACCTCTGCGTTTTCCTCGTCCCCCATGGTGTTGGGCAGATAAAAGCTCACCTGCACCTTGAAGGTATCCTGAGGCGTCTGGACGGCGGCAAGGTAGAAATAGGGCTCGGAAAAGTCACTTTCGTAAAAATCCTTGATGCCGGCGTTCATCACCTTGAGGCCCGCCGTCATCTCATTGAGCTCATAGGTCAGAAGGCAGCTGTTGGAGTCCTTGACGATCTCGCCGTCTTCATTGATCCAGGTGGCCCGCAGCACCAGCCAGTTGCGGTCGTCGCTGCCAGGCTCTCCGCCGTAGGCAGGAAATTCATAACTTACGATCTCCAGCTTCAAGCTGGCAGAATCATTTTTGAAAAGCATGGGCAGTCTCCTTATTTTCCTTTGTGCTGTGCGTAAAATTCCTCATAATCCTTCAGCATATACTGCAAAAGGGCAGGGGTATCCAGATGATAGGGGCAGCGGCTCTTGCAGGAATCGCAGTGGAGGCAGTTTTCAATGCGGTGCATCTTTTCGTACCACTCATCGCTGAGATAGGGCTGATAGGGGGAGCGGCGCAGCAGCATATCCATGCGGGCAGAGTTATTGATCTCGATGCCGGCGGGGCAGGGCAGGCAGTAGCCGCAGCCCCGGCAGAAGGCCCCTGCCAGCTCCCTGCGGTCGTGGTCGATCACAGCCTGCAATTCAGGAGTCATGGTGACGTTCCGCTTCGTAATATCCAGCCACTGATCCAGCTCTTCCTCCCGCTGGATGCCCCAGATAGGCACCACATTCTCATACTGCTGCATAAAGGCGTAGCAGGCCTCGGCGTTGGTCAGAAGACCGCCGGAAAGGCCCTTCATGGCGATAAAGCCCATATCCGCTTTTTTGCACAGCTCCACCACTTCCAGATCCACCTCCGTCGCCAGATGGCAGAAGGGGAACTGGAGGGTCTCAAAGTTTCCGCTTGCAATGGCCTCTTTAGCCACATGGTGGCGGTGATTGGTGATGCCGATATGGCGGATGTAGTCCCGCTCCTTCATCTCAATGGCGGCGGCAAAAGCGCCGTCGGGATCGTTGATATCGGGAAGCTTTGCGGGGTTATGGAACTGGAAGAGGTCGATGTAGCCCAAATGACGGATGCTGTTTTCAATATGCGCCATGGCGGTCTTTTTATCCGCGGCACCGCTCTTGGTGGAGATGATGACCTGCTCGCGCACGTCCATCAGCGCGGCGGAGAGCTTCTCCTCGCTGTCGGTATAGCTGTTGGCCGTGTCGAAATAATTGATGCCGCTCTCGTAGGCCCGGCGCACCAGCTTTGCCGCCGCCTCCTTGGAAATGCGCTGGATGGGCAGGGCGCCGAAGGCGGTCTTGGTGACCATCAGCTCTGTGCGGCCAAGGCGGATCTTTTCCATTTTCATATGCTCATCCTCCCTCAGGTAGCTTTTGCAAGGGGAACAGTCTTCATGGAGGAAAGCTTCATCTCCATCACGCTGTCCACGGGAATGCCGATATAAAGTCCGTTGCCGTCGGAGAATTCACCCGCCGTCACAGCGATAACATGGCCCAGCTCATTGAACAGCGCGCCGCCGCTGCTGCCCTGAGAAATATCCGCCGTGGACACCATGCAGGGGATATTGGATGCGCCGTTGTGCAGTCCCTTCGCCCCCACAATGCCCTCGGAAACAGACAGGCCCAGCCCCAGAGCATTGCCGATGGCGTACACCCGGTCGCCGGGGCGGACTTCTTCACTGCCTGTCAGCGTGGCGGTAGCAAAGGCAGGGGTAGTTACCTTGCCGTCCCTGCTGGTGCGGGAGACCCGGATCAGGGCAAGATCCGCCTTTTTGTCGCCCCACAGCAAGCCCTCCACAGGGAAGCTCTCTCCCGTGCACAGGGTCACATAGCCCGTATCGGTATCTTCCACAGGGTGATAGTTTGTCAGCGCGATGCCGTCCGCCGTAAGGAAGATGGCGGACGCGTCCACGCGGTGGTTATCTGTTTTGGCATCCTCCTCGGAAGGGTACAGCGTCAAGCTGCATACTTCGGCAGAGCAGTGGTCCGCCACTTCCCGGGCGGTGAGCAGACGCATCCCACCTGCCTCTTTCCCCATGTGCTGGGCAAGGGTAGCGCCGTCATAGGAATAGGTCAGGGCCTCACAGGTCATCTCAAAAAGGTCGCCCCGGGTAAGGGGACTCTCATACTCCCGGGAGATCACACCAAGACGGCGGGCGTAGAGGGCCGCGCCGGCGCTTTCGGTCTTCACGCCGCAAAGGTGCAGCAGCAGTGCGCTCCACTCATCGGCGGTGATGCGCTCATTGCCCTTCAATCGGGAGCCGGAATAAACACCCTTGAGGATCCCTGCCTCATGGAGCCCTGCCACCTCTGCCTTTGCCCAGGCAGGCGTATCGGAGAAGGGAGCCTTGCCCTCAGAGGTATAGCCCCCAAGGCGGCCCAGCAGCACCAGCGCCTGAGCACGGGTGCAGTAGCTGTCCACATCGTAGCCGGAAGGCGTGCCCTGCACCACGCCGTAGGAAGCGAGCTTCTCGGCAGCGCGGTGTCCGTCACCCTCCAGAGCGGAAGCCGCGGGAACACAGAATATCAGCACCAAAAGCAGGGAAAGGATTCTTTTTTTCATAGGTAAGGCCTCCCTAACACAATCTATGTCCCAGATTATACCACACCGAAAAGTGGTAGGCAAGGCCGCGGAGAGGGGAAAAGGCATTGCTTTTCCCCTGCGCGCCATGATATAATAAATTGATTTTATGAGAAAGGATGTTCTCCATGGATGTAAAAAAGATCCTTGCCATGTGCGACCATACGCTGCTGAGCCAGACCGCCACGTGGGATGAGATCCGCGCCATCTGTGATGACGGCATGAAGTACGGCTGCGCCAGCGTGTGCATCCCCGCCGCCTATGTCAGGCAGGCTGCGGAATATGTGTCCGGCTCCCTCCCTATCTGCACCGTCATCGGCTTCCCCAATGGCTACGCCACCACCGCCGCCAAGTGCTTTATGACCTCTGACGCCGTGGCAAACGGCGCCGACGAGATCGACATGGTCATCAATCTCGGCTGGGTGAAGGATCAAAAGTGGGACGAGCTCCTTTCTGAGATCCGCGCCGTGAAGACCGCGTGCGGCGGCAAACTCCTCAAGGTCATTATCGAGACCTGCTTCCTCACCGAGGCGGAAAAAGTGAAGCTGTGCGAGATCGTCACCGCCTCCGGGGCGGACTATATCAAGACCTCCACCGGCTTTGGCGGCGGCGGTGCCACCCGGGAGGATGTGGCCCTCTTTGCAGCCCACATTGGCCCCCATGTGAAGATCAAGGCTGCCGGCGGCATCGCCTCGCTGCAGGATGCAGAGGATTTCATCGCCCTTGGCGCCAGCCGCCTTGGCACCAGCAGAATCGTAAAAGCAGTGAAAAACACTGATAATATGAAGGAGGATACATACTGATTATGGGTACCCCACACAACAATGCCCCTCAGGGCGCATTCGCAAAGACCGTCCTCATGCCCGGCGATCCCCTGCGGGCAAAATTCATCGCTGAGACCTTCCTGGAAAACGCGGAGCTGGTGAACAACGTCCGCGGCGTTCAGGGCTACACCGGCACCTATAAGGGCGTCCGCGTGTCCGTCATGGCTTCCGGTATGGGCGGCCCCTCCATGGCCATCTATTCCCACGAGCTGTTCCACTTCTTCGGCGTGGAAAACATCCTGCGCATCGGCTCTGCCGGTGCCATTTCCCCTGACCTCAAGCTCATGGATATCGTCATGGCTCAGGGCTCCTGCTCCGACTCCAACTTTGCCTACCAGTTCGGCCTCAACGGCAACTTTGCCGCCATCGCCAACTACGAGCTGCTGGAGACCGCCGTGGCCGTGGCCCGTGAGAAGGGCGTAGAGCCCAACGTGGGCAACGTCTTCGCCTCCGACACCTTCTATAACAAGAGCTACAGCCCCATGAAGTGGGGTGAGATGGGCATCCTTGCCACCGAGATGGAGTCCTATGCCCTCTACTGCAACGCTGCTGAGGCCGGCAAGCGTGCCCTTGCCATCTGCACCATTTCCGACAGTCTCGTCACCGGCGAGCAGCTCTCCGCCGAGGACCGTCAGCTCTCCTTCCGCAACATGATGGAGATCGCTCTGGAAGTGGCTGTCCGCATGGACGCCAAGTAATTTCCCCCATACGCACCTAAGCCGCCCGAAGGTTCGGGCGGCTTTTTTATAGCCATTGCCAAACGATAAGTGCAAATACCGCCGAAAAAAGCCCCTGCACCAGCTTTCCCGTCACGCACCACCTGTTGGATAGATCGCTGCCCTCCAGTACCGCCGCCGTCTGGCACAAAACGCTCACGCCCCCAAAGCCCGCGCAGGCGGCGGCGATGACGAAGCCCCCGCCGTCTGCCGTGAGGCAGGGCGTGAGGGAAAAAAGTTCCGTAAGCCCCGTGAGCAGCATCCCCGCCTTTCCCGGCAGGGCGGCAAGAGGGCGGGAGAGAACATAAAACACCGTCACAAAGCCGCAGATCCCCACCATAGCCAGCGCCCCGGAGCCTACCGCCTCCACAAAGGCAGAGGCGAAGCTCTTTTTCCTTCGTTCCTCTCTCCCTATTCTCCGGGAAAGACCCCTTTGCTCCGGCGAGCGAAAAAGAAGCCCCGTGCAAAAAGCCGCCGCCACATGGATCAGCCACAGCCATATTCCTGTTCTTGCGCTGTGAAATACCCCCCGCCCCAGCACCGTCACCAGAAAGGCGGGGTTTGCGTTGTTGCAGAAGGTCAGCAGCCGCTGCGCCTCCTCTTTTGTCAGCTGCCCCTCCCGGTAAAGCTCCGCCGCCGTCCGCGCTCCCACGGGGTAGCCTGCTGCAAAGCCGAGGGCAAGGGCCGCTCCCCCACACCCCGGCAGGCGGAAGAGGCCCTCCATTATACCCCCAAGCCCCCGGCCTGCCCACTGCCCGAAGCCCTGGGACACCAGCAGGCTGGATACCACCAGAAAGGGCAGCAGCGCCGGGATCACCGAGCGGGCGCACAGAGAAAGGCCCTGCCGCACGCTTTGCTGCACGGCAGCGCTCTCCCCCAGAGAGAGCGCTGCCGCCCCCAGAAGCAGAAGAAGGATCATCCGTTGTCGTTTCATTTCCATCACCGCTATGATATATGCCCCGCTTTTCCCGCATAGACTTGCCGTGAGGTGAGTGGATGGAAAAACGAGGAAGAAAAGTTCTGGCGGAATTTGCCGAGCGCTTTGACCTGCCGGCGGATATCGTGGCAGGCCTGCCCCATCTGGAGATGGTGGGCAGCCGGGAGGTCTATCTGGAGCAGCACACCGGCATTCTCTCCTACAGTGAGGAACGCATCGACGCCAACACCCCTGCCGGAGTATTGCGTATCTGCGGAGAAAAGCTGCGCCTGACCGCCATGACCGCGCAGGAGCTGCGCGTGGGCGGGAGCATCCGCAGCGTGGAGTGGGTGGCCCTATGATAAGAGATCTGGTCAACCGCCTGCATGGGCAGGTGCAGGTACGGGTGGAGTGCGCCTTTCCAGAGCGGGTGATGAACCTCTGTGCCGCCCACAACCTGCGCTTCTGGGATCTCTGCCGGGAGGATGAGCATACCTTCACCTGCGTGCTCCGCCGCAGGGATTATCGGCTCCTGCGGCGCATGGCACCCCGGGCTCAGGCCTCCGTCACGCCCCTGCGCCGCAGCGGCGCACCCTATTTTTTCCTCCGCCTGCGTGCCCGTCCTGTTCTGGCGGTGGGCGCTGCGGCAGTGGGCTTGTGGCTGATGCTGGGCACCTTTTTCATCTGGGACTTTCAGGTGGAAGGGAATAAGACCGTCCCTACGGAGACCATCCTCCGCGCGCTGGAGCGGCAGGGGGTAGGGATCGGCAGCTTCGGCCTCTCGCTGGACGGCGAGGATCTTCGAAACCGGATCCTGCTGGAGATCCCGGAGCTGGTGTGGCTCACGGTGAATGTCTCCGGCTGCCGGGCGCAGGTACAGGTGCGGGAGCGGGTCACCGTCCCCGAGGGGGTGGACCGCTCTCCCCCCTCCAATCTGGTAGCCCGCCGGGGCGGGCTAGTGCTGGAGATCCACGCCTTTTCCGGGATAAAATGCGTGGTTCCGGGGATGAGCGTGGAGGAAGGGCAGATCCTTCTTGCCGGCGTGGAGGATACCGGCACCTTCGGTGCCCGCACCACGGCAGGCCTCGGAGAAGTAACTGCCCGCACGTGGCATACTCTTGCCACCCGGGTGCCCCTGTTGGCGCAGCGAAAGGTCTATACCGGCGAAAAACAGGCCCTCAGCCTGATTTTTGGGAAGAAGCGCATAAAATTCTTTCCAAACAGTAGCATCGAAGGCCGCAGATATGATAAAATAACCACAAGAAAGCAGCTTTCCTTTCTGGGTATCCCTCTGCCGGTGTCGGTGGAGCGGGAGACCTTCCGCTTTTACGAAACGCAGCGTCTGTCTCTTTCCGCTTCCGACGCCGCCGCCCGGGGCGAACAGGCGCTGACACAGTATCTCCGCGCCGTTGTTTCCCCCTATGGCGAGATCTGTTCCACCAGAACGGATCTTCGCACCCTGGGCGACACGCTGGAGGTCACCCTCCGGGCCGAGTGTGAGGAGGAGATCGGCGTGACCGTTCCCATTTACATGTCCCCGTAAGGAAAGCCAATCTACATTAGGAGTTGACAGTTTTTGGAGCAGCGAATCAGCATTGACCGGCTGGAGCAGGCCGTGAATATTTTCGGATCCTTTGATGAGAACATCCGCCTTCTGGAAAAGGAATTTTCCGTCACCGTGGTGAACCGGGACGGAGAGCTTCGGGTAGAGGGCGAGGAGGAGGACGTTGCCCTCGCCGCCCGGGCCGTGCAGGCCCTGCTGACCCTTTCCGCCCGGGGCGAGGTCATCGGCGAGCAGAATGTGCGCTACGTCATGGGCCTTGTCCGCGCCGGGAAGGACGATCAGATCAGCGAGCTCACCGGAGATGTTTTGTGCATCAGCGCCAAGGGCCGCCCCATCAAGCCCAAGACCATCGGCCAAAAGCAATATATCAAGTCCGTGCTGAATAACACCATCACCATCGGCGTGGGCCCGGCAGGCACCGGCAAGACTTACCTGGCCGTGGCCGCCGCCGTCCAGGCCTTTCGGGACAAGCAGGTCAACCGCATCATCCTCACCCGCCCCGCGGTGGAGGCCGGTGAGCGGCTGGGCTTCCTCCCCGGCGACCTCCAGAGCAAGGTGGACCCCTACCTCCGCCCCCTTTACGACGCCCTGTTTGATATGCTGGGTGCCGAGACCTACCAGAAATATCTGGAGCGGGGCAATATCGAGGTAGCCCCCCTTGCCTATATGCGCGGCCGCACCCTGGATGACAGCTTCATCATTCTGGATGAGGCCCAGAACACCAGCCGGGAGCAGATGAAAATGTTCCTCACCCGCCTTGGCTTTGGCTCCAAGATCGTCATCACCGGTGACGTCACCCAAATCGACCTGCCCGACGGCAAGGCAAGCGGCCTTAAGGAGGCCATGCGGGTGCTGCGGAAGGTGGAGGGCATCGGCATCTGTGAGCTGAGCAATGCCGACGTTGTGCGCCACGTGATGGTGCAGCGCATCGTCAAGGCCTATGAGGATTACGAAAACGCCAAAAACGGCGGCGGAAAGGGGAAAAAGTGATGGCAAAGCGGCATTATATTCCTGTCACGGCAGATGTGGAGGGCGTCAGCGACGGTTTGAAGGCCTTCATCCGCAAGGTCATCCGCACGGCGCTTTCCGCCGAAGGCATGACCCTCCCCTGCGAGATCAATGTCTCCATCACCGATGACGCCGGCATCCATGAGATCAACCGGGAGATGCGGGAGGTAGACCGTCCCACCGATGTTTTGAGCTTCCCCGTTTTCGATCTTCTTCCCGGGGAGCTTCCCGATGCGGAGGACGCCGACCCCGGCACCGGCCTCATTCCCCTTGGCGACATGGTCCTCTCTCTGGAGCGGATCGCCGCCCAGGCCAAAGAATACGGCCACTCCAACCGCCGGGAGACCGCCTACCTTGTGGTCCACTCCGTCCTCCATTTGCTGGGCTACGACCATCTGGATGAGGGCGAGGAGAAAAAACGTATGCGCGCGCGGGAGGAGGCCATCCTCGCCGAGCTTGGCATCACCAGAACATAAACCGTTTTCGGGCCGGTGGTTTCCACCGGCCCTCCCCCACTTCGCACCCCGGGCCCCGGGCCCTCATAGACTGGTGCGAGGTGATTTTGCATGGAAATTTTACATGACGGCGTCATTGCCTTTCTCTCCGCCGTGGGTCTTGCGTCCCTTCTGTGGAGCCTTGCGGGGCTGATGGTGCGGCGGCCCGCCCCCTCTGTCCACGGCTTGATGCTGGTGCTGCCCCTGCAGGGAAACGCCCTGAGCGCGGAGGCTGACCTGCGGGAGCTGCGCCGCCTGCGCCGAGCTCTGCCGGGGTCAAGACTGGCACTGCACAACTGCGGTCTCAGCGAAGAGGGCCTTGCCCTCGTCCGCACCCTTGCCCGGCAGGAGAAAAACATCCTTTTCATCGACACCCTCCAGCCCCTGCCTCCCCCCTGAACCACTATTACGAAAGAGGACCATTATGGAAGAACTCGTCACGGTGGACGGCACCGTACATAGCCTCATTTTCCAAAACGCCGAAAACGGCTATACCGTTTTGCGCCTGCTTACCTGCGAGGGAGAGGTGGTCACCGTGGTGGGCTGCATCCCCTGCGTCGCCCCCGGCGAGCACATGACCGTGGGGGGCGTATGGGAGCACCATCCCCAGCACGGCGAGCAGCTCAAAGCCCTTGAGCTGGAGCGTACCCTCCCCGTGGATGAGGAGGAGATCGTCAGCTACCTTTCCTCCGGCATCTGCAAGGGCGTAGGGCCTGCCACCGCCCAGCGCATCGTGGACCGTTTCGGCCCCCAGACTCTGGAGATCCTGGAGCAAAGCCCCGACCGGCTGCGGGCCATCAAGGGCATCACTGCCAAAAAGGCACAGGAGATCGCCGAGAGCTTCCGCCGTCACATGGGCCTGAGACGGCTGATGGCCTTCCTTGCCCAGTATGAGCTGCCGCCTGTTCTTGCCATGCAGCTGCGGGAGCAGTACGGCGATGCCGCCATGGAAATGCTCCGCGCCAACCCCTACCTCCTCTCCGCCGACAGCTGCGGTGTGGAGTTCGCCCTCACCGACGAGATCGCCATGAGCATGGGCTTTCCCGCCGACTGTGACGAGCGGCTTCAGGCCGCCGTCACCTTTGAGCTTTCCCACAACGAAAATAACGGCCATGTGTTCCTCCCCCGCTCCAAGCTTCTCTTCGCCACGGCCCAGCTGCTGGGCTGTGATGAAGCGCTGCCGGAAGCGGCGCTGGACGCCCTCATCGAAAAGGGCGCTGTGGTGGAGGAGACGGTGGCCAATGTGCAGGGCTGCTACCTGAAGCGCCTCTGGGAGGCGGAGGTCACTGCCTGCGCCCGCCTCAATGTCCTCCTCAGTGTGGATGCCGACACCTCCCGTCAGGCAGAGCGTGTGGTCAGTGAGATCGAGCGCGCCGAGGGCATCACCTACGCCTCTCAGCAGCGAAAGGCTGTGGCCCTTGCCGCTCAGCGGGGCGTGCTCATTATCACCGGCGGCCCCGGCACCGGAAAAACCACCACCGTGCGGGGCATCGTGGAGCTCTTTGACCGCATGGGCCTTGACATCGTGCTGGCTGCCCCCACAGGCCGGGCCGCCAAGAGCATGAGCGAGCTTACCGGGGGCAGAGAGGCCCAGACCATCCACCGCCTCCTTGGTATGACGTGGAATGAGGCCACCCATCAGGTGACCTACGCCAAAAACGAGCAGGAACCTTTAGAGGCCGACGCCGTGATCCTCGACGAGATGAGCATGGTGGATCTCCAGCTCTTCTCCGCCCTGCTGCGCGCCCTCCGGCCCGGCACCCGCCTTGTGCTGGTGGGGGACGCCGACCAGCTTCCCTCCGTGGGAGCGGGCAATGTCTTTTCCGACCTCATCCGCAGCGGACGGGTGGAAACGGTCTTCCTCCGCCAAATCTTCCGGCAGGCGGAGCAGTCCGCCATCATCCGCAATGCCCACAGCGTCAATCAGGGGGAGCCTCCCGAGATGTCCAGCAATCAGGGGGACTATTTCTTCCTTTGCCGCCGGGAGGGGGAGCGGGCCGTAAGTACCGTGGTGGAGCTTTGCAAAAAGCGTCTGCCCGAGGGCATGCACATCCCCGCCGACCACATTCAGGTCCTCACCCCCACCCGCCGTGGCCCCACCGGCACCATTCACTTAAACCGCCTTTTGCAGGAGGCTCTGAATCCCCTTACCCCCGGCAAGCACCAGATCCTCTGGGGCGAGCGTATCTTCCGGGAGGGGGACCGCATCATGCAAAATCGCAACGACTATGACGTTCTCTGGGAAAGAAGCGACGGCACCATGGGCGTTGGCATGTTCAACGGTGATGTGGGCCGCATCACCCAAATCGACCCCGGCGGCGAATGGCTCTCGCTGGATTTTGACGGCCGGGAGGCTCTCTACTCCACGGAAATGCTCAGCGAGATCGACCTTGCCTATGCCCAGACCGTTCACAAGGCCCAGGGCAGCGAATACCGCTGCGTGGTGCTTTGTGCCATGCCCTCTGCCCAGTCGCTGATGGTGCGGGGCGTTCTCTATACCGCCCTCACCCGGGCAAGAGAGCTTTTGGTGGTGGTGGGTGACGACGCCGTTTTGCGCGCCATGGCCGCCAACGACCGCCAGCAGCGGCGCTACTCGGGCCTAAGGTGGCGTCTTGCCCACAGCGGCGAGGGGTAAGGAGCCGCCATGAAATTTCTGGACCTGCTGTTTCCGCCCCGCTGCCCCTTCTGCCGGAAATTCCGCATGGAGGAAGGCACCTGCGGCGAATGTGAAAAAGCCCTCCCCTTCACCGTGGGGAAGGATATCCTCCGCAAGGAGAAGGGCGGCCTTGTGTGCGCCGCGCCGCTGTGGTATGAAGACCTTGCCCGGGAGGGCATCCTCGCCTTCAAATTTCACGGCTCCCACGGCGCCGCCGTGGATTTCGGCCGCCGCATCGCCCGCTGTGCCGCCGAGGAGCTGGGCGGGCAGTTTGACACCGTTACATGGGTGCCTGTCAGCCGCAAGCGCCTTCGTGCTCGCGGCTTCGATCAGGCACAGCTTCTTGCCGAGGAAGCCTGCCGCCACTGGGATACCAGACCCGTCCCTCTTCTGCGCAAGATCGCGGACAACCCCGCCCAATCCACCCTCAAAGGCGGCGAGGCCGCCCGGCGGGCCAATGTGCTGGGGGTCTACGAGCCTCACCCCAGGGGAGAGATCCGCGGAAAGCGCATCCTGCTCATCGACGATATCTGCACCTCCGGCGCAACTCTGCGGGAGTGCATCCGCGTCCTCACCGACGCGGGAGCAGAAAGCGTGGTATGCGCCGCCCTTGCCCACACCCGGGAACAAGCAAAAAAATGACCTTCTGACAAGCTGCCAGAAGGTCATTTTTCATTTTCATCTGCATCCATGGCGCTCCCCGCCACGGATTTCTTTTTCAGCGCAGCTCAATGAGCTTGCTGCGAAGCTCGCCCTCAATGCGGCCCAGCTCCTCTTCCGCCGCCTTGCGCTTGGCAGCGCCTTCCCGCTGGATGGTCAGCACCTCGTCCAGTGTGGAGATGAGCTGCTGGTTGGTGTGCTGCAGCGTCTCGATGGATACCACGCTCTTTTCCGCCTCCCGGGCTGTTTCCACGGTGCCCATTTTCAGCATCTCCGCGTTTTTCCGCAGCAGCTGGTTGGTCATATCCGTCACGGCGCTCTGGGCCGCCGTTGCCTGACGGCTGTGCTCCAGACCCAGTGCCAGCACCATCTGGCTTTTCCAGAGGGGAATGGTGTTGACGATGGAGGACTGGATCTTCTCCACCATGAGAGTGTCGTTATTTTGCAGCATCCGGGTCTGGGGACCCATCTGGATGGAGATCATTCTCGTCAGCTCCAGATCATGGAGTTTCTTTTCAAAGCGGTCGCACATCTGCACCATGTCGTTGTAGGCCTGTGCGTCCTCCTGGGAGCCGCTGTCTTCCGCCTTGGCCTTCAGGGCCGGGATGTCCACCGTGCGCACCTGCTCCAGCTTCTTTTTGCCGGCCAGAATGTACATGGTCAGTTCCTTATAGTACTTCAGGTTCAGCTCATACATCTGATCCAGCATGGCAACATCCTTCAAAAGGACGATCTGGTGCTGCTCCAGCTCCCGCACAATGCGGTCCACATTGGTCTCCACCTTGGAAAACTGGGCCCGCATGGTCTCCAGCCGGTCACCGGTCTTCTTGAAAAAGCCAAAGAGGCCCTTCGGCTCTTCCTCCTGGCCAAACTCCTTCAGTTCCCCCACCAGTTCGGAAAGGGACTTGCCTACCTCTCCCAGATCCTTGGTGCGGACGCTGGCAAGGGCATTTTCGGAAAAGCCCGCCACATTCTTCTGGGCGGCCGCGCCATACTGCAGCACCAGTGTGGAGTCCATAATGTCGATCTTCCTGGCAAACTCCTCCACAGCCTTCTTCTCCGCCTCGGAGAGCATGCTGTCATCCAGCTTCACACGCTCCACCTGCTTCTCCTCTTCCACAGGGGCGGGGGCAGCGGGGGTGGCAGGGGCCTCTCCCAGTGTGAGGGTGATCTCCTCCGCGGCTGCGCCAAAGGTCAGCTCGGGGATCATGTTTTCCTTTTCCATATCGGTTCTCCCTTCCTGTGTGGTCTCCTTGGGTATCTCTTTGTGTTTCATTATAATACCCACCCCTTTTGCGGTCAAGGCACAGAGTGTGAACGGAGCGCAAATTCACTCCGTCCCCTCCGCTCCGATGATGCCGTAGCCGCCGGAAGGGTCCTGCCAGAGGGGGTAGCGGGGTGGATAAAAGGTCCACACGATAAAGCTCAGCGCCATGACCGTCAGCCCCACCCAGGCTGCCGCCTGCTGCCACCGCTTCTGCCAGCGGCAGTTCCACTGCCGGTGCAGCCCAAATACCACTGCCGCCGCCGCGTAAAAAAGGGCGATATCCACCGCTATGATGCGGTATCCCAGTGCACCGGTATAGGTGTAGTATACGCTTGCGATGATCCCAAGCCCCACCGTGAGAGCCGCCGCCCCCGCCGAGCGGTTTTCGCTGACAAAAAGCAGCCACAAAAACACCGGCACAAACAGCAGCTTCATGTGCTCCCACACCGATTCATTCACCGCACCGAAAAGGGCGGTCAGTGGTGTCGGTGCCCATTCGTAGAGAAAATGGAGGAGCGTACCCACTGCGGCAGTAAAAAGAAACCCCCTGAGAAACTGCTTTTTCATCTCCGTCCCTCCGCAAAAAAAGACTGCCGCAGCACTTGCGGCAGTCTCAATTTATGTCATTGCGGCCTGTCTCATGCGAAAACCGCCTGCACCAGCGCCATGTACAGCGCCGTTCCCCCGGCAATGGAGAGCAGTACATTCCCCTTCCACCGGTGCAGCGCCGCCACCACGGCAATGGCCATCAGCTCCGGCACGCCGTGAGGCGGGGCAAGAAATTCTACACCCTTGAGGCAGTATACCACCAGAAGACCCATGGTGGCACAGGGCAGCACACCCCCCAGATAGCTCACCACGGCAGGGGGCTCCTTGCGGAACAGCCAGAAGGGCAGCCACCGCGTCAGCTGGATACCAAGGGCAAGCGCCAGCACGGTCAAAAGCATCTGCAGAGCAGTCATTTGCGTTTCCTCCCTCCCAGCAGCACGGCAAGGATCATCACCATGGCGGGAATGACCATGTTCTCCGCCCCGAAAACTGCCACTGCCAGCGCGGCACAGCCGATGCCCGTCACGCCGGAAAACCGATTCTCCTTCACTTTCCACTGCTCCAGAAACAGCACCACAAAGAGGGCGGTCAGGGCAAAGTCCATGCCCGTGGTGTCAAACCGCAGGAAATTACCAAAGAGGGCCCCCACCGCGGTGGCTCCCACCCAGTAGCTATAATTCAGCAGGGAGACCCACAGCCAGTAGGCGCGGTGGAAAACTCCTTCCGGAGGCTCAGTGGAGGACACTACCGAAAAAGTCTCGTCCGTCAGCAGAGGGATCAGCGCATACTGCATCCCTCCTGTGGCCCGGTATTTTTCCAGCATGGAAAGTCCGTAAAAGATGTGGCGGGCATTGACCATAAGGGAGAGAAAAAACGCAGGGATGGGCGCGAAGGCAGAGCCCAGCAGGGTCACCGCCAGAAACTGAATGCTGCCGCCAAAGACCACAAGGCTCATCAGCACCGGCCAGATGGGGGAAAACCCCTGAGAGACCATCAGCAGTCCATAGGCGAAGCCCAGACAGAAATAGCCCGTCATCACCGGAACAGTTGCCGGGAATGCGGCGCGAAGGGCAGATCGGTTCATAGAAATGTTCCTTTTCTTGCAAAATAGCGGCGGGGCAACTGCCCCGCCGCTTCACAAAAAGCCTCGTTTTTTCGCGAAACTTACATCTTTTCAGGTGCGTCCACGCCGATGAGCTTGAGACCGTTGCGCAGCACCACGCGGGTATCGTCGGCAAGCTTCAGTCGGGCAGCCATCACGGCGGGAGCCTCACCCTTGATGCGGCACTCGCCGTAGAAACGGTGGAAGCAGGCAGCCAGCTCCTGCAGATAGCGGTTGATGTGGCTGGGGTCATAGTCCCGGGCAGAGAGCTTGATCTCCTCGCAGAACTGGGCCAGCTGCTTGATGAGGGCCTTCTCCTTCTCGCCGCAGAGGATGGCCTGATCCACCTCGCCCTGAGAGGGCACCTGCACCCCCTCAGCCTCCATGGCCCGGAGGAGAGAGCAGATACGGGCGTGGGCATACTCCACGTAGTAGATGGGATTCTCGCTGTCCTCCCGGACGGCAAGGCCCAGATCGAACTCCATCTGGGTGTCGGGCTTGGCGTTGAAGAACCAACGGGCGGCATCCATGGGGATCTCGTCCAGCAAATCGGAGAGGGAAATGGCCTTGCCGGTGCGCTTGGACATGCGCACCACCTCACCGTCACGCAACAGCTTCACCAGCTGCATAAGGACGATATCCAGACGCTCGGTGCCGTTGAGGTCGATGGCGTCCAGCGCACCCTTGAGGCGGGCCACATGACCGTGGTGGTCGGCGCCCCAGATGTTGATGACCTTGTCAAAGCCCCGCTGGGCAAACTTGTTGCGGTGATAAGCGATGTCGGCGGCAAAGTAGGTGTAGAAACCGTTGGCGCGGCGCAGAACGTCGTCCTTGAGTTCCAGCTTCTCAATGTCCTTTTCCTTCTTGCCGGCCTTGCGCATGTTCTCCCGCATGATGTCGGCAGTGCGCAGCCATACGGCGCCGTCCTTCTCATAGGTGAAGCCCTTGTCGGTGAGCATCTGCACCGTCTCGGCAACGTAGCCGCTTTCATGCAGGGTAGACTCATAGAACCAGGTGTCGTAATCGATCTTGTAGCGCTGGAGATCGGTCTTCATCTTGGGCAGGTTCACGCTCAATCCGTAGGCCGCCAGCTTCTCTTGACGCTCCTCAGCAGACACATTCAGCAGCTCCTCGCCGTGGAGGTCATAATAACCCTGGGCAAGATCGCGGATGTCGCCGCCCTGATAGCCGTCCTCGGGGAAGGGCACATTCTCCTCGCCGCGGATCAGCTGGAGATAGCGGGCCTCGATGGAGTGGGCAAACTTGTCGATCTGGTTGCCGGCGTCGTTGACATAGAACTCACGGCTCACATCGGCGCCGCTGGCTTCCAGCACGGCGGCAAGGGTGTCGCCCAGAACGCCGCCGCGGGCGTTGCCCATGTGCATGGGGCCGGTGGGGTTGGCGGAAACGAACTCCACCATGTACTTCTTGCCCTTGAGCATCTCGCTTCTGCCGTACTCGCTGCCCTCGCTCTCCACGGCGGACATGACGCCCTCATACCAGCTGTCATTGAGGCGGAAGTTCAAAAAGCCGGGGCCGGCGATCTCAGCAGAAGCAAAATAGGTGCCGGTGAGATCCATGTGGTCCAGCAGGGTCTGGGCGATGACCTTGGGGTTGGAGCGCAGAGCCTTGGAGGCGGCCAGGGCAAAGGTGGTGGTAAAGTCGCCGTTGGCAGTGTCCTTGGGGATCTCCACGGGGGCGGTCTTCACCTCGGCGTCAATGAGCGTGCCGTCGGCAACGGCGGCGCGGTAGGCTGCCATAGCAAGGGCGGCAGCCTGATCTTTTGCGTTTTGAATCATGTTGATCATATCTGAAAGTCCTCTTTCGTTGAAAGATTGTGTTCGTCTCTTATTTTCTGGGCCGGACGCGGATCTTGAAGCAGTTGCGTCCGGTGACGGTGTGCTCCACAGCGATGGAGTATTTGATCTCCATAAGCCCTCCCCGTTCCGTGAGGTTATGCAGGAGCTTGCTGGTCTGGATATCCACCGTCAGCTCGCCGAAGGGGGTCTCATACAGGGAGGTATGCTGCTCCCCCTCCTCAAAGATCATCTGGGAGTTCACCGCGCCGGTGCGCAGCAGCGTCACCCGCTTCCCCTCCACGATGAAGGTAGTGGTGGTCCCCTCCATACCGGTAAGCTCGGATTCCTCATAGGAAAGGCGGATGCCCCGGTCATTCATGGTCATGGTGCCCTCGGTCATCAGCTCCGTGGCGTCGGGATCCACATCGTCAAAATACTGCTCTCCCCGGATGGAGAGCATCACGGGAAGCTTTTTCTCTTCCATAGCGCCTCCTGCAGTGTCGAGATTATACTTAGCACTATATTATACAATACGGACAGAGCACTCCGCAAGGGAGATTTTCCTCTTTTTCCGTGCATTTTATGTGGAATTTCTCACGCTGCTCTGATATAATACTCATAATTATGGCCCCAGGAGGTGTATCGCCATGAAAATTGAATTGACCAAGCAGCAGTTCCGCTATCTGCTGGATCTTGTCTACATAGGAAACTGGGTGCTCAACTCCACCCGGGATAAGGACCGCATCAAGGAATACGATCAGGTGGAGGCCCTCGTTTTCTCCCACTGCCTGCAGCAGAAAATGAGCAAGCTGGTGGAACTTTACCAGGGGGAACTGATCCCCTCCCGCGCCTTTGCCGAGGGCGGCATCCATGACGCTATCGAGCAGTATGAAGATATCGTCTTCTATGAGATCCTGGCGGAGGAAATGGCCCTGCGGGATATGGACGGCGAGCCCCTCACCCGCGAAAACTATACCGCTCTCATGGAGCGGATCGAGACCTATCTTTCTGAGTTTGACCGCCACGGCACAGACCACATCAGCGTAGATCTGGACGAATAAGCAGGAGAGAAAGAACCAACACAAAGGAGAAGATAACATGGCTGAGAAATCGAAAGTGTATTTTGGCGACTTCCGCGCCCCTACCTTCCGCGAAAACCTGACCCAGAAGCTGGCCCGATTGATGCTCACCGCCGGCATTGACGACATCGACATGGAGGGCAAGTACGTTGCCATCAAGATCCATTTCGGTGAGCCCGGCAACCTTGCATACCTGCGACCCAACTGGGCCAAGGCCGTGGTGGATCTGGTCAAGAGCAAGGGCGGCAAGCCCTTCCTTACCGACTGCAACACGCTGTATGTAGGCGGCCGCAAGAACGCTCTGGACCATCTGGACAGCGCCTATGTCAACGGCTTCTCCCCCTTCTCCACCGGCTGCCATGTCCTTATTGCCGACGGCCTCAAGGGCTCCGATGAAGCCCTCGTTCCCGTAGAGGGCGGCGAATACGTCACCGAGGCCAAGATTGGCCGCGCCGTGATGGACGCTGACATTTTCATCTCTCTCACCCACTTCAAGGGTCACGAGCAGGCCGGCATGGGCGGCACGCTGAAGAATATCGGCATGGGCTGCGGCTCCCGGGCCGGCAAGATGGAGATGCACTCCTCCGGCAAGCCCTATGTGAACACCAAGAAGTGCATCGGCTGCGGCAACTGCGTGAAGATCTGCGCCCATGACGCCCCCACCATCACTGACCGCAAGGCCACCATCGATGCAGACAAGTGCGTTGGCTGCGGCCGGTGCCTGGCTCTCTGCCCGGTGGACGCCATCCGCGCCGCCAATGACGCCGCTCCCGCCATCCTCAACAAGAAGATCGCTGAGTACACCAAGGCCGTTGTGGACGGCCGCCCCTGTTTCCACATCTCTCTGGTGCGGGATGTTTCCCCCAACTGCGACTGCCACAGTGAGAATGACGCCCCCATCGTCCCCGATGTGGGTATGTTCGCCTCCTTTGACCCCGTGGCACTGGATCAGGCCTGCGCCGACGCGGTGAACGCCCAGCCCGCTCTGAAGGTCAGCATGCTCTGCGACAAGGGCATCAACACCGATGACCCCGACCATTTCCGCGCCGCCCACCCCGATACCGAGTGGCAGGTGTGTCTGGACCACGCCGAGAAGCTGGGTCTTGGCAGCCGGAACTATGAGCTCATCAAGATCTGATCGATAAACCAAAAGCGGAGGACATTTCGTCCTCCGCTTTTTCATGCGTTTTTTAGAAAATGGCGTTGAAGCTCTCCACAACAGCCTCGCACTCGGAATAGGCGATCATCATCACGCAGTTGCCGTTTGCAACCACGCGGGAGTTGTTCTTCCAGCCCTCGATGCTCTCGGGATACCAGGCGCCGCCGGCTACCTGATCGTCAATGCGCTTCTGGAAAATGCCCTTAACGGTCTCCACATCGCCCTCGTTGGCCACTTCCACCAGAGCGATCTCGCACACCACGGCGCCCATCATGGGCTGATAGATCATCATCTGCTTGGTGTCCAGACCGCTGAGGCCGGGATAGAAGCCGTCCAGCATCTCCACCATGTCGCACAGGTTCATGTTGGCGGGGAAGTTCTCACCATAAGTATCCACCAGAGACAGGTAGAAGGCGTTCAGGTCGGCAGCACCGGCGGCAGGAGCCTCGGGAGCGGCGGGGATCTCGGGAGTAACGGGCTCGGCGGGAACCTCAGGCATCACCTCGGGAGTGACAGGCTCAGAGGGGCCCTCAGAGCCGGGGGCATTCACCTCGGGCATCACATCAGCCTCGGGGCCCTCGGTAGAGGCAGCGGGCACATTCACATCGGGGTCCACTTCGGGCAGCTCCACGGAAACGTTGGGCTCCTCAGTGGAAGCGGCAGGTTCGGAAACAGCGGGCTCGGACACGGCGGGAGCCTCTTCCTTCTTGGCGCCGCAGGCGGCAAGGCTCAGCATCATGGCTGCAGCCAGCAGCAGGGCGGTGATATTCTTCTTCATTGATGGTTTCTCCTTTATGTTTTACTAATTTTTCGGATTACGGATATACTGACGAACAGGGGATCAAAAAAGTTCCCTGTTTGCCGAAAATTTATTTTATCTTTTTATCCCTCATTCTGCAACCCCGAAAGGGAGGTTTTCATGCCGGATCTGAGAAAAAATATGCTTGTTATGGGTTTTGCCCTGTTTTCCATGTTTTTTGGAGCAGGCAACGTCATTTTTCCTCCCTATCTGGGCCTCAGTTGCGGCGGAGCGTGGTTCACAGGCTTCGCGTGGTACTATCTGGCGGATATCGGTCTTGCCCTGCTGACCCTCTTTGCCATGCTCCGTGCCGGCAGCACGGAGGCGGTGCTGCACCCCCTGGGTTCCCTCTCCTCCAAAATCCTGATGAGCGCCATCGTCCTTTGCATCGGCCCCTTGCTGGCCATCCCCCGCACGGCAGCCACCACCTATGAACTGGCCCTCTCCCCTCTTGTCTCCGGTGTTTCTCCGGTGCTGTTCTCCGTCCTTTTCTTTGCTCTCACCGCCCTGATCTGCCTCAGGCAAAGCGCTGTGGTGGACATCGTGGGAAAAATCCTCACCCCCGCCCTGCTCATTGGCCTTTTGATCCTCATTGCGGTGGGGATAGCTTACCCCATCGGGCCAATTCCCGAAACCGCCGCAGTGGAATGCGTAGCCCGGACGGGGATCGAGGCAGGGTATCAAACCATGGATGTGCTGGCTGCAGCAGTGTTCGGTGTTCTCATTCTCAAAAGCGCCGAGGGCAAGGGCTATACCGACCCCCGCAGCCGCCGCGCCGTGATTTCCGGTGCCGCCCTCATCGCAGGCCTTGCCCTGCTGGGGGTATATCTCGGGCTCACCTACCTCGGCGCCACCACCGCCCCCTTTTTTGATCTCTCGGTGCACCGCGCCGACCTTATGACCTTCATCGTCCGGTCTCTTCTGGGCCGCAGCGGTGTATGGCTCTTCGCTTTGATCGTGACCCTTGCCTGTCTTACCACAGCCACCGCCCTTGTCAGTGCCGCCGCCCACCACTTCTCTTCTCTCCTTCACTGCTCTTACAGATGGATGGCAGCCGCCATCTGCGCCCTCTCCGCCTTCACAGCCAATTTTGGCCTTGAAACCATCGTTTCTCTGGCCTCCCCCATTCTATCTCTGGTCTATCCCCCCACCCTCACGGCGGTAATCTCCTGTTTTCTTCCTCCCCGTCTTTCCGCTGGGTACAGCGTGCGCTTTGCCGCGCTGGCTGCTTTTTTGACCTCTGCCGCCCAGATGGCAGGCTTTCTCGCTTTCCTGCCCTTCACGGGTCTGGGTTTTGGCTGGCTGCTGCCTACCATCCTTGGGGGCATTACCGGTCTGCTGACAACCAAAACGAAGAAATGACCCGCCGCCCCAAAGGGACAGCGGGTCTTTGGTCATTTTATGCGCGGCCGTAGCGGGTGGTCATCTCTGCGATCTCCAGCGCAAGCTCGTCGGTGAGCTTGCCCTCGGTGAGGCGCCACTGCCAGTTGCCGCTGGGAATGCCGGGGGTGTTGATGCGGCCGGTATCCTCCAGATAGTCCTGCATCTGGGCAACGAACAGGTCTGCAACACTGCTCATGCCGCCCCGGATCACGCCGCGGCTGAAGCCCTCGGTGCGGTTCAGGCCCAGATACTTCTTCGCCAGAGCGATATCCTCCTTGGCGGCGTCCTTGCGCCAGCGGGCAAGAGGGGGGTTGTCGTGGGTGCCGGGGTAGCACACGCAGTTGCTGGGATAGGGGTGGGGCAGATAAGTGCTGGGCTCCCGGGAATCAAAGGCAAACTCCAGCACCTTCATGCCGGGGAAGCCGAAATCATCCAGCAGCTGCTTCACCTGGGGGGTAAGATAGCCCAGATCCTCGGCAATAAACTCCAGATCGGGGAACCAGCGCTTGAGGACGCCCAGCAGATCCATGCCGGGGCCCTTGACCCAGCGGCCATCCTTGGCGGTCTTTGCGTCACCGGGTACAGCCCAATAGCTCTCAAAGCCACGGAAGTGGTCGATGCGGATCACATCGTAGAGCTTGCTGGCACCTGCCATGCGGCGGATCCACCAGCCGTAACCGTCGGCCTTCATGGCCTCCCAGTTGTAGAGGGGGTTGCCCCAAAGCTGACCGTCCGCCGTAAAGCTGTCAGGGGGCACACCGGAGACCTCGGTGGGCACATTGCGGCTGTCCAGCTGGAAGCTGCCGGGATCGGCCCAGACATCGGCGGAGTCCATAGCCACATAAATGGGCATGTCGCCGATGATGCCCACATTCTTCTCATGGGCGTAGGCCTTCAGCGCCCGCCACTGGCGGAAGAACACGAACTGGATGAAGCTAAAGAGGCGGATATCCTCCGCAAGCTCCTCCCGCGCCTTGTCCAGCGCAGCGCTCTCGCGCATGCGCACACTCTCCTCCCACTCCGTCCAGGCTTTCATACCGTTGGCACGCTTGAGAGCCATAAACAAAGCATAGTCGGGGAGCCAGGATTTATTCTGGTTCACAAAGGCCTCGATCTCGCCGCCGTAGCGCTGCCAGCCGATAACTGCAGCCTTTTCCAGCAGAGCAAAACGGCTGTTGTAGATCTTGCCATAGTCCACACGGGTGGGGTCATCGCCCCAGTCGCATGCCTCCACTTCCTCTTTTTTCAGCAATCCGATCTCGATCAGCTGCTCAAGGTCGATGAAGTAGGGGTTGCCTGCGTAGGCGGAAAAGCTCTGATAAGGGGAATCGCCATAGCTGGTGGGCGCCACGGGCAGGATCTGCCACCAGCGCTGCTTTGCCTTGGCAAGGAAGTCCACAAAGTCGCGGGCTTCCTTACCCAGGGTGCCGATGCCGTAGGGGGAGGGCAGAGAAGAGATAGGCAGCAAAATGCCGCTGCTTCTTTCCATAGGCACCTCCTTAACCCTTGACTGCGCCGGCTGCAACACCCTTGATGATATGCTTCTGGCAGAAGAGGTACACGATGATGATGGGGATAATGCTCAGCATGATGATGGCCATGGTAGCGCCCAGGTCCACAGTGCCGTAAGAACCCTTGAGATACTGCACGTGGATGGGGATGGTCATATACTGGGTGCGGTCCAGCACCAGATAGGGCAGCAGATAGTCGTTCCACACCCACATGGTCTGCAGGATGCCCACAGAGATCAAAGTAGGCTTGAGCATGGGCAGCACCACCAGGAAGAAGGTGCGCACGGGACCGCAGCCATCGATGGCGGCAGCCTCCTCAATGTCGATGGGGAGATCCCGGATGAAGCCCAGGAACATGAAGATGGACAGGCCTGCTCCAAAGCCCAGGTACACGATGGGGATGGAGTAGGGGGTGTTGAGGTTGAGCTTATCTGCGGTGAAGCTCAGGGTGAACATGACCATCTGGAAGGGAACGATCATGCTGAACAGGCACAGGTAGTAGAACACCTTGGAGCCGAGGCTCTTGACGCGGGCGATGTACCATGCGCTCATGGAGCACAGCAGCAGGATCAGGGCAACAGAGGCCACGGTGATAAAGAGAGAGTACCATGCGGACTTGAGGAAGGGATAGTTGCCGAAGGTCATGCCCTTGATATAGTTGTCAAAGCCCATGAAGGACTCGGCGTTGGGCAGGGCAAAGGGATCGAGGTTGACGTAGTTGTTGGACTTAAAGGAGTTGTTGACGACCTCAAAAATAGGCACGACCCACACCAGAGACAGCGCCGCGAAGAACACCGTCAGAAGGGTGCTGCCCAGAGAATACTTTTCTTTTGCTTTCTTCATGGCTCAGTCCTCCTTACGGGTGACATACTGCTGGATCAGTGCCAGAACAGCCACCAGGATGAAGAAGATCACAGCCTTTGCCTGCGCAACGCCATGATAGTTCTTGTTGATGTTGTAGGTAGAGTAGATGTTCAGTGCCAGCAGCTCGGTCATGTTGATCTTGGCGCCGTTTGCCATAACGCTGGGTGCGCCGCCGGTCAGGGCCATGTTCTGGTCGAACATCTTGAAGGAGTTGGTCAGGGTCAGGAAGGTGCAAACAGCGATGGAGCCCATCATGTTGGGAACGATGACCTGGAAAAGAGTCTGCCAGCGGTTGGCTCCGTCGATAACGGCAGCCTCCAGCATATCCTCAGGCACGGACTGGAAGCCGGCCACGTAGATGATCATCATGTAGCCGATCTGCTGCCATGCCACCAGGATCACAAGGCCCCAGAAGCCATAGGTGGCGTTTGCGGTGAGATAGGTGTTGTACTTTGCGAGGATACCGTCAAAGATCATGGACCAGATATAGCCCAGGACCACGCCGCCGATGAGGTTGGGCATGAAAAAGACAGTACGGAAGATGTTGCTGCCGCGCATCTTCTGCGTCAGGGCATAGGCGATGAAGAAAGCGGCCAGGTTGATGATGACGATGGAAACCACCGCGAAAAGGGCGGTATTTTTGAAGGCGTTGCGGAAGCCCGCGTCATTGAAGACCTTCACATAGTTGCTGATACCCATCCAGGTAGCGTCCTTGGGGGTATTGAAGTTGCAGAAGGAAAGATAAATGCCCTGCATGAAGGGCCAGACAAAACCGATGCAGAATGCCAGGAAAGTGGGCAGGAGGAACAGCCAGGAGAACTTGCGGATGGGGCGGCTGACCAGAGTGCCCTTGGGCTGAGTGCGTTTCAAGGTTGGTTCCCTCACTTTCTTTCTCATTTTCCCGTCTGAGCGGGGCGAAAGACCCTCGGCGAGGGCCCTTCGGCTCACCCAGATGGGCGCCGGGATAAACATTTTGAGAAGGGGCGGGCCAACGGGCCCGCCCCTTTTCATTGGTCAGACAGGATCAGATCCAATCAGAGATCAGCCGTTCTGGACAGAGTACTCGTAAGCCCAGCCATCCACGAAAGCAGCCTTGACAGCCTCCCAGTTGGCATCGGACTGGTCAGCAGAGTAAGCGGCCAGAGCGGTGACAACGGTAGCACGCCAGCTGTCAACGTTGGGAGTGTGGTTGAAGGCCCAGGTAACGGTGTAGTTGCCGTTGGCCATGTACTCGTTAGCGTCGTTGAAGAACACGTTCTCAGACTCAGCAGCGTTCTTGAAGGGGATGGGGCCGAACTCCTTGGCCATCATCTGAGTGCCCTCCTCGGAGGTAACGACCCAGTAGATGAAGTCCAGGGTAGCGTCGATGTCAGCCTGAGAAGCCTTGGCGTTGACAGCCCAGCAGTTCTCGGTGCCGCAAGCGAGGCCGGCCTTCTCTTCACCCTCAACACCGCAGTAGATGGGGATCATAGCCAGGTTCTCAGCGGGGATGCCGGCGTCAACGAGGCCAGCGAACTCCCAGGTGCCGTTCTGATAGAACACAGCCTTGCCTTCCTTGAACTCACCGCTGGACATGTCGCCGGTGGCGGTGGGCAGAGAGGTGGTGGCGATGGAAGCGTTGTTGATGTACAGATCCCAGATGTTGCGATAGTTGTCCAGGTAAGCGCCGGTGATGGTGGCGGGCTGAGCAGTCACACCGTCATCGCGGAACTCATAGTACAGGGGCATGTTGGCCAGGTGGCCGGAGAAACGCCAGGAGGAGGAACCGTCCAGACCGGCGGAGGAGAAGGCGTCGAAGCCCAGCTCAGCGCTGCGGGCGTGGATGTCCTCGGCAACAGCCTTCAGAGTCTCGAAGTTGGTGATGTCAGCCAGGGTGTAGCCAGCCTGCTCCAGCAGAGCGGTGTTGACGATGATGCCGAAGGCCTCATAGCAGTAGCCGATGCACTTGACAGCGCCGTTCTCGTCCACCAGGTTGAAGTCGGAGGTGGTCATCTCGTCGAGGACCTTGGTGCCGGTGAAGTCGATGCAGTAGTCGCCCCAGTCCTTCAGGCCCTGAGCGTTGCCGCACTGGAACAGGGTGGGAGCAGCGTCCTTGGCCATCTCGGCGGTCAGGGTGTCAGAGTAGTTGCCGCCGGCAGCGGTAACGACCTTGACCTCAACGCCGGTCTGCTCGGTGTAGAGCTTGGCCAGGTCCTGCCAGGCCTGGTCAGCCTCGGGCTTGAAGTTGAGGTAGTAGACGGAGCCAGCCTCGGTGGAAGCGGCGGGAGCGGATGCAGCGGGAGCAGAAGCGGCGGGAGCCTCTTCCTTCTTAGCGCCGCAGGCGGCCAGAGACAGAGTCATGGCCAGGGTCAGCAAAAGAGTCAAAGCTTTTTTCATTGTGGCATCTCCTTTATAAAAATTTTTGAGCCATAATATTTATTTTCACACGAAAGCCGTGTAAAAACCGTTAGATAGAGCGGACACTGCCGCCGGTGCGAAGGGTTGCGGGAAGCAGGATGTGGCGGTTACCGGCTCTGCCCTCGATCATATCCACCAGTGTCTTCACAGCGGTGGTGCCAAGCTCCGTCTGGGGCTGGGCCATGGTGGTGAGAACAGGCACAAAGTAGGAACTCATCTCCAAACCGTCAATGGCAATCACAGAGCAATCTTCCGGCATGCAGCGCCCTTTGTCATGCAGGGCCTTGGCAGCTGCCACAGCCATGGAGTCAGCAATGGCGAACACCGCCGTAATGTCACCGCGGCGCTCCAGCAGGCGGCAGGTGGCTTCATACGCCGCAGGCAGGGTAAAGCTCCCCGCCTCCTCCACCAGTGTTTCATCCAGAGGGATGCCCATTTCCGCAAGGGCCTCACAGTAGCCCATATAGCGCAGCTCACCGATGGAACGGTCATGCTTGGAGTTGATCAGCACACCGATCTTCCGGTGGCCCTTTTCCAGCAGGAAACGGGTGGCGCGGTAGCCTTCCATCTTATCATCGATGGCCACGGAGGAATAGCTCTCCCGGGCCAGCGGGGTAAACCGCACCGTATATGTACAGCAGACAAAGGGCACATCCAAAATGGCGATGTCGCTGCTCTGATAGTCACCCTTGCCGCCGAGGAAGATCAATCCGCGCAGCTTCTTGGACCGGGCAAGGGACGCGCCCGCCATGATCTCATCATCGTCTGTGGAGATCTGGTGGAGCACCAGCGTGTAGCCAGCCGCATCGATGGCCCGCTCAATTGCATGGATGATCTGGGTAAAGAAGGGGTTTCCCACACCGCGCACGATGAGGCCGATGCCCTCAGACCGGGACTTTACCAGGTCGCGGGCGCTGTTGTTGGGAACGTAGTGAGCCTTCTGTGCCGCATCCAGCACCTTTTGCCGCACCTTGGGGCTGACATCGGGATGGTTATTGAGCACCCGGGAAACGGTGGAAATAGACACGCCGCAGCTTTCTGCAATATCCTTAATGGTCATTCCTGCAGCCTCCTCACCTGAAAACATTCCCGGAAACGTTTCCAGTCCCTTTTCTTTTAAAAATATATACATTTTTTCCGTCTTTGTCAATCGTTCTCTCCATATTTTACGATTTGCACAAAGGTCGATTTATTTCTCTGTCAGGTCTGCCGAAGACATTTGGCGCGTAAACGTTTTCCAGCGATGGCCAACTACCGGCAATTTTCCGGCATCCAACTTTTTTTACTATTGGAAACGCTTCCAATCCACATTTCCTCCACTTTTCCCTATTCAACCGCAGGTTGATTGCCTTTCTCACTTCCATAGGTTATACTGCTTCCAAAGACCCATCCATTCCGCGCAGGGAGGTATCCATGAACGCTGCAAAAACCGGCACACTCATCGCCCATGCCCGCAAAAACAAAGCACTCACCCAGCGTGACCTTGCCGCCGCTCTCCATGTTTCCGTGCAGGCGGTGAGCAAATGGGAGCGGGGACTGAACTTTCCGGACATCACTCTGCTGGAGCCCCTCGCCCGGCAACTGGATCTCACTGTCACAGAGCTTCTTTCCGGCGAGTGCAGCGCAGCGCCCGATGAGGCCGCGGTGCGTTCTTCGCTCCATCTGGGGCTCAGCCATCTCAGGCAATGGAAACGGCGTCTTCTATGCGCCGCCTTCCTCCTTCTCATCCCCCTGCTTTCTGTCAACTTTTTCT
>JAFQRI010000144.1 GCA_017410185.1 Oscillibacter sp. | reverse complement strand
TGGGTTCCGATACAGATGTCCTTGGCACAGTTGATGAGGATGTACTCGTTGGGAGTGCAGCCGGTGTGCGTCATATCCGCAAAGAGAATCTCGTTCTTGAGAACATGAGGCTTGACTTTGCACCACAGCCGCCGCTGAGCGGTCAGCAGATAGATCGCAGAGAGTACCTTGGGATCGGAGTCGCCTCTGTTTTTGACAGCTTCCCGAAAGAGCTGACAGTGGATTTTGCTTGCAAAATTCATAGGTGTTACCTCGCTTTCTGGAATGTGCTTGGGGAAACAAAAAAGCCGGTTGTTCTCGTTGGAAAACAACCGGCTGGGTTTCTGGAATATGTAGATGACATGGCGAAGCGGTCTTTGCTTGCCTTCTTGTGGTGGTTCATTCGGGTGAAACGATCTGAGATGGGGTTGATGAATGGTCGCTGTGGTGATGTTCTCTGACCGTTTACATTAAGCGATATGCTACCCTCAAATGAGCCATGTCGAAAAGTTGTTGAGGCTCAAGGACTTTTCGGAATCGTTTACATTAACGGCGGTGCTATGTCTCCCGCATCGAGAAGCGGGCGCTGGGGAAGCTCCGGGGGGAGCTGGAGGGGAAGCAGGGATGAACGTCCGGTGACAAAAAGGAAAATCCGCCCGGTCGGGCGGATTTTGGGATTCATCAGGTTTTCTGACCGTGGCGCAGACAGCCCAGCCGGTACATCCGAATGCACATCTGCCGGTTGATCTCAAAGAAGCTGTCGAGGATGGACTCCAGATCGTCGTTTTCCTCTTCGCCCAGTCGGTCACAGAGCCTGCACTTGGCCTCGTAGATCTGCTGGTACAGCTTTTCGCAGGGCTGTCCCGGGGCGAAGGCATTCCCGACGCCCGGCATCGGCTCCGTCAATTCGCCCAGCATGGACAGATAGACCTTTTCCGCATCCATGTCCGCGCCTCCTCTTGCTTGATGAGAGGATTCTATCATATTTTGACTGTATACGCAAGTGCGTATACGCAGATGCGGAAAGAACAGGTATCATGTCTGTGAGGTGAGGAGCATGGGCGTGAAAGATGCCGTAGCAGCAAGATTTGAATCCATCTGCCGGGAGCGGAGCATAACCATCAACGAGCTGGCGTGCCGATCCGGCGTCACGCCGTCCAGCGTGTACAGCATGCTGGATCCGTCCCGGCGGAATATTTCCATCGTCCTGATCAAAAAGCTCTGCGACGGCCTGGATCTGTCGCTGCATCAGTTTTTTGACGGCGCAGAATTCGATGAACTGGAGCAGGAGATCCAATGAAAACACGCCCCGCCGAACCCGGCGGGGCGTGCTGCGTATGATGGAAAAAGAATTACTTCTGAACCAGATGGACAGCGAAGCCGCTGAACTCTTCCTTCAGGTAGATGGCGACGGTCTTGCCGTTCTTGACGGCCACATACTCGTCGTAGTTGAACTCCACGCCCAGGCTCTCCAGCTGGTAGATGGCGCGCTCGATGGAGTTGGTGCCGATGGCAATGTGACCCAGCTTGCCCAGCTTGGGATAGTGGTTGCACTCCACGCCGATGCCGGAGAAGTCGGAGGAATTGCCGGGCTTGTAGGGGAAGCCGAACAGGGCGGTGAAGCGCTGAGCGGTCTTGGCGGCCTCCTCGCGGGTCTGGCAGTTCATGCCCACATGGCGAACCTCGAAGCCCAGCATGGTGTTGACGGCCTCGCGGCACAGACGGGTGATCTCGTCCCACTGCTCGGTCTTGATGAGGTCGGAGCCGTCCTTGCCCTTGAACATCCAGGTGCCGCCCACGGCGGTGATCTGGTTGAAGCCCAGGTACTCGTTGACGTTCTTGGCGGAGATGCCGCCGGTGCACATCCACTTCAGATTCTTGTGGGGGCCGGCGCAGTTTTTCAGGAAGCCCACGCCGCCGTTGGCCTCGGCGGGGAAGAACTTCAGAACCTCCAGGCCCATACGCAGGGCCTGCTCCATCTCGCCCAGAGTGGAGGTGCCGGGGATCATCAGACCGCCCTTGTCGATGACGTACTTGGTCAGCTCGGGGATGAAGCCGGGGGAGACCAGGAAGGTGCAGCCTGCGGCCAGAGCACGGTCGGCCTGCTCGTCGGTGATGACGGTGCCGGCGCCCAGCAGCATCTCGGGAACCTCAGCGGCGATGGCCTTGATGGCATCCTCAGCGGCGGCGGTGCGGAAGGTGACCTCAGCGGCGGGCAGACCGCCGGCAACCAGAGCGCGGGCCAGAGGCACAGCCTTGGCGGCGTCGTCAATGGCGATGACGGGGATAATGCCAATCTTGGAAATCATTTCCAGAGTCTTCTTCTGTGCTTCAGTGTACATGGGAATCTCCTCCTCGTATATTTAAGATTACATCTATATTATAGTACAATCGTCGAAAAATGCAAGGGTGCCGCTGAAAAAGGTCAGTTTGCCAAAGAAAACCGGGGGGAACTTGTGAAAAATGCCGTCGGTTTGGATAAATCTGGAAAATGACCGGAGCGAATAAGGCTCCCCTCTGAGGGGAGCTGTCACGCAGCGACTGAGGGGTGGCAGGGTGGCATGTTTTCCGGCGGCTGTTTGTTGCCAGAGTGCC
>JAFQRI010000143.1 GCA_017410185.1 Oscillibacter sp. | reverse complement strand
GCGCCGGCAGTACACCAAGCGTCCCCTTCTGGTCGCCTGCGACGTGTACCGTCCCGCCGCCATCGAGCAGCTGAAGGTGGTTGGCTCCCAGCTGGAGCTGCCTGTTTTTGAACAGGGCCAGGGGGACCCCGTAAAGATCGCTGAAAACGCCATCCGACACGCCCGGGACTATGGAAACGACATCGTGTTTCTGGATACCGCCGGCCGTCTCCATGTGGATGAGACCCTCATGGACGAGCTCAAGCGGATGAAGGCTGCCGTCCACCCCAACGAGATCCTGCTGGTTGTGGACGCCATGACCGGTCAGGATGCTGTGAACGCAGCAGCCGCCTTTGATGAGGCACTGGGGATCGACGGCGTTGTCCTCACTAAGCTGGACGGCGACGCCCGCGGCGGTGCCGCTCTGTCCATTCGTGCTTCCACCGGCAAGCCCATCAAGTTTGTGGGTATGGGTGAGAAGCTGGATATGATCGAGCCTTTCCATCCCGACCGCATGGCCTCCCGTATCCTCGGCATGGGCGACATGCTCTCCTTCATCGAAAAGGCACAGGCTACCTACGATGAAAAGCAGGCAGCGAAACTTGAAGAAAAGCTGCGGAAAAACCGTCTCACCCTGCAGGACTATTACGAGCAGATCCAGCAGCTCAGAGGCATGGGCGATCTTAGCCAGATCGCGGGTATGATGCCCGGTAATCTGGGCCGCCAGCTGCAGGGCGCCACCATTGATGAAAAGGCTCTGGCCCACACTGAGGCCATCATCCTTTCCATGACCCCTCAGGAGCGGGACAACCCCCAGATCCTCAATGCCAGCCGCAAAAAGCGTATTGCCGCCGGCTGCGGACTGCAGGTCAGCGACGTGAACCGTCTGCTCAAGCAGTTCGAGATGCTCCAGCAGATGACCAAGCAGGCCACCAGAGGCGGCTTCGGCGGACGCATGACCCACGGACTTGGCCGCCGCAAGAAGAAAAAATAATTCGTATATAAGTGCAACGCATTTATAGATATATCAATCAACAAAACATCTTTTTCAAAATTTTTGGAGGTATTTATTATGGTTAAGATCAGACTGCGCCGCATGGGCGCCAAGAAGGCTCCTTTCTATCGTGTTGTTGTCGCTGACTCCCGTTTCCCCCGCGATGGCCGCTTCATCGAGGAGATCGGCACTTACAATCCCTGCGTCTCCCCCGCTGAGGTGAAGATCGACACCGAGCGCGCTCAGGCCTGGATCAAGTCCGGCGCTCAGCCCACCGACACTGTCAGAGCTCTGCTGAAAAAAGTGGAAGTCCTCTAATCGGGAGGCCCGGTTGAAATGAAGGACTTGCTGCTCTACATCGCCAGAAACCTTGTAGACGACCCTGACGCTGTTTCCGTTACGGAGATCCAGGGCGAGCAGGAACTGACGTTGGAGCTGCGCGTCGCCCCCGACGACATGGGTAAGGTCATCGGCCGCCAGGGCCGCATTGCCAAGGAGATCCGGACTGTGATCCGCTCCTATGCCCAGCGCACCGGCGTGAAGGTTTCCGTCGACATTGTAGATTAAAAAAAGTGGACGTGTCAAATTGGCACGTCCACTTTTTTATAATGCCTTAGGTAATCTTCTTCAAAAGCTGTGCGAAACCAAAGGAGAAGGCGCTGTACATCGCCCAGAGGATCAAAGAATTAAGGGATACTTCTATCAGTGCCATGACTGCCATAAGCCCGCACAAAACGCCAATAACCTGCAGCGCAATGCAGCAAACATTCCCCTTCTTTTTCTCAGCTGCCGTCTGGATCAGCGCCCATTCTGCCTCCGTGACCTCTATCGCTTTCTTTCGCCAGTGGCGGCCATCCTCGTCCTTGCATGGATACTGGATCTGGTCAGCACTCTCCGGCGCATATTCTTTTTCCCACAGGCCCCAGCGAATCAGCTTTTCCCGGCGTCCTTCATCCGTAACACCTTTTTCCTCCAGAAATGTTTTCACCTTCTCATGCATGGTAGCACCTCCTTTTTCTTTATTTTATCATATCTCCCGCACTTGCGCCAGAGTTAAAAACAGGCTATACTATATAGTTGAAAATCAATTTACCAAAGGAGAGCCTCTATGAAGCTGGAAATGATCAAGGTCGGCCGCATCGTCAATGCCCACGGCATCAAGGGCGAAGTGCGGGTGCAGCCCCGGGATGCAGACCCCTGGTTCCTCACGGAGTTTGATACCTTTTATATTGACGGCAAGCCCGTCTCCCCCACCGCCAACCATGTCCACAAGAGTCTGGTCCTGATGAAGTTCCCCGGTGTGGATGATATGGATGCCGCCCTCGCTCTGCGAGACAAGGTGCTCTATATCCGCCGGGAAGACGCGGACCTCCCTGAAGATGAATATTTCGATGACGAGCTGCTGGGCGTGGAGGTCTATGATGAGGCCACCGGTGAGCTGCTGGGCGAGATCAAGGCTGTGGATACCTACCCCGCCAGCAAGATCTACACCGTCAGGGGCAAAAAGGAATACCTGATCCCTGCGGTGAAGGATGCCTTCATCCGCTCCATCGATATCGACGCCAACCGCATGGAAGTCCACGTCTGGGAGGGCCTTGACACCGATGAACATTGATATTCTCACCCTCTTCCCTGAATCCGTCAACGCCATGATGCATGTAAGCATCCTTGGCCGCGCCCGGGAGCGGGGCTACATCGATATCCGCTCCCATCAGATCCGGGAG
>JAFQRI010000142.1 GCA_017410185.1 Oscillibacter sp. | reverse complement strand
CGGGCAGATCCTGGCCCAGCTCGCAGTAATCACTGTAGCGGCGGTAGAAGCTGCCAACAGCCTTAGAGCGGCAGATGACCTCCAGGCCCTTGCCAAACACCTTGGCAGGCAGAACTTCCATGGTGGTGTTGGCCAAGTCGGCAGACACATAGTGGGTCTTGATTCCGGCAGCATTGATCTTTTCAAAGAAGTAGATGGACATGCGCAGGTTCACATCGCCCACGCCGTCGATGGTCAGGCCAACGGAGTTCTCGCCGGGATCGAACACGCCGTCCTTGCCGGTGCAGTCATCCTTGAACTTGAGCAGATAGTTGCCATTTTCCAGAGCGAAAACATTCTTGGTCTTACCGGTGTAAACGAGCTTCATAATAACTTCCTCCAAAATAGAATATTTATATTTAAGTATAAATGGGAAACAAATTTAAACTTCGCAGATTTTTCAATAAGTTAATGATACTTGGCGCGCAGCTCTGCGTCGGCCTTGAGAACGGCCTCCTTGCCCTCCACGCGGGCCTCTTCCAGCTTGGCAGCCAGAGTTTCATCCGTCACAGCCATGATCTGGATGGCCAGCAGCGCGGCGTTCTTGGCGCCGTCCACAGCCACGGTGGCAACGGGGATGCCGGAGGGCATCATCACCGTGGAGAGCAGTGCGTCCATACCGTCAAAGGCAGCGCTCTTGCAGGGGATGCCGATAACAGGCAGGGTGGTGTTGGCGGCGATGGCGCCGGCGAGGTGGGCCGCCATGCCGGCAGCGGCGATGATACAAGAAAAGCCGCTCTCACGGGCCGAGGCAGCAAATTCTCTTGCCTCATTGGGGCAGCGATGAGCGGACAGAACGCGAACTTCCATGGGCACGCCGTATTCCTGCAGCACGGCAATGGCCTTCTCCACGATGGGAAGGTCACTCTTGGAGCCCATAACGATACCGACTTTTTTCATCTTGGTATTTCTCCTTTTTCTGAAAAAATAAAAGGACAGACGGCCGCCAAAAGCAACCAGTCTGCCCAGGCGGTCGGCGTTCCTCCCCTGCGGTTCCCATGTGGTGATCTCCACGTTCCGCCAGTAGCCGCAAGGGTTCATTTTACCTTTCCATTTTACCAAAAGGTGTTACCTATCGTCAATTTTGAAAAAACACCATTTTTAACGAGAATACAGTCGACCTATGTGCAAAGTTCCAAAAAATCTATAATGCTATTTAATTTTGAAATGTCTGTCAAAAGGATAAATAATAGTGAACCTGACGGTTCCGCCGAAGGAGCTTCACCGTGCCCTCTGCCTTCAGAAGGCGGAGATAGTGCCGGGTGCGGGAGAGGCTGATGCCCACGGCCTCGGAGATCTCCTTCGCCGTGGCGTTTGGCTGCAGAACCAGAAAACCGGTGATGGCGTCGGCGCGGCAGCGGCGGCGCAGGGCGGGGCCTGCGGGATCGGCATCCTGCAGCAGCGCGAGAACTTCCAGTGGCGTGCAGCGGTAGTCTCCTTCGCCCCGGCGGCAGTAGGTGCCGCCATAAGGGCTGGGACCGATAAAAACAGGCGTGTCCGCTGCCTTTGCCCGGGGAACATGGATCACCACGATGGAGTTGCCCTCATGCTCAATGATCTCCACGTCCTCCGGCCGCAAAAGATTCACGCTCACAACGCCGGGGATATGAAGGGTATTCCAGAAATCTGCCGCCAGCTGCTTTGCATCCGGCAGAGGGACGGAGGAAAAGGTCTTCGTCCGGGAATCTTCCACCACGCCCATGAGGATCCAGCCGCCGTCGGTGTTGGCGAAGGCGGAATAGGTCTCCCAAATGCTGCGGGGAAGACCGCCCTGAGACTTTTTGGCCTCCAGACGGTTATTTTCCCGGTATTGTTCCAGCTTGCTCCAGTCCAGCATTGTCATCACCCCAGTACGATATCAAGGATCATCATCAAAGAAAAACCGGTGGCAAAGGCGAGGGTACCGATATGAGAATGCTGCCCCTCGCTCATTTCGGGGATCAGCTCCTCCACCACCACGTAGAGCATGGCGCCTGCGGCGAAGCTGAGGAAATAGGGCAGGGCAGGAAGGATGAGGGGCGCCGCCAGCAGGGTCAAAACCGCGCCTGCAGGCTCCACAAGACCGGAGAGCACACCGTACCAGAAGGACTTTCCCCGGGAAATGCCGCCGGAGTGTAGGGGCATGGAGATGATGGCGCCCTCAGGAAAATTCTGAATGGCAATGCCGAGGGAGAGGGCGAAAGCTCCTGCGGAGGAAACGGCGGTCTCACCGCTGAGAAGACCTGCCAGCACCACGCCCACAGCCATACCCTCCGGCAGGTTGTGCAGCGCCACAGCAAGGATCATCATAGTGGAGCGGGCAAGAGCGCACTGGGGACCCTCACACTCCTCACTGTGCATGTGGAGGTGGGGTACCGTGCGGTCAAGGATCATCAGGAAGATGAAGCCCAGCCACAGACCCGCCACAGCAGGGATGAAGGAGAGGCGGCCCATATGGGCGGCCTCGTCCATCGAAGGGATCAGCAGGCTCCATACAGAGGCTGCCACCATTACGCCCGCGGCAAAGCCGGTAAGGGCACGCTCAAAGGCGCGGGGCATGGCTCCTTTGAGGAAGAAGACGCAGCCTGCGCCTGCGGTGGTGCCGATAAAGGGCAGCAGCAGCTCCCGCCAGAATTCAAGAGATAAGGTCATAGAGGATACTCCTTTTGGGAATTTTGTTTTTCTTATAGTCTATCACAGTTTTTGTCTGCTGCACAGGAGGAAATGCAGCAAAGAAGAAAGAAAAAGAGACGGGGGTGCAAAAAACCCGTCTCTTCACAGCTGTTATTGGGAAGTTTTTCCGGTCATAACGTCCCACAGCGCCTCCGTGCCGGCATTGCGGTCTTTCTGATCCGCGTCAAACCAGCCGCGATGGGCGATATAATACTCACCGCTGAGATCAATGTCCGCAAGCAAAGGACAGTCCTTCCAGGCAAAGCCTGCACAATCGAGCTCCACAGCGTCATCCTCGGGGAGCGTGCCGTCGGTCTGATAGAACATGCCGAATTGACGCTGGACCTCCATCGGATCTTCCATGATATATACACTGCTGTTTCCCAGCATGACGTCATTGCTCAAGGCCATCTGCGCGGTATATGCATAGGGATCAGCGGGGTCAAGACCGTAGGAATTGACCTGTACGATGACCTTTCCATCGCCATCGCGGTCAGAAAGCATGGGCTGCAGACGTTCTGCGATGAGGTTGGATGTTGCCTCATCCAGCCCGCGCTGACCGATAAAGGCGATTTGATAATCCGGATCCACACGGCTCATCATATCCCATGCGAAACCGACAGCTGCGGCAAGAACGAGGACACCGATCAGAAAGTAGATCTTATGATATTCCCACCAGTTTCTCCGCTTTTGTTTTTCCGTCAGCTGGACCGGCTCAAAGGGTGTTACGTCTTTGTATTTTTTCATCAGGTATTCGCTGGCCAAGGGAAAAGGACTCCTTTCAAGGTGAAATGTTACCAATATTATACTAAAGAACAGGAATTATGTAAAGAAGCGCAGAGAAAATTTACATTTTGCTCATAAAACGGCGGGAACCGTTCACACCGGAAAGTGAACGGTTCCTGATTTTATCTGCCGGGTGAGAAGAAGGCCACGGCAATGGCCCCGGGGCCAACATGGGTGCCCACCACGCCGCTGATGAGCTGGGAGGCGGCGGGTCTGCCATCCCAGAGAGTGCTGCTTTCGGCAGCGAATTTTTCCAGAAGCTCCTCCCCCTGACCGGTGCAGCCCAGCAGGAAGGGGCGGGAGAGGTCCATGCCGCCATAGGCGGTGATCTTCTGGTGCAGAAGCTGAGTACCCTGCTTGAAGCCCCGGGCGGTGCCGGCGAGCTTTACCTCACCGCCGTCGAGGCAGATAGCGGGCTTGATGGAAAGAAGACCGCCTGCCACAGCCACCGTTTTGGAGATGCGCCCGCCCCGCTTGAGATATTCCAGTGTATCCAGCAGAGCTACGATGTGGATGTGTTCCCGCTCGGCAGAGAGCCTTTCCGCGATCTCTCCGGCACTCAGACCTTCATCCACAAGGGAGAGAGCATGTTCCGCAAGGATGGCGCTGCCGATGGCAACGCTTTTGCTGTCCACCACGTGGACACGGCCGGGGAATTCTTCGGCGGCGATGACAGCGCTCTGGTAAGTGCCGGAAAGCAGGGAGGAAAGGGTGATGGCTACTACATCCTCGCCGCGATCCACTGCCTGCCGGAAATGCTCTTCAAAAATAAAAGGCGTTGCCTGACTGGTGGTGGGGAGCACATCTCCCGTTACCAGCTTTTCATAAAAGGCGGCGCGGTCAATGGTGACGCCGTCGATAAATTCTTCTTCACCGAAGTGAATGGTCATGGGTACGATGGAGATCCGCTTTGCCACGGCGGGAGTGACATCGGCGGTGGAGTCCACCAGGATGCGAACGGGGTTCATGGGGTCAGTCCTTCCTGAGAGATTTTTTTCAGATTATTGGAAATCAGCGCAAGGCTGTGATACAGCACAGTGCGGGATCCTTCATCCAGCCCTTCGCCCACGCGGCGGGCGGCAAGGGATACTTTTTCATTAACGATATCGGTGATCTTTCGCCCCTCCTCCGTCAGCTGCAGTGCTGCGCGGTAGGAGCCGCCTGAGCGCGTTACAAGGCGGCGGGAGATCAGATCGGAAACGATGCGGGAGATGGCGGCCTTGTCTTTCTCGCAGATGGTGGAAAGCTCTGCGGCGGTGACGCCCTCGCTGCGGCGGCTGATGGCCACCAGACACTGGGCCTGGGGGCCCTTAAGCCCAAGCTGCTCCATTTCCTCCCGTTCAATTTTCTGGATCATCCAGTAGATCTCTGCGATATGGGCGGTGAATCGGGAAAAACGGGTGATCATAGGCGCCTCCTTGAAAGTTGATGTATCAACAAGAGGAACTGTACCACAAAGTTGTTGACTTGTCAACGGTTCTGCGTCTGAGGGGGAAATATTTTTGTTGCGCCCTCTATCACAATGAGGTATGATGGGGAAACAAAAATTGTTACGGAGGACCTTTTGTGAAACAATCCCTGACTTTTCGATATATGTGCCACCAGATGGCTTATTGGGCCGCAGCGGCTGGCGTAATGAGCTTTGCCTCTGCCTTTTTGCTGGCAAAGGGCTTTCCTGCGTCTCAGGTGGGTGTGCTGCTGGCGGCGGGAAATCTTCTCTCCTGCGCCTTGCAACCTGTTTTGGCGGACCGGGCCGACCGGGCGGAGGGCAACATCCTCACCGGCATGGTGGTGGGGCTGACGGGGTTTTCCATGGCCTGCTTTGCATCGCTTCTGTTTTTGCCCCTGCCCCAGTGGCTCTTTGGCCTTTTGTATCTGCTGGGCATTTTTACCTTCGACGCCATGATGCCCTTGATGAACGCCATCTGTGTCTGCTGTAACAACAGCGGAAACAGGGTGAATTACGGCTTTTGCCGTGGGATCGGCTCTCTTGCCTTTTCTGTTGCCGCTCTTGCCATCGGTGAGGCTATTGCCTCCTGGGGTGAGGATTGGATGCTCTGGATCGTTCTGGCGCTTCTGGCAGCGAATATCATCATAACCCTTGGCTATCCCACGCTGGAAAAGGGGACGGAGCATGCCCGGGAGGAAGTGGGAGAGTGCTGCTCCATCGGCGTTTTTTTCCGGCGCTACAAGTGGTACTGCGTATCGCTCCTGGGTGTGATGCTCCTTGCTATGTTCCACGCCATGACGGAAAACTATCTGATCGAGGTGGTGCGCCCTCTGGGAGGAGACAGCGGCAGTGTTGGTATTGCCCTCTTCATTGCCACCCTTATTGAGATGCCGGTGCTGCTGGGCTTTGATCAGGTGCGGCGGCGAATTTCCGACCACTGGCTTCTGAAGTTTTCCGGCCTTGCCTTTTTGCTCAAGGCGGTTTTATTTTACATGGCTTCCAGCGTCACTGCCATTTACGCGATTCAGCTGCTGCAGGCGGT
>JAFQRI010000141.1 GCA_017410185.1 Oscillibacter sp. | reverse complement strand
CTGGGCAATACCCTGATCGTGGTGGAACACGACGACGACACCATGCGCGCGGCGGATTATCTGGTGGACATCGGCCCCGGCGCGGGCGTACACGGCGGCGAGGTGGTGGCCTGCGGTACGCCGGAGGAAGTGATGGCAAATGAAAATTCCCTCACGGGTCAGTACCTCTCCGGCAAGCGGAAGATCTTCCTGCCGGGCAAGCGCCGCTCAGGCAACGGCAAATCCCTCCGGGTACTGGGGGCGGAGGAAAACAACCTCAAGAACGTGGACGCGGAGTTCCCCCTTGGCACCTTCACGGTGGTGACGGGCGTTTCCGGCTCGGGCAAGTCCTCTCTGGTGAATGAAGTGCTCTTCAAGCGCCTTGGCGCCCAGCTCATGCGCATGAAGGTGCGCCCCGGCAAGTGCCGCGACATTGAGGGCATTGAATATTTGGATAAGGTCGTGAACATCGACCAGAGCCCCATCGGCCGCACCCCCCGCTCCAACCCCGCCACCTACACCGGTCTTTTCAACGACATCCGGGACCTCTTCGCCTCCACCCAGGAGGCCAAAAGCCGGGGCTACGGCCCGGGGCGGTTCAGCTTCAACGTGCGGGGCGGACGGTGCGAGGCCTGCAGCGGAGACGGCGTTTTGAAGATCGAAATGCACTTCCTGCCGGATATTTTCGTGCCCTGCGAGGTGTGCAAGGGCAAGCGCTACAACCGGGAGACCTTGGAAGTGCGCTACAAGGGCAAGAACATCGCCGAGGTGCTGGAGATGACGGTGGACGAGGGCGTGGAGTTCTTCTCCGCCCTGCCGAGACTGAAAAACAAGCTCCAGACCCTGCAGGACGTGGGCCTTGGCTATGTGAAGCTGGGCCAGCCCTCCACAGAGCTTTCCGGCGGCGAGGCCCAGCGGGTGAAGCTGGCCACGGAGCTTTCCAAGATCGCCACCGGCAAGACCATTTATATCCTGGACGAGCCCACCACCGGCCTCCACACCGACGATGTGCGCCGCCTTCTGGAGGTTTTGCAGCAGTTGGTGGAAAAGGGCAACACCGTGGTGGTCATCGAGCACAATCTGGATGTGATCAAGTGTGCTGACCACATCATCGACCTTGGCCCCGAGGGGGGCGACGGCGGCGGCACCATCGTGGTGCATGGCACGCCGGAGGAAGTGGCCGCGTGTGAGGCAAGCTACACCGGGCAGTACCTCAAGCGGGTGCTGGAATGATCCCATAAAATTTGCCGCCCACGGCGGCAAAGGAACATAAATCATTTTTGGCCGCGGCGTGTACGTGGACAAAAATACTTCTCGGCTCGCAAACGTGGGAGGGCGCAAGAGCGACTGCGCTGCAGCGAGCCGCAAAAACCAAAAATACAGAAAAAACCGCAGTTTTTTCTGTAAGCTCAAAGAAAGTTGAGGATCACCTGAAATGAACATTACCAAAACCGCTATGATCACCGTCTGCGGCCGGCCCAATGTGGGCAAGTCCAGCCTGACCAATGCCCTTGTGGGAGAAAAGGTCGCCATCGTCTCCAACAAGGCCCAGACCACCCGCAACCGCATCTACGGCGTGGTGAACCGTGACGACACCCAGTTCATCCTGCTGGATACCCCCGGCCTCCACAAGCCCAAGAGCGCCCTGGGGGACTACATGGTGAAGGTCGTCACCTCCAGCCTCTCCGACGTGGACTGCGCGCTGCTGCTGGTGGAGCCCATCCCCCATGTGGGCGGCCCGGAGCTGGCTCTGATCCAGCGGATTCAGGAGGAGGGCATCCCCGCCATTCTCTGCATCAACAAGATCGACACCATTGAAAAGGCAGACCTCCTCCCCGTCATTGCCGCCTACAACGAGGCGTGGGACGGCTTTGACGCCATCATCCCCCTCTCCGCCCACTCCGGCGACGGCCTGGACGAGCTCATCAAGGAGCTCTCCAAGTACGCCGAGGAAGGCCCCCAACTCTTCCCCGACGGCGAGACCAGCGACCAGCCCGAGCGGCAGGTGGTGGGCGAGCTGGTGCGTGAAAAGCTCCTCCTCTGCCTTGACAAGGAGATCCCCCACGGCACCGCCGTGGAGATCACCCGCTTCAGCGAGCGGGACAGCGGCGTGATCGACGTGGAGGCCGTGATCTACTGTGAAAAGGCCAGCCACAAGGGCATCATCATCGGCAAGCAGGGCGCGATGCTGAAAAAGATCAGCACCATGGCCCGCCGGGATATTGAGAAGTTCATGGGCACCAAGGTCTACCTTGAGACTTGGGTGAAGGTGAAGGAGAACTGGCGGGACAATATGAATTATGTGCGCTCCTTCGGCTACCGGGACGAATAAATTTCGACAGCTTCCGCCATACTATCCCCGGAGGGATGCAGTATGGACCGCGATAACCTCTGGACGCTCTTCCATGAAACGGGTATGCCCACGGCGTACCTGCTCTATCAGATGATGACGGAAGACGCGCAGGACGGATAAATTCCGTCCTACATATCAAAAAAGGCAGGTGACGCCCCATGGCACAGACCCCCTATATCGTGACGCGGGGCATCGTCCTGCGCCAGACGGAAACGAAGGAAGCCGACAAGATCCTCACCCTGCTCACCCCAGACGAGGGCAAGATCTCCGTCATCGCCCGGGGGGCGAGGCGGAAGGGCTGCAAATACGCCGCCTGCGCCCAGGCACTGGCCTACAGCGAGTGGACGCTCTACAAAAAGGGCGACTGGTACTATGCCAATGAAGCCGCCCCGCTGGAGCTTTTCACGCCGCTGCAGCTGGATCTCACCGCCATGGCGCTGGGATTCTACTTTGCCGAGCTCACAGAAAGCGTCACCACAGCGGAGCAAAATTGCGCCGAGCTGCTGCGCCACCTTTTAAACGGCCTCTACGCCCTTGCCCACCTGAAAAAGCCCCCTCAGCTGGTACGCAGCGCCTTTGAGCTGAAGCTCCTTGCCCTTGCGGGCTTTGAGCCGCTGGCGGACAGCTGCGCCTACTGCGGCTGTGAGGCGCCGGAGCGGCCCATGCTGGATATCACCCAGGGGGTGCTGCGGTGCGGCGGCTGCGGCAAAGGAGAAAGCGGGCAGAGCCTGCCCCTGGACGGTCCCTCCCTCGCGGCGCTGCGCCACTGTCTCTACGGGGACGATAAGCGCCTTTACTCCTTCCGCCTTGGAGAAGAAAGTCAGCGGCTGCTCTCCCGTGCCGCCGAGGGGTTTCTGACGGCGCAGTTGGAGCGAGGGTTTCGTACATTGGACTTTTATAAAAGTTTACTTTGATATTGGGCGTGCCGAGTCGTCACGCCCTGCACAGGGTTTGCGTAGGGGGCGACGACCCCGGCGCCCCATCCTTAATAATGAGGAATCCATCTATGAGTACATTATTTGAAAAATCCATCCGCACGCTGGAGCTGCCCCGTGTGCTGACCCTTTTGAGAGAGCAGGCCATCTCCCCCGAGGGGAAGGAGCGCTCTCTCGCGCTGCGCCCCGAAACGGAAACCGAGGAAGTGCTGCGCCTTCTGGATCAGACCGACGCGGCCCGCGCCATGATCGGCCTTTACGGCGCTCCCTCCTTCTCCGGCGTGAAAACTGTGGCGGAATCTCTCAGCCGCGCAGACCGGGGCGGCGCACTGAACACGGGAGAGCTGCTGCGCATTGCAGACCTCCTCAACGCCGCACGGCGCTGCAAAGAGTAT
>JAFQRI010000140.1 GCA_017410185.1 Oscillibacter sp. | reverse complement strand
TAGTTGAACTCCAGGAAGCTCAGACCCTTCTCCATGCGCTGCTTGTAGCACTCAGCGCGCAGCATGTTGTTCACGGAGAAGCAGGCGCCCACCTCACGCAGCACGTCCACGTAATTGAGGTCCATCAGCCAGTCGGCGTTGTTGACCATCATGGCCTTGCCCTCGCCAAACTCGATGAAGCGCTCCATCTGCTTTTTGAAGCACTCGCAGTTGTGCTGAATGGTTTCCTTGGTCATCATAGAGCGCATGTCAGTGCGGCCGGAGGGATCGCCGATCATGGCGGTGCCGCCGCCAATGAGGGCGATGGGGCGGTTGCCGGCCATCTGCAGGCGCTTCATCAGGCACAGTGCCATGAAGTGGCCCACATGAAGGGAGTCGGCAGTGGGATCGAAGCCGATGTAGAACACGGCCTTGCCGTTATTGACCATCTCGCGGATCTGCTCCTCGTCGGTGACCTGTGCAATGAGGCCGCGGGCCTTCAGCTCTTCATAGATCTGCATAATTGTTGTCTCCTTCTATTTTTCATTTTAAATTTTTCCACATTCAGGCGGGTTTTTATGCAAAAAACACCCTCCGTCCCGTGGGGACAGAGGGCGATGAGATCGCGGTACCACCTCTGGTTCGCCTCCGCCCTCGCAGGCGGAAGCCTCGTGGAGTGCCAACACACTCCTGCGCTGTAACGGGCGCTCCCGGGACACGCCTACTAAGTCAACCACTGTTCGGGTGCCGGCTCCACGGTGTATTCAGCAGACTGCCCTCTCCCCTTTTCACCATCCAGAGGCTCTCTATGCAGCGCCGGTCTGCCTACTCTTCCGTTTCTTTGCTTTAACAGGGGCTATTTTACCCAATTTGGTTTGAAATGTCAATGGGATTTCCCCAAAATGTTCATGTTTCAAGGCTTTTGCGGTAAGCCGCCGCCTGACTGAGCAGCTCTCCCGCGCTTTTGAGCAGGGCTTCCGTCACCTCATTGCCGCCGGTGATGCGGGCAAGCTCCGCTTTTCGCTGCTCTTGATCCATCATCACCACCCGGGTATAGGTGCGGCCGTTCCGCTCTCCCTTTTCCACGGAAAAGTGGGTGTCCGCCATGGCGGCCAGCTGAGGAAGGTGGGTCACGCACAGCACCTGCTTTTTCCGACTCAGCCGGGCCAGCTTCTCCGCCACCTTCTGGGCAGCCCGGCCGGATACGCCGGTATCCACCTCGTCAAAGACCATGGTGGCGATCTCCTCCTGCTCGGAGAGAACGTTTTTCAGTGCCAGCATGATGCGGGCCAGCTCGCCGCCGGAGGCGATACGGGAAATAGGCTTGAGATCCTCTCCCGCGTTGGCGGACATGAGGAAGCGCACGGTGTCGCAGCCGTCCTCCGCCGGCTCCTTGCTCTCAAAGGCGATGGCAAAGCGCACCTTCTTCATATCAAGGTCCCGCAGCTCCTGCTGGATCCGCTGCTCCAAAACGGCGGCAGCCTCCTTCCGGGCCGCCGTGAGGTCAGCGCCTGCGGCGCGGACGGCCTCCTGCGCTTTCTTCATCTGCCCTTCCAGAAACAGCAGTGTGTCGTCGGCAGTCTCCATGGCCTCCAGCTCGGCGCGGCTCTTTTCCAGATATTCCAGCATCTCCTCCACGCTGGCGCCGTACTTCTTTTTCAGGCGGTAAAGGCGGTCACAGCGGCTTTCCACCGCGTCCAGCTCCTCGGGGGAGAAATCAAAGGCATATCGCTTGTCCCGCAATGTCTCGGCAAGGTCGTAAACCTCGATGCGGGCTTCACGGAGGCGGTTGTAGATCTCCTCCAGCTCCCCATCCAGAGTACGGATAGCGTAAAGGGCGTTTTCCGCCGCCTCTATGGCGCTGACAGCGCCATAGCCATCCTCCCCGCCGCTGAGGGCCTCGTCCGCCCCGCCAAGAGAGGCCATATACTTCTCGCCGTTTCGCAAAAGGTTGCGCCTTGCTTCCAGCTCCTCTTCCTCCCCCGGCACCAGCTCTGCCCGCTCCAGCTCCTTGATCTGGTAGCGGAGGCTGTCCATCCGGCGGGCCTTTTCCGCCTCATCCATCTGCAAAGCGCGGATCTGAGCACGGAGAGAGGCCATCTTTTCGTAGGCCTCCCGGTAAGCCGCCATAGGTCCATCCACCTGACCGAAGCGGTCGAGATAGGCGCCGTGCTGCTCTTCATCCAGCAGCGCCACGCCGTCGTGCTGACCGTGAATGTTCAAAAGGGCCGTGCCGATACGCCGCAGCTGGGCCACCGTCAAGGGCCGTCCGTTGGCCCGGCAGTAGTTCTTGCCCTCCGCCGTCAGCTCCCGCTGCACCAGCAGCTCCCCGTTTTCATCGGGGCTGACGCCGCATTCCACAAGACTGGGCAGCGTGGCAGGCACATCGGAAAAGGCGGCGCTGACAAAAGCCCGGTCGGTGCCGGTGCGGATGAGATCCCGGGAGGTGCGCCCGCCCAGCACCGCGTTCATGGCGTCGATGACGATGGATTTGCCCGCGCCGGTCTCGCCGGTGAGGGCGTTGAAGCCGCTGCGAAAGGCGATGTCCGCCTCCTCGATGACGGCGATATTTTCAATGTGAAGGAGCTCCAGCATAGCGTTGTCCCTCTTTCTGTTTCTATGATGTAAAAAGGACGGGGCAAGGGCACCCCGCCCTTCGGCGTACAGTTTATAATTATTTTCGCCGCGGCGTGTACGTGGCGAAAATACCCCGGCTCAAGCGCCTTGGGCGCGTTCACCAGTCCGCAGACTGGTGGTGGGGGTTCTCAAGGGGGAGTCTACTCCCCCTTGAATGATCAAAGCATCTCCTCCAGCTCCCGGCAGAAGCTCTCGGCAGACTCCGTATCCCGCATCACCAGGAACGCGGTGTCGTCACCGGCGAGAGAACCCACCATGTAGCTGATCTCCATATTGTCCAGCGCGGAGCAGGCGGCGCTTGCAAGACCGGGCATGGTCTTGAGCACCACGATATTCTGCGCGTGGTCGATGGAGGTGATGGATTCCCGGAAGATGGTGCGCAGCTTCTCGGCAAAATTCAGCTTGGTGCGGTTGCTGGAAACAGCATATTTATAAGCACCGTGTCCCATAGGCTCCTTGATGAGGTGCATCTGCTTGATGTCCCGGGAGATGGTGGCCTGAGTGCAGCGCACGCCCCGCTCCAAAAGCCGGTTTTGCAGCTGTTCCTGTGTCTCGATATTTTCCTGGGCAATGATCTCCAGAATCATTGCCTGACGGTCATTTTTCATGGTTGAATCCTCCCGGCAGCATTTTTTGTGCGAAGATCTCGCAAAAGCTCTTTTCGCTCAGCTTCACAAGGCGGGTGGTGTACTTGGACCGGCGCACCACCACCTGATCGTCGGACCGCAGGGCAAAGGCGCGGCTCTCATCCACGCACAGGTACACCGGCTTGCGGCCGTTACGCTCCAGCTCCACCGTGAGGGTATGCTCCGGAGAGAGTACGTAAGAGGAAAAGCGCATATTATGGATGCAGATGGGACACACCACCATGGCCTGAGCCAAAGGCTCCATCACAGGGCCGCCGGCGGAGAGCGAATAGGCAGTGGAGCCCGTGGGGGTGGCAACGATGACGCCGTCACCGGCGATATCGGCAAGGTGGCGCCCGTCGGAGGAGATCTTCAGGTGGATCACATGGGAAATGGGACCTTCCCGGATCACCGCGTCATTGAGGCCCAGATTGGTGTAGATCTGGCGTCCCTCCCGCATGACCGTCACATCCAGCATCATGCGCTGCTCCATCTGGAAATCCCAGTCCTTGAGCTTATACAGGGCGTCCAGTTCGCTGGCTTCCAGCTCCGCCACAAAGCCAAGGCCGCCCATGTTGATGCCGAGAATTGGCATCTTGTTCAGGGCCGCCAGCTTGGCAAGGTGCAAAATGGTGCCGTCGCCGCCGAAGGTAATGAGAAGATCCGCATTCTTGATCTCCTGCGGCAGGGGCTTCGTTTCATAGTCCCCAAAGGCCCCCTCCTTCTGATCCCGGAAGGGAGAGCATACCACGGTCTCAAAGCCGATCTCATGCAAAATAGCCTCCGCGGCCTTGGTGGCTTTCATCCCCGGGTCCCGGTTGGGGTTGGGGCAAAGAATGATCCGTTTACTCATGCGCACCCTCCCCGTGTTCCTTCAGCGTCTCGTGGGAGGCTGCCACAAGGGCCTTGAGGTCAAATTCCTTCTCCACCCATTCGCCCTTTTCCAAAAAGCCAAGATACTCAATGTTTCCCTCAGGGCCGCGAATGGGAGAGAATGTCATACCAAGCACTGTAAAGCCAGACTCCTTTGCATGCTGCAAAAAGTTTTCCAGCACCTCCAGATGTACGGCAGGGTCGCGGACAACACCTTTCTTGCCCACCTTCTCCCGGCCTGCCTCAAACTGGGGCTTCACAAGGCAGCTCACGTGTCCCTTTTCCTTCAAAATACCGCAAAGGGCAGGCAGGATCAGCTTGAGAGAAATAAAGCTCACATCCACGGATGCAAAATCCAGCTCATCGGGGATCTGCTCATGGGTGAGGTAGCGGGCGTTGGTGCGTTCCATGCACACCACCCGCTCGTCGCTGCGCAGCTTCCACGCCAGCTGACCGTAGCCCACGTCCACAGCGTAAACCTTGGCGGCGCCGTTTTGCAGCATGCAGTCGGTAAAGCCGCCGGTGGACGCGCCGATATCGGCACAGATATTGTCCCTGAGATCAATGGGGAAGGTGGCCATGGCCTTTTCCAGCTTCAGTCCGCCCCGGCTGACATATTTCAGCGCGTTTCCCCGCACCTCGATGGCGGCATCGTTGAGGACAGCCGTACCGGGCTTGTCCACCCGCTGTCCTTCCACGAACACCAGTCCGCTCATGATGGTAGCCTGTGCCTTCTGGCGGCTTTCCTGCAGTCCCCGCTCCACCAAAAGCACGTCAAGGCGTGTCTTATTCGCCATGGTTTCTTACCTCCAACAGTGTTTGTGCCACGCTCCGGGCATCAAGGCCGAAGCGCCGCCAAAGCTCGCTCACGGTTCCCGCCGGGGCAAAGGTCTTGCCCAGATTCTTTAGGATCAGCCTTTCGGGGCACCGGCCATATTTTGCAAGGGTAGCAGCAAGGCGCTGGCCTACGCAGCCTGCCACGAAGGAATCCTCCAGCACAAGGAGGGTTTTGGTGTTTTCAAAAAAGTCGTGGAGCATCTCGTCATCCAGAGGCGACACCCGGTTGAGCTTCAGCACTTCCGCCTCCACGCCCTGCTCCGCGAGGAGCTCTGCTGCCTTCAGCGCCTCCTCGATCATCACGCCATAGGAAAGGATCGTCACATCTCCGCCCTTGCGCAGCCGCACAAGAGGCTGGGCGGAGGTATCTTCGCGAAAACTGCCCTCTCCCCCTCTGGGATAGCGTACCGCCACAGGGCCGCTGCACTGGAACAGGGCCTGCCGGGTCATGGCGCGCAGCTCAGCGAAGTTGGCGGGGCACAGCACGGTAAACCCCGGGATCTCCGAAAGGAAAAGCACATCGAAGCAGCCGTGATGGGTCTCACCGTCGGCTCCCACAAGGCCCGCGCGGTCGACCCCCAGCACCACATGGAGGTTTTCCAGCGCCACGTCGTGAATGAGCATATCGTAGCCGCGCTGCAAAAATGTAGAATAGACCGCAAACACAGGGATCATCCCCTGGGCGGCAAGGCCCGCCGCCATGGATACGCCATGGCCCTCGGCAATGCCCACATCAAAGAACCGCTCCGGATAGGCTTTGGCAAAGTCAGAAAGGCCTGTCCCTTCCGCCATAGCAGCTGTAATGGCGCAAACCTTGTCACTTTCCGCCGCACATTCCATCAGGATCTTTCCAAATTCCGAGGAAAAGCTGGCCTTCTCCCCCTTCTTTCCCGCGCCGCTTGCCACATCAAAGGGACCCACGCCGTGGAACCGTCCCGGTTCCTTTTCCGCGGGGAGGTAGCCCTTTCCCTTCTTCGTCTTCACATGCACCACTACGGGGCACTGCTGCTCCTTCGCCCAGGAGAGCATATCGCAAAGGCGGGGAAGGTCGTGTCCGTCAATGGGGCCGAGATAGGAAAAGCCCATGTCCTCAAAGAGGGTGGAGCTGGGATACAGCCCCCGCTTGAGGGTGCTCTTCACCTTATGGTTGAAGCGGTAGAGGGGATTTTTTTCCGGCTGCGGGCCGAAGAGTCCCCGATACCACTTTTTAAAGTGGTAGTAGGCTCTCTTGGAGCGAAGCTCCGCAAGGTGGGAGGGCATGGCCCCCACATTGGGGTCGATGGACATACCGTTGTCGTTGAGGATCACGATCAGCGGCTCTCCGGAGGCGCCTGCGTTATTCAGTCCCTCGTAGGCAAGGCCGCCGGTAAGGGCGCCGTCACCGATCAGAGCCAGCACACTGTGATCCTCTTTCTGAAGCGTCCTTGCCCGGGCCATGCCCAGGGCCACGGACACGGAGTTGGAGGCGTGGCCTGCCACAAAGGCGTCGTGGATGCTCTCATAGGGCTTGGGAAAGCCGGAAAGGCCGTCCAGCTGCCGCAGCGTGGGGAAATCGCCGCTGCGCCCGGTGAGGATCTTATGCACGTAGCACTGGTGGCCCACGTCAAAAACCAGCCGGTCCTTCTCCGTGTCGAACACCCGGTGGATGGCCACCGTCAGCTCCACAGCGCCAAGATTGGAGGCAAGGTGGCCTCCGGTTTTGGATACATTTTCAATTAAAAATTCCCGCACTTCCTGACAAAGGATCGGCAGCCGGTCTTTCTCCAGCGCCTTCACGTCGGCAGGGGAATGAATGGTTTCCAGGATCATGGGGATCCTCCTTTCCGCAAAAAAGGGAGGGTGTCAGCGGTGAAATACGCTCAGCACACGGCCCACGAAGTACACCACCTTCGTGCTGGACTTCATGGCAAAGGTCTTGCCCAGAGCCTTGCCGCCGATGGTAAAGCCGGAGACAAGGGCGGTGAGGCCCACAGAGAGCACCAGCGCCGGAATAAAATCAAACAGAGCCTGCAGCTGCACCACGATGACGGTGGTTGTCGTGCCGCTGACGATGCCGCAGATATCGCCCACAACGTCGTTGCACACGCTGGATACGGTGGACGCGGCCTTGATAAGCTTTAACGAATCCTTAGCGCCCCGCACCTTGTGGGCCGCCATGGAGTGAAAGGGCTTGGGGTCTGCCGCGGTGACAGCCACGCCGATGATATCAAACAGGATGCCCAGCAGGATGAACGCCGCCAGAATGATGAGGGCGACCACCAGCCCCGCGCCGCTGAGGATGGCCTCAGAGGCAAGGCTCAGCACGGCAGAGAGGGTCACAGCCAGACAAAAAGCGGTGATGACCCAGCGGTTCTGGCCGGAATGACCGGTCTTTTTGTCCGTTTTCGCATTTTTCTTCAAAAAATGACCTCCAATGAGACAAAATGGGGCAAGGAGGGGGTCCTCCCTGCCCCGGATCTTAAAAATCCGCTAAGCCGACGGCAGCAGAAAAAGTAAATCTTACGGCTTAGGTACGGGTTGGATTTCCCCACAGCGCACCCCTCGTTGCCGATGGAGGCGGTTCCCCTTTCAGCGCTGCGGCGCGGCGTTGCCCTCCGCGCTACCCGATTGCCACTTAGTCCGCACTGCAATCCTTTTTCTGTCCTACTCACAACTTCGACAGCCTAGGTGTTTTCCACCACAGTCTATCCATTTCTTTAGCCTCTTTTGCAGACCAGGTTTCAAGGGGCGATCACATCGGCGCTCCGGCCAGAGCAGCCTCCGCGTTATTCCCCCATCCGCCAGCCCCACTCAAGGCAGGCTACAGCTGCACACAGCGTCACGGCCCTTGGCCGATGCACCGCATTGCAGGTTCACAATCTGTTTCGTACGCGGCTCGGAAATACCACAACGGGAGTACGTCCGCGCACAAGAACAGGTCTCCACAGAAACAGGGTCGGGTTAACCATGCCATTGGATATCGCCCTGAGACTGCAAGCCCGTCAAAGACGGGCTTCCCCCCAGCACCCACCCAAAACTGGGCGTTTCAAGCAGGCACCACGGGTTTCATCGATATGCCCTTTAGAGGATTTTTAGGCCCTCCTTAGGAAACGGCAGATCTGACTAGAATACTGCGCCGTCGCTTAGCAAGAGAGAGTATAACACAAATTCGATAAATATACAACATATTCAGTATAACGAAAGTGTAAATTTTTCTGAAATATTTTTGGAAGGCCTTTTTGTGCAAAAATTCATAAATTTTTCACCCATCCCCGGGCCATTTATGGTTTAATATGGTAAATTATAATATACATACCAACCAGCCATTTGTACAAAACCACCGGCGGCGTGACCACCGAGCATTTCTATGATGGCAGCAATGTCATTCTGGACATGCAGGGCAGCACCGCTGTGGGTGAGTATATCTACGGCGTTGGCCTGGTGTCCAACAATGCAGGCAGCACCCCCGTGTACTATCTGCAGAACGGCCATGGTGATGTGACCCATCTGACCAATTCCTCTGCCGCTGTCACCAAGACCTACACCTACGATGCCTTTGGCAACGAGGAAAGTCCTGTCGCTACGGATGCTAACCCCTTCCGCTATGGGGGACAGTATTACGACAAGGAGACAGGCACCTACTATCTCCGCGCCAGATACTATGACCCTGTCATCGGACGCTTCACGCGGGAAGACCCCCACTGGAACACCGGCAACATGATCTACGGCGATGATCCGCTGCAGCTCAACAATTATAACTATGCTCCCAGTCTTGTGGCCATCATCCAGAGCGGCAACCTGTATGCCTACGCGATGAATAACCCGGTGAAGTATGTGGATGAGAATGGCGAAAGTGCTATTGGGGCTGTTTTGGCATGGCTCACTACCCCTGTCGGTCAAACGACGTTGGGTGCAGCAGTTGGTGGTATTTCCAGTGGAATTACCTATGTGCTTGATGGTAAATCTTTCTGGGTTGGTGCGGCAAACGGAGCAGTGTCTGGCGGTATAGCTACTGTTAGTGGTGTCTATGGTGGCCCTGCAGGTGCCTTTGTTGGTTCTGCGCTTGGATCTGCGGCTGGAACAGTAGTCGAGACATTTATAGTCGACAAGGCCGCTTTGACGGACCCACAGGCAAGGGATTTGATTCTGTCTTCCGCCATTGAGGGAGCGATTGCCGGTATTCCTGCAGCGTACTGGAGAGCTACAATTTTGGAAGCAGATAAATTAGCATCTGCAGCCCGCGAATTGATGGATTATAATCCAGAACTTGGCATGTTACTTGAAAACTTTTTTAGTGGTATATCAACTTCCTTGAGCGCAAAGGAGGATCAATGAATTGTTTCTGCAAAAGATCATATTTTTCAATTAAATACCTTAGCTTATTTATAGCCTTGATTTTTTGCCTTATCCCAATTGGGCGTATTCTTGCATTTGATGAAAGTACACTGTTCTCAATCTCAGGAGCTATAATCGACATCTTTTTGATCCTGTTGCTGTCATTGTTCTGTAGCAAATCATTCGATTCAGCAGGACTGTATATCAAAGGGCAAGAAATCTTTTGCAAAAGTCTTTGGTATAGCCAAATCTTGCCAGAGCAGATTAGTAGAATTAAAGTCACTGAAGCATTTTCTTCTGGCGTTGGCGGAAGTGCCCCTTTAAAAAATAAAGACGGAGAATCTCTTTATACAATGTTTCTTCTCAACGACTCCGATATTTGGCAGTGGCAACAACTTGATAAGATCAGTGATAATTCTTTTGCAATCTCTTACAGAGAATACATCATCTGCCGTTGCGTTTACGACCAATCCGTCATCGATTATCTCTTGACTCTCAATCCCAACATCATCGTCTTCTGATCACCAAATCCTGATTCCATGAAACCGAGGGGCGTGCCATGACGGCAC
>JAFQRI010000139.1 GCA_017410185.1 Oscillibacter sp. | reverse complement strand
CGCCATGGATGAGATCACCGTGACTGTGGGCGCCAAGCAGGCCCTGTTTTGCACGATGATGGTCATTGCCCAGCCGGGGGATGAGATACTTCTTCCGGTTCCCTGCTGGGTGAGCTATGCGGAGATGATCCGCCTTGCGGGGGCGACGCCGGTGTTTGTCCCTGTTCGGCAAGAGGATCACGAGCTGGATCTGGAGGCCATAGAAGCAGCTATCACGCCCCGCACGAAGGCCATTGTGCTCTGCACGCCCAACAATCCCACCGGCGCGGTGTACAGTGAAGAGAACCTGCGGTACATAGCGGAGCTGGCGCAGCGCCACGATTTCTTCATCGTGGCGGATGAGATCTATGAAAAGCTGATCTATGACGGGCGGAAGCATTTTTCCATCGCTGCGGTCTCGCCTGCGGTGCGGGACCGTACCGTTACCATCAATGGCTTTTCCAAGGCCTACGCCATGACGGGATGGCGCATTGGCTATGCCGCAGCCCGCAGGGACATCATTAAGGGTATCATCGCCATGCAGAGCCAGACCACCTCCTGCGTCAATACGCTGGCGCAAAAGGGCGCCGTGGCTGCACTGGAGGGCTCACAGGCAGAGGTGACTGCCATGGCAGAGGAGTTCTGCCGGCGCAAGGATTTTATCGTGGGCCGACTCAATGCCATGGAGGGGATCTTCTGCCCTGCAGTTCACGGAGCGTTTTATGTATATCCGGATGTGAGCGCATATTTCGGAAAGGTGTGGAAAGAAGAAAGGATCGAAAATGCGGTGGACCTTTGTGAATATCTGCTGGAAGAGGCGATGATCGCCGCAGTGCCGGGTGAGGCATATCATGTGCCCGGAAAGATCCGGATCTCCTATTCCAACTCCATGGAAAAGCTGAAAGAGGCCATGGAGCGCATGGAAAGGGCGCTGAAAAAGCTGCAATAAAAACGAGAAGCGGACACTGCCAAAACAGTGTCCGCTTTTGATATGATATCAGTGGTCGCCTCGCAGAAGCTTATAGAGGAGGTCATAGAGCTGGGTAGCTTCTTCAAGAGAAAGGTTGACGCACTTGGAAAGCTCTGCGGGAATGTGCAGCGCCTGCTCACGCATGGCCATGCCCTGCTCGGTCACAGTGATGAGGAGGTTCCTCTCGTCTTCTTCGGAGCGCTTGCGGGAGATCAGACCCTTGGATTCCAGCTTTTTCAGCAGAGGGGTCAGCGTACCGGAATCCAGATACAGCTCCTGCCCCAGTTCCTTGGAGGTGAGCTGTTGGCGTTCCCACACCACCAGCATGGCTACATATTGGGTGTATGTAAGATCCAGTTTGCTTAAAAAGGGCTTGTAGAGCTTGATGGTCTCGCGGGAACAGGCGTAAAGCGGGAAGCAGAGCTGATTTCTCAGAGTCAGCCCATGCACGTCGGTCTTTTTATCACTCATAGCTTCCTCCGGTATGCAGAAAAATTATGGTTTTCTGCTTATTTTAACACAAATTTGTTAGCAACTCAAGGGGTGATTTCTGCGGGGCCGGGAGAAAAGTGGGGGAATGATGATGAAAATGGCTTTTTCTCAGAAAAGAAATTGATGCATAATGAAAGCGTTGATGATCCCGATGAGAACACCGGCGCAAACCTGCATGGGAGTATGGCCAACAAACTCCTTCAGCTTCTCCTCCGGAAGGTCATCCACCAGCAGAAGATTAAACGCTTCCACGATCTCGTTGAGGAGGGCAGCCTGCTTACCCGTTTCCAGACGCACGCCCATGGCGTCATGGCAGACGATAATGGCGAGAACGGCGGAAATCGCAAATTCAAAGGAGTCTACACCGCAGCGCAGGGCGGCTGCCATGGCAAGGGAAGCCACGGTGGCAGAATGACCGCTGGGCATCCCGCCGTCGCCAAAGAGGCGGCGAACGTCCCACGTATGGGTCACAGCGGCGTTGATCAGGGCTTTCAGTATCTGGGCAATGGCCCAGGAGGAGAGGGCGGTCAGCAAAAAGGGGTTGGTAAAAAGATGGGAAAACCAGTTCATGAAGCAGCTCCTTTTGCGAAAATACTTTTATTTATTTTACACTTTTTTTGCCGCGGAGAAAACTGTTTTTACGAATAAAATTGAAAGAAGAGGGAAAAGGTTGCAAAAACCGCGGCAGATGCGTATAATTTTCCTATCCGAAGAAAAGTTTCAGGAGGAGTGCCCTTGAACCGACTCGTTATGATGGTGCTGAAAAACACCTTTAAGATCCCTGCGGCGTACGGAAAGCTGCGCCATTACGCAAAGCACACCGACGAATATCCCGAAGAGGAGAAATACCGCCACATTCAGTATGTGCTGGATCTGGCGATCCGGGCCGGCAATGTGGATGTGCAGGTTTACGGAAAGGAAAATATTCCCCAGGAAGATGGCTTTTTGATGTATGGAAACCATCAGGGCCTTTTCGATATTCTGGCCATTGTGCGCCACTGTGACCGCCCCATGAGCGCCGTATTTAAAAAGGAACTGAAGGATATTATTCTGATCCGGGAGATCGCGGCGTGTACCCATGCCTTTGCCATGGATCGGGAAAATGTGCGCCAGTCCATGGAAGTGATCCAGAATGTGACGAAAGAGGTGCTGAAGGGACGGAATTATCTGATCTTCCCTGAAGGAACCCGCAGCAAAATGGGAAATGAGATGCTGCCCTTCCACCATGGCAGCTTCAAGTGTGCCGTGAAAGCCAAATGCCCCATTTTGCCCATTGCCGTGATCGACAGCTTTCGGGTGCTGGATGGGAAAGGCAGCGCACCCATCAGCATGCAGCTGCACTATCTGCCTGTGATCCCCTATGAGGAGTACGCCGGCATGAAGACCGGCGAGATCGCTGATATGGTGCAGCAGCGTATCGCCGAGGCGATCAAAGCCCACACCGCATAAAAAGAATCCCGCAGGGGCTCCTGCGGGACTCTTTTTATGCGGTTTTTTCCCTGCGCCGCAGCAAAAGTGCGCCTGCAGAAGCAATTATCAGGGCAAAGAAGCCGGGCAGCAAATAAGGGGCGACAGGACCCGGAGTTTTGCCGGAAGCGGACGGAGGAGTGACTGTGGGAGGCGCAGGGGGAGAAGACGGTGTGGATGGTGCCGGCTGAGGGGGAACTGCCGGAGGCGGTACCGGTGTCTCCTCTTTGATGGTGTATCGGCCGGTATGGTCGATGGTGAAAGAGGCAAAGCCGTTTTCTGCCTCATATTCACCCTGAGCGACGGTCGCGCCGGATTCATCCACAAGATACAAAACAGGAGAAAGGGTTTGCGTTTCATAGGGGATCTGGATCCGAAGATCCTTGAACTCCTCCACAAACTCGCCGTTGCGTGTTACTGCGATAGAGAATGAGGATTCACCCTCATCCCTCAAAAGAACGGAAAGGACATCCTCTTCCTGTAGATCCAGATCCCAGATGGATTCCTTGGAGAAGAGAAGTGTCATGCGGTTTTCGGAAATTTCTGCCGGGCCGTTGGAAACCATGGTCAAAAGGTCGGAACCCCGAATTTCCCGGGAAGGAGTTTTGGGTTCTTCCTTTTGTGAGGTGGGATCCTTGTGGGGCCGGGAGGGTCGCTCTTCCTCGTCAGGCTCTTCCCGGTCATTGCGGTCACTCTCTTCGGGAGCGGTATCCGGAAGCTTTTCGGGGGGGGCTTCCGGAGCTTCTTCCGGCAGTGGCTCTTCCGGAGGAGGAAGGAAACCTGTTCCCCGCTGAGAAGCATCGTAATCCAGAAGAGAGAAGCTTTCGTCAAAGGAGAAGGAGAGAACACCGGTTTCGCAGGTGGGGAATACCACACGCAGCTGATAGGCTGTGCCCTGCTGCAGAATGTGGAAGGGGATGGTCAGACCGGACGCATCAAGGAGGATTCCCTCCCCAGAGAGTTCACCTTCTTCTGTGGAAAGGAGGATCTGTCCGTTCTCCACGCCGCCTTCAGGGGCTACCCAAGGCAGGAAGCAGGAAGTTTCCATCAGAGAGAATGCGTTGAGATCGGGGGCGTTGAGTGCCTGCACAGAGATGACAGCGCTAAGCAGAGGGACAGTGCTTTCCGCAGCCAATGTGCCGTGGAGAGGAAGTTCCGGCATGCCAAAAACAGTGTAAACGCCGGGGATGGAAAAATCCGCCGTGGATGGATCCCACTGAACAGCAGTCAAATGAGGAGTTCCGTCAGCTTCATAGCACTCCCAGACGGAGGGGAGGTGGGGGAAAGCGGCGGAAGGGTCACTGTTCTGGGGAAGCGCCAGAACGGTTTGAGAAGAAATAGCCTCCTGAAACGATGTGACCTCAAAGGGGTCGGCAGTTACTTCCACCGGAAGCGTCAGAGTGGGGGATATGTCCTGCGCAAAGACATAGGTGTCATCAGGAAGGAGGATGGAGCCGGTTTGGGGATAGGAACCCGGAACCGATGTATCCAGAGGATATTCCTGAGGAAGCGTCCAGTCTACCAGCAGGGTGATGATCTCCAGCGTTCCGTCCGGCAGCTGCACCTGTGCTTCCACCGTGGAAAGGCGGGTCAGCACATCGGAAAGAGGACGAACATCGGAAAAAGGATTCTGGACGATACAAAGGGGGAGGATCGGCTCGCTGCAGGTAACGGAAAGAACCACGGCGGGAGAAACTACTTCTTCCGCAGGCGGGATCTCCGGCAAAGTGCCGGGATCGGCCGGGGTTTCAGGCGTCACCTCGCCGGGAATTTCGGGAACAGCGCCGGGGTCGGTG
>JAFQRI010000138.1 GCA_017410185.1 Oscillibacter sp. | reverse complement strand
GCAAGGAGATTCTGGCCGTGGAGGGCATCTCCAAGACCGTGGACGGCCGCAAGGTGCTGGACAACGTCAGCTTCCGGGTGAATAAGGGCGAGAAGATCGGTTTTGTGGGTGAGGACGAGATCGCCAAGACCACCCTCTTCAAGATCATCATGGGCGAGCTGGAGCCCGATGAGGGCAGCTACAAGTGGGGCACCACCATCACCACCAGCTATTTCCCTCTGGATAACTCCGAGTTCTTCAACGACTGCGATCTGAACCTGCTGGAGTGGCTGGCGCAGTACACCGCCAACAACGCAGAGGAGAGCACCGAGTCCTTCAAGCGCTCCTTCCTGGGCCGCATGCTCTTCTCCGGCGATGACGTCTTTAAGCCCGTGAAGGTCCTCTCCGGCGGCGAGAAGGTGCGGTGCATGCTCTCCCGCATGATGCTCTTTGGCTCCAACGTGCTGGTGCTGGATCAGCCCACCAACCATCTGGATCTGGAGTCCATTACCGCCGTGAACAACGGCCTCATCGACTTCAAGGGCGTGGAGCTCTTCTCCTCCCACGACCATGAGTTCGTTCAGACCATTGCCAACCGCATCATGGAGTTTGTGGACGGCAAGCTCATCGACAAGATGTGCACCTATGACGAGTATATCGCCTCCGCCCGGGAGGATATGCTCTCCCGCATGAACTGATGAAAAGCGCTGTGTCATTTCGGCACAGCGCTTTTTGTTACCGTTTTGTAGTAGACATAAAATTTTGCCTCTTCTATACTTGAAATGATAAGAGAGAAAAGGGGGAAGGGGTATGAAGAAGATCCTTTTGGCGGCGGTTTGCCTGCTGCTTGCCGGTTGCGGCGCAAAAACCGCGGAAAACTCGCCGCCTGCGGTGTGGAGCGAACCGGCGGTATCGGTGGAAACGGTGACAGAACAGATGGAGACACCGCAAAGGGAGCAGCCGGAAATTTCTGATGAAGAACTCTTAAGCGGTATCCCTGTGGCGGAAATTGAGGGAGAGCCCCTCTCACCGGATGCGGAACACCGGCTGGAAACAGTGGGGAAATCTGAGGTCTGCATCAGTGGTATGTGCCTGCCGGAAGTGCTGCGTCTGGTGGATCAAAAGGGAAATGTTTTATGGGAGGACAGCGGATATCCCCGTCAGGTGGTGGAATGGTCTCCGGACAGCCGCTATGCCGCTATCTACTGCGCGGCCCGTACATGGGGCTTCATCACGGTGGTGGATACGTTTCTGCAGCAGAGTATGGAGGTGACGCTGCCAGACGGCAGTTCCTTTGGGGAGTATAATTTTCTTGAGGAGATGACTTGGGAGCAGGAGACCGATTATGACCACACCCTGATCTTTACTCTCTGCGGGAATGAAACGAAGGAATACGGCTTCTACCCCCACCAGTGGGAAAACGTGCTCAGCGGAGATACCTTCTACAGGGAGGTGGAGGTGCTGGAAGAGGAATACGACTTTACACGGGACGGCATCCCAGAGGAAGTCTCCATCGTGACCGTGCGGGACCCCGACGGCGAGCATGTTGCCTGGTTTGAGGTGCGGGTGGAGCAGGAGGGGGAGAAGCTTTGGCATCAGGACGCCGCCACATCTCACGCGGGATACAACACGGTTCTTGCCCTGCGGACGGAAGAGGGGGACTGCCTCATGAACTATCACCCCGGCATGGGCATGGGATGGGGCAATTACAGCTACCGTGTCTTTTCTTTAGATGAAACGGGCAAGGAAGTCACCGAGGCGGAAAACAGCGTGCAGTTTGATGTGAATTTCCGCGCCGGCATCCACGAGCGCTTTGAGCCTGCGGAGATCGCCGCCTTTTTGCGGGAGGCCTATGGGTATCTGGAGCAGGCGCGGCTCATTCTCTCCACCGAGGGCGGCTTGTTCCGGGAGGCTTCTGGAGACGAATTCTTCTGGAGCATCAATCATTTTTTTGAGCTGCCCCGGGATCTGAGTGTTTGGGAGGAACATTTGGCTGCGTATGAGAAGAACGCATGGATTTCTTAACATAAAAAGGATGCGCCGGTGAAAGCGCATCCTTTTGCCATATTATCGCATTTCAAAAAGTTTTTCCACAGGGATCTCCAGTGCTGCGGCAATATCCAGAAGGATCGCCACACTGGGCTTGGAGTAAGCGGTTTCCACCCGCTGGATCTGCTGGCGGCTGTACCCTGTCATTTCGGCGAGCTGCTCCTGTGTATAGCCCCGCTCCCGGCGGTAGTGCAGAATGTTCAAACCAATTTGGATATAGGTTTTGTAATGCTTTGCGTCCATCGGAACATCTCCCCCTGTAAGTAGTATTGTACAGAAGGAGGGCGAAAATGAGGCGGTCGCCAAATGAGCAATTGCTCATATTGGATTGCTTTTTGAAGAAAAATCCACTATAATGCAACCTAACCTAAGCATTGAGGAGGATGACGAGATGATGAACAACACCTTTGAAGAAGCTTTTTCCAACTTTCTGGATCGGCGGGAATACGATGAAGCAGAAAGCGCACTGTTTGAAATGGTGCGCATCTCCTTTCTTGCCGGATGGAAGGCTGCCGGAGGTGAAATGCCTGTTCCCCAGCGGATATTTTCGTTGGTGGAAGGTGGAAAGGATGCAGGGGCGGGCGGCTGATAGCCGCCCCTACGGGGGAGGGCGTGCCGGGGCTATCAAGCTCTCCCTCAACAGAGCGATTCACTCAGTTTCGGGATAAAGATTGTAGTCGGCGAGAGTCTTGCGGATGAGGGCGAGATGCTCCTCCGAGGGCTTGCACAGGGGCAAACGCAGCTCGCCGTAGTCCCACCCCAGCTCCGCCATGGCGGTTTTCACGGGGATGGGGTTCACCTCGCAAAAGAGCATATCGATGAAGGCCTTGAGCTGCACCTGCAGCTGTCCGGCGGCGGCAAAGTCTCCCTTGGCGCACAGCGTGGTGAGGCGGTGCATTTTCTCCGGGATAAGGTTTGCCGCAACGGAGATCACGCCCTTTCCCCCAAGGGCCCAGATGGGCACTGTTTCATCGTCGTTCCCCGACCAGATGGAAAAGTCGGCAGGGCAGAGGGCACGGGTGCGCGCCACGGTGGTAAGACTGCCGCTGGCCTCCTTGGTGCCGGCGATGTTGCCGTGGCGGGCGAGGGCGGCATAGGTCTCCGGCGCGATGGCCACCCCTGTGCGGGAGGGGACGCTGTAGAGAATGAGGGGGATATCCACAGCGTCGGCAATGACGGAAAAGTGGCGGATCAGCCCTGCCTGAGTTGCTTTGTTATAGTAGGGAGTAACGGTGAGGAGGGCGTTGGCGCCGGAGCGGCGGGCGTCCCGGGAGAGGGCGACGGCGTTTTCTGTGGAGTTGGAGCCGCTGCCGGCGATCACCGGAACACGGCCGTTCACATGCTCTACGCAGTATTCGATGGTGCGCAATCGCTCGTGATAGCTCATGGTGGAGGCTTCCCCCGTGGTGCCGCAGACCACGATGGCGTCCACGCCGCCTTTGATCTGGAAGTCCAGCTGGCGGGCGAGGGCGTTGTAGTCTACCATGCCGCCCTTAAATGGCGTAATGATAGCAGTTGCAACGCCTGTAAAGATAGGCTGCTTCACAGAAAAACCACTCCTTTTGAGGATATTGGACGCAAAAAGCGGACGCCTCCGGCGTCCGCTTTCTTTGGTAGTGTGGGATTACTTGGCTTCGATGTAGCCCTTGGCGCACAGCAGCTCTGCCAGCAGCACCGCGCCGCCGGCAGCGCCGCGGAGGGTGTTGTGGCTGAGGCCCACGAACTTATAGTCGTACTGGCTATCCTCACGCAGGCGGCCCAGAGAGATGGCCATGCCGCCCTCAAGGTTACGGTCCAGACGAGTCTGGGGACGGTTCTCCTCCTCAAAATAGTGGAGGAACTGCTTGGGAGCGGAGGGCAGCTCCAGCTCCTGTGCGGGGCCACGGAAGGCGGCCCAGTCGGCCTTGATCTGGTCGATGGAGGGCTTGCAGCCGTCCTTGAACTTCATAAAGACGGCGGCCATGTGACCGTCCTGACAGGCCACGCGGAAGCACTGGGCGGTGATGGACACATCGTCGGCGTTGACGATCTTGTCACCCTCGATATGGCCCCAGAGCTTCATGGGCTCACGCTCGCTCTTTTCCTCCTCGCCGCCGATGTAGGGGATGCAGTTATCCACCATCTCGGGCCAGCGCTGGAAGGTCTTGCCGGCACCGGAGATGGCCTGATAGGTGCAAACCAGAGCGCTTTCCAGACCGTACTTGCGCAGGGGGGTGAGAGCGGGAACGTAGCTCTGGAGAGAGCAGTTGCTCTTCACCGCCACGAAGCCCCGCTTGGTGCCAAGGCGCTTGCGCTGGGCTTCAATGATTTCAATGTGCTCGGCATTCAGCTCGGGCACCACCATGGGAACATCCTCCGTCCAGCGGTGGGCGGAGTTGTTGGAAACGATGGGGCACTCCAGCCTGGCGTACTTCTCCTCCAGAGCGCGGATCTCTTCCTTCTTCATGTCCACGGCGCAGAAGCAGAAGTCCACCAGCTCTGCCAGCTTTTCGGCGTCAGCCTCAGCGTCCAGCACCATGATGTTTTTGGCTTCCTCAGGCATGGGGATATCCAGCGCCCAGCGGCTGCCCGCGGCCTCTTCATAGGTCTTGCCGGCGCTGCGGGAACTGGCCGCAATGGCGGTGAGCTGGAACCAGGGATGGTTCTCCATCAGGGTGATGAAACGCTGACCCACCATGCCGGTGCCGCCGATGATACCAACTTTATACTGCTTCATATGTATTCCTCCTGCTTATGCCGGGAAAACCCTTTGGATTTTCGTCGGATTTTGGTTGAATATAAGGGTAAATTGTACTATACTACTTTTAATTGGGATATGCAAGTGTGTTCGCGATACGTGAACATTTGTATTTTGAAAGTATAGTACCACGATTTGTTTCCCCCGTCAAGGGCGGTAGAATAGGGAGGTTCCATGAAAAAGAAGCTGATGACGCTGCTGTTTGTTGTGACATTTTTCGCCCTGGAGACGGTGAGCGCCTCCGCGGTGGAAAATGACATGGTGAAGGTGGGCCTGCGCTACGGCTCATCGGCCATGTTTTCCGCCAATCTGGAAAACGCGGTGGGCGAGGGTTATGAGTTTGGCTGGTTCGATGAGGACCGGGATTTTTATGCTGTGGGCGAGACGGATGAAATTGCCATCTCCATGACTGCCGCCGGTACTATCTATATGAGCAAGGACGGTACTTATTCCGCCGATGAGCCCTCCGGCAAGCACTCTGTTCTGGGGGCGTGGCACATTCAGGTCTCCGGGTTCGAGGATTTCGAGGAGGCACAGGATTTTGCCTGGGATTATGACGGATACCCCGCCTATATCGACGGAGAATATGTGGTGCGCATCGGCTGCTTTGAGAGCAAGGCCGAGGCGAAGGAGGAACTGGAGGAGCTGGATTGGCTCAGCGATGAGGAGGAAGAAGAGCCTCCTGCCGAGGAAGAGCCTCCTGTCAAGGAAGAAGAGCTTCCTGCTGAGGAAGAGCCTCCCGCAGAGGAAGAGCCTCCCGCAGAGGAAGAGCCTCCCGCAGAGGAAGAGCCTCCCGCAGGGGAAGAGCCTCCCGCCGAGGAAGAGCCTCCCGCCGGGGAAGAGCCTCCTGCCGGGGAGGAGCCTTCGGAGGAGGACAGCGGCAAGCGGGAAGAGGACGGCTCCAAGAGCGAGGAAGAGGAGCTGGAGGTAGCCACCTTCAGCCGCAGCGCCATGAAGGGGCTGGAGTTTTCCGTGGAAAAGTCCTCCTCCACCGGCATTGTGGTGACGGTGACCCGCACCACGGAGGTCCTCTTTGAGTTTGACTGCAGCGGCATTTATGATTTCGGCGTGCAGCCCATGCGGGAGAAGAAAAAGGAGCCCACCGCCACATGGTTCAAGGGCTACAAGTATCCCGGCGGCTTTTCCTATCCCAGAGTTACCGGCGGCGACCTCCATGTGATCAATGTGGTGGATCTGGAGGAGTATGTGCAGGGCGTGATCCCCTATGAGATGAGCGGCTCGTGGCCCATCGAGGCCCTGAAGGCCCAGGCGGTGTGCGCCCGCTCTTTTGTATGCGGCGCCACAAAGCACGCCTCCTCCTACGGCTTTGATGTATGCACCACCACCTGCTGCCAGACCTATCTGGGCCGGGGCAACAACAGCCGCTATCCCACGGATACCAGCGATAAGGCCGTGGAGAAGACGGAAGGGGAGTGCCTGTGGTATGACGGTGAGCTGGCGGCGGACGCAGTGTACCATTCCTCCAACGGCGGCGCGACCTCCGGTTCCTACTATGTGTGGGGCGGCAAGGTGGGGTATCTGCAGGGCGTGGAAGACCCCTATGAGGGGGAGATCTCCATCCCCAACTATGAGTGGAGCGTCACCTATTCCGCCGATGAGCTGACCTATATCCTGAAAAACAAGGGCTACAAGGTAGGCACGGTGAAAAATGTCTACATCAGCGAATATACCCCCGAGGGCAACGTCTACAAGGTGACCTTTGAGGGAAGCGGCGGCACCGCCACCGTCAAGGGCGACACCTGCCGGACGGTGTTTTCCTCCGCCACCTATAATAAATCCGTCCAGAGCCTGCGCTATGAGATCAACGGCAAGGGCAAGAGCGTGAAATACTATATCAATGACGAGGGGGACACCCTTTCTACATTGGAGGACGTCTATGTGATCACGGCGGACGGGACGGAACGGCTGGATGGCGGCACCCTCTATGTCCTCACGGAGGACGGGACCACCTCCATCGACGGTTCCGGATCCGGAAAGACCTCCTCTTCCGATGGTAAGTTCACCATTGCCGGCACGGGCTGGGGCCACAATGTGGGCTTGAGCCAGTACGGCGCCAAGGCCATGGCAGAGATGGATTACGACTATGAGGAGATCCTCACATTCTATTACACTGACGTAAAGGTCAAGTGAGAACAGGAGAACCATGAAAACCAGTGATTTTTACTACGACCTGCCGGAGGAGCTGATCGCCCAGACCCCCATCGCGCAGCGGGATACCTCCCGCCTGATGACGCTGAACAAGGAAAGCGGCGCCGTGGAGCACCACCATTTCTACGAGCTGGTGGATTATCTCCGCGCCGGTGACTGTCTGATCCTCAACGATTCCCGGGTGCTGCCGGCACGTCTCCTGGGCCAGAGGCTTCCCGGGGGCGGCGCCTGCGAGGTGCTGCTGCTCATTGACCGGGGGGACAAGACCTGGGAGTGTCTGGTGCGGCCGGGCCGCAAGATGCGCACCGGAGCCAAGCTCAGCTTTGGTGACGGCGCTCTCACCGCCGAGGTGGTGGGAGAGCTGGAGGGCGGCAACCGCCTTGTCCGCTTTGACTATGAGGGGATCTTCCTTGAGGTGCTGGAGCGCCTTGGCAAGATGCCTCTGCCTCCCTACATCAAGGAGGAGCTGCAGGACCGGGAGCGCTATCAGACGGTGTATTCCAAGGTGGTAGGCAGTGCTGCCGCCCCCACGGCGGGCCTCCACTTCACCCCGGAGCTGCTGGAGAAGATCAAGGAAAAGGGCGTGGAGATCGGATATGTGACCCTCCATGTGGGTCTTGGCACCTTCCGCCCCGTGAAGGAGGAGACCATCGAGGGTCACGAGATGCACAGCGAGTTCTGCACCATTCCTCAGGAGACGGCAGACCTCATCAACCGAACCAAGGCCCATGGGGGGCGGGTGGTGTGCGTTGGCACCACCTCCTGCCGCACGGTGGAATCCTGGGCGGCGGAGGACGGACACATGGAGGCCAAGGCAGGCTGGACGAATATCTTCATCTATCCCGGCTACCGCTTCAAGGTGCTGGACGCGCTGGTGACCAACTTCCACCTGCCGGAATCCACCCTCATCATGCTGGTCTCCGCCCTTGCGGGCCGGGAGCAGACCCTTGCGGCCTATGAGGAGGCTGTGAGAGAGAAATATCGTTTCTTCTCCTTCGGCGACGCCATGTTTATTTCCTGAGCATATGAAGCAAGGGGCTTGCGCATTTTTGATCGCCTTGCTGCTGCTGAGCCTGTCCGGCTGTGGGGCAGGACCCTTCCCCCTGCAGGAAGCGCAGATCCGGAAGGACACCGAGTATCAATGCGATGTCATCGGTGTGCGTCCGGCAGGCACGGACAAGGAAAAGGAGACCTGCGACTGGCTGGAGGACAGGTTGGAGCAGATGGGCTTTTCCTATACTGCGGGCACCCTGAGCCGCAGTGGATTTGAGGGATATCCCGGGGTGTACAGCGAGAATCTTATGGCGGTGTGCGGCGTGGATGCGGAGGCACCTATCTGGTGCGTCACTGCCCATTATGACAGCATCGAGACCTCCCCCGGCGCCCGGGATAATGCATCTGCTGTGGCCATTTTGCTGGAGGTGGCGCGGGATCTGGTTACCTGGCAGGACGAATTGGGAGCAGAAGTGCGCATTGTGTTCCTTGGCTCTGAGGAGAACGGATACCATGGGTCCAGAGCTTATCTGGAGGGATTGTCTCCCAAGGAGCTGGAGCGGCATCAGGGAGTCATCAATATGGACATCAGTGCCGCCAGCGCCGGAGAGGGACAGCTGGTCTGCTGCACCCTGGGCGGAAGGACGGATACGGGCTATCAGGAGGGCAATTTTCTGGAGCCTTTGGATAATGCCGTCAGCCAGGCGGTGGGAGCGGCCTGCCGGGCACTTTATGAGACAGAAATGCCGGTGGTGCACGGAGGAGAGAGCGACCACGTGACCTTTCATCAGTGGGGACTGGACAGTGCCAACGTATGCTGGCGGGTAGTGGAAGATGGACTTCCGGTGCTGCCGCCGGAGTATCATGGCGAAGATGATATTCCCCAGACCATCGACTATGAAACGGCCTGCATGACCGGGCGGTGCGTGCTTTGGGCACTGAAGGAGCTGGCCGGGAAATAAAAACTAAATTCAATAAGGACGAGCGGTGGATCCGGTTCGGATCACCGCTCGTCCTTTTGTAAAATCAGAATATTATCGCTGGCTTTTCTTAAAGGTGAGATACCCCTCCAGAATGAGAGAGGCAGCGACAGCGTCCACCACCTTTTTCCGCTTCTTGGCGTTTTTGCCGCCTGCCATCAGGATCTGGTGGGCGTCGATGGTGGTGCGGCGCTCATCCCAAAGGACGACAGGGAGGCCGATCATCTCCTCCAGCAGTCTCTTCATGTTTTCTGCCTTTTCGGCCCGGGGGCCGAGGGTGCCGTCCATATTCTTGGGGTAGCCCAGCACCAGTTCCTCCACGCCGTGGTCCTTCACGAGCTTTGCAATGCCCTCTGCCACCACCTCGGGACGGTAGGCAGTGATGACGGTGGTGTAGCCGGCGAGAAAGCCGGTGGGGTCGGAGATGGCGATACCGGTGTGGGCGTCGCCATAGTCAATGGCCATGATGCGCATAAACAGCCGCTCCTTCCTTTAATCCTTGCTGGGCAGGGCGGCGGCGATGGTGCCCACAAAGGCGGACAGGGGCATGGTCTGCAGTGTGATGCGGCCGGGGCCGGTGACCACGGTGTTGAAAAGACCTTCGCCGCCGAAGAAGATGTTCTTGGCGCCCTTGACGGTTTGCACGTCGATGGAGCAGGTAGGCTCCGCCATGGCAAGGTTGCCCGTATCCACGATGAGCTGCTGGCCGGGCTTGAGATCGTATTCCACGGCGTGACCGTCGATCTCGATGAAGGCAAGGCCCCGGCCGGAGAGCTTCTGCAAAATAAAGCCCTCGCCGCCGAAGAAGCCCACCATGCCCTTGCGCTGGAAGAAGGTGGAAAGCTCCACACCCTGCTCCGCGGCAAGGAAGGCGGATTTCTGGCAGATGACAGGTTTGTCGGGGGTGATCTCGATGGCGCGGATGGAGCCGGGGAAGCTGGAGGCAAAGGCGATGAGACCCTGCCCGCCCCGGGCAGTGTAGGTGTTCTGGAAGATGGACTCGCCGGAGAACATCCGGCCGAAGGCCTTGCCAAAGCCGCCGGCGGAGGTCTGCATCTCCATATTGGGGCTCATCCAGACCATGGAGCCCCGCTCCGTGATCATGGCTTCGCCTGCGTTCAGCTCGCAGATGACAACGGGGGTAGAGTCGCCCTGAATGGTATATCTCATATGTATGTCTCCTTTCGGTATTGTGATTTTCACTATAATATAAATGTATTATACAGGAGATCTGGCGGAAAGGAAAGAGGGGATTTGTCAAGTACCGGGGGCGGGGAAGAAAGGTGTTACCCAAAAGGGAGGAAAGCGCCAAAAAAAGATGAAAAAAGGGAAAATTTTCTTCAAAAAACAGTTGACAAGCAGGG